>UQOC01000028.1 GCA_900542565.1 uncultured Eubacteriales bacterium | reverse complement strand
ATCGGAAGAACGGATTTTTATGGAGGAGATTTCAGGCAGCTGATAAACTCAATCAAAGACAAACTGTTCTATCTGCCGGATGATACTCTTGTGCTGCCGGGACATATGGGACAGACTACCATCGGAGACGAAAAAAGAGGAAACCCTTTTGTATAATATCCTGATCGAAAATATAAAAGATAAATACGATTACAACGAACTTATAAAGATCTTCCTCAGACCGGATCAGTACAGGCTTTTTACTGAAGATGAACCTGAAAGCCCGGCAGGATGCGGCGATGTATCAATAGTATTTAATGAACACGACTTCGGCAGCAAAGACTACATCAAGAGGGAAATCTACAAAGGACTCAGCCAGCTGACGGGACTGCGGCCGCCGTGGGGCATCCTTACAGGCGTAAGGCCGGTAAAGCTGACAGGAGAACTTTTTGAAAAACTGGGCAGTGAGAAAGCAGTAACTGACAAACTGACAGGATATTATCTCCTGAGTGAAGAAAAAGCCCGGCTGCTTACGGATGTGTACCGCTACCAGCAGGAAACCTGCGGTGATCCGCCCGAAAATTCTGCTGGACTTTATATAGGCATACCGTTTTGTCCGACCAGGTGTCTGTACTGCTCCTTTACCTCAAATCAGGAGGGGCCGGGGGAAATAGAGGCATATCTTGACGCTCTGTACCGTGAAATAGAATATGCCGGCAGGGCAGCCAAAGACAGGAACATGCTCATAGAATCAGTATACATAGGAGGAGGCACTCCCACTACCCTGACATGGCAGCAGCTGGACACCCTCATCAGACGGGTACAGGACGCTTTTGACCTTTCCAGCACAAAGGAATTTACAGTAGAAGCCGGACGGCCTGACACCATAACGGAAGATAAACTTGCTGTACTTATGGACAGAGGGATAGACAGGATCAGCATAAATCCCCAGACCATGAAGGATGAGACCCTTGAGCTGATCGGCAGGTCCCACAAAGCTGATGATATCAGGAAAGCCTTTGCTCTGGCTCAAAATGCGGGAAGATTCATTATCAACGCTGACCTGATAGCAGGGCTGCCGGGAGAAGATAAAGAAGATTTTGAAAGCTCCCTGAGGGAGATGATAGGACTGGGGCCGCAGAACATAACAGTCCACACACTTGCGGTCAAAAAGGCTTCAAGGCTCATCGAAAAAGCCCCTGATTATCACTACGACCATGGAACCGCAGTGCAGGATATGCTGGTTGCAGGAAAGGAAATGCTGTCCCAGGCTGGATACAGGCCATATTACCTTTACCGTCAGAAGCATATGGCCGGAGCTTTGGAAAATGTAGGCTACTGCAAGGGCAACACGCCGAGCGTATATAACATAAGGATAATGGAAGAAAAACAGGATATCTTGGCTTTGGGCGCCGGCGGGATAAGCAAAAGGTATTATCCTGCCGAGAACAGACTGGAACGGGTGCCCAATGTGTCCAATTACAGGGTATATATAGACAGGCTGGATCAAATGATATCCAGAAAAAATAACAATTTTTTTGGGGAGGTATGAGAAAGTGTTGACAAATGCACCTAAGGGAACCAAGGACATGCTGCCTGAACAGGCATATAAATGGCACTATGTAGAAGAAAAATTTGCCGATATTTGCAGAAAATACGGTTTTAAAGAAATAAGGACTCCCATGTTTGAACATACGGAAGTATTTCAGAGGGGAATCGGCGACACTACAGATGTGGTCCAGAAAGAAATGTACACTTTCAACGATCACGCCGGCAGGAGCATAACACTGAAGCCTGAAGGCACCTCCGGAGCCGTCAGGGCATTCATAGAACACAAGCAATATGCGGAGGTACAGCCGACCAAATATTATTATGACACTGACTGTTTCAGATACGAAAAGCCTCAGTCAGGCCGCCTGAGACATTTCCACCAGTTCGGCATAGAAGTGTTCGGAACTTCCAACATGCTGGCCGATGCAGAAGTCATCTGCCTGGCCAACGATTTTCTGACCGATCTGGGTGTAAAAGAAATAGAACTGAGGATAAACAGCGTGGGCTGTCCTGAATGCCGGGCCAAATACAGACAGGCTCTCAAAGACTTTATAAAGCCGAGATATGATGAACTCTGCGGCACCTGCAAAGACAGGTACGAAAGAAATCCCATGAGGATACTGGACTGCAAGTCTGAGATCTGCCAGGGCATAGTCAAGGATGCTCCTCGGATGCTGGACTATCTCTGCGATGACTGCCGGCAGGCTTTTGAAGAACTAAAGACAAATCTCACCTCCATGGGTATAGGATACACCGTAGATCCTAATATCGTAAGGGGGCTGGATTATTATACCAAAACTGCCTTTGAATTTGTTACCACCAAGATAGGCGCTCAGGGCACCGTCTGCGGAGGCGGCAGATACGACCACCTGATAGAAGAACTGGGGGGACCTCCGATCCCCGGCGTTGGCTTTGGACTTGGGATCGAGCGGCTGCTGCTCCTGATGGACGCCAACGAAGCATATTTCCCTGAGGACCAGGGAGTGGAAGTCTTTATCGCCGTCATGGGCGAAAGAGCCAAGTCATTCGGACTGAAGCTGTGCAGAGAAATGAGGCAGAAAGGCATAGTTGCCGAGATGGACACTCTGGCAAGAAATATCAAGGGACAGTTCAAATATGCCGACCGCCTCAACGCCAGATATACGCTGGTCATCGGAGATAACGAGCTGGATAAGGGAGTAGTATCCTTAAAAGATATGGCCGCCTCATCCCAGAGAGAAGTCGCCATAGAAGATATATACAAGGAAATAAACAGATAAACAGGAGAACGAAACATAAATGAGCGCATTATTTAAGAGAACTCACATGTGCGGTGAGCTTAACCTGTCAGATGAAGGCAGCCAGGTCGTTCTTAACGGATGGGTAGCCAAACAGAGAAATCTGGGCGGACTGATATTTGTCGACCTGAGAGACAAAACAGGCATAGTCCAGGTTACATTCGACGATTCCATACCGCAGGAGCTCTTTGAAAGGGCAGATTCCCTCAGAAGCGAATATGTGATAGGCGTTAAGGGAACCGTAAGGGAAAGAAGTTCCAAAAATGCCAACCTGAGCACCGGAGAAATAGAGGTTTTTGCCGATGATCTCATCATATATTCCAAGGCGGATACTCCGCCTATCTATATCAAGGACGACGACAATGTAGACGATAATCTCAGGCTCAAATACAGATATCTGGACCTGAGAAAGGTCAAAATGCAGAGGAACCTGACTTTCCGCCACAAGGTGGTAAAGCTGGCAAGGGATTATTTTGACAATAACGGCTTCACGGAAGTTGAAACTCCAATGCTCATCAAGTCCACCCCAGAGGGAGCCAGAGACTATATCGTGCCTAGCAGAGTTTTTCCGGGATCGTTCTACGCCCTGCCTCAGTCGCCGCAGCTGTTCAAGCAGCTCCTGATGGTAGGCGGCACCGACAGATACATGCAGGTGGTAAAGTGCTTCAGGGACGAAGACCTGAGAGCTGACCGACAGCCGGAATTTACCCAGATAGACCTGGAGATGTCCTTTGTGGATATGGACGATGTCATCACCATGCAGGAAGGCTTCCTCAAAAAGCTCTTCAGGGAGCTGATGGACATAGACATAGAAACTCCGCTGCCTAGACTGACCTGGCAGGAAGCCATGGAAAGATACGGATCCGACAAACCGGACACCAGATTCGGATTTGAGCTGAAAAAACTCAACCATGTGGTCGCAGGCTGCGGATTCAAGGTGTTCACAGACGCACTGGAAAAGGGCGGAAATGTACGCGGTATCTGCATAGACGGCGGAAGTGCCCATTTCAGCCGCAAAGACATAGACAAGCTGACAGAAAGCGCCAGGAGCTACGGTGCCAAAGGCCTTGTATGGATAAGGGTCAATGAGGATGAGATCAATTCATCCGTCAATAAATTTTTCGACCAGGAGCAGCTGAAGGAAATAGCAGCCGTATTTGAGGCAAAAGCCGGAGACCTGATACTGATCGTTTCTGACAGGGCCAAGGTGGTATTCGATACTTTAGGCTTCCTGAGACGGGAGATCGCCGGCAGGATGGGACTGCTGGACGATAAAGAATATAAACTGCTCTGGGTAGTGGACTTCCCGCTCTTTGAAAAGGATGATGAGACAGGAGAACTGAAAGCCATGCATCATCCGTTCACTTCACCTAAGCCTGAGGACATCCCGATGCTGGACAGTGCTCCGGAAAAAGTCAAAGCCAATGCTTATGACATCGTGCTCAACGGAGTGGAGCTGGGCGGCGGTTCCATCAGGATACACGACCGGGAGCTCCAGTCCAAGATGTTCGACATACTGGGGCTGACAAAAGAAGAATGTGAAGAAAAGTTTGGCTTCCTCATCGAAGCCTTCAAATACGGAGCACCTCCTCACGGAGGCCTGGCTTACGGCCTTGACCGACTGGTAATGCTCCTTTTGGGCGAGCCTTCCATAAGAGAAGTCATGGCCTTCCCTAAGAACCAGAATGCCCAGTGTCTGGTCAGCGAAGCCCCTGCACCGGTCGATAAAGCTCAGCTCGATGAGCTTGGAATAGATATATCTGAAAAGGAGTAACTCCACCTGCGAAAAGGAGACAGTCATGGCAAGATACTGCGCCGCCTGCGGCAAGAAGATCTCACCTTTTGAAGATCCATACGAAATGGAATATTCCGGTCATGTATTCTGCAGCGACTGCGGAAAGACCGTATCGGAACTTCTTATGATCGGACAGCTTAAATCAACCTATGATGATCCTGCAGAAAAATGGGAGAGGTTTTCTTCAGCTCTTGAACAGACAGTTTTTGATAAAGATGTAAGAGATGTGATAAAAAACGAGTTCAGTCACATTGTTGCAGCTGTACCGGATAATTTCGTTTCTTTAACGAACATATACGCAAACACCTTTGATGAATGTAAGGAAGCCGTGATAAGAGCCGGCAGGACCATAGGAGAGCTGAGGTTTTCAGCAGTCGCCGCCGACAGGCAGGACCTGAGAGCCGAGGTGTTTACATTTTACGGACATTCCGTAATGTTGGAGATCTCCGCGTTTCTGACGGCGGTAGTCACAGGAGGCGACGGAGATGTCACGACCGTCCGGATCGGGGGAGCCGATTATATAGGTATCCTGGATGTGGAAAGGATGAAGGGCAACGCTCCAAGCAGATTCGTGAAGGCTCTGGAGGCAGAGGGTCTGACCAGATTGAAGCCGCGGATAGGCGTTCTGGGCGGTACTTTCGACCCTGTGCATCTGGCTCATGTGGCACTGGCAAAAGCTGCCATAGAAGAAGCGCACCTTGACAGGCTCATCATCATGCCTGCCAGGATACAGCCATTTAAGTTCGGAAAGAAAATAGCGGAAGATCATCACAGAAAAGCTATGGCTGAGCTTGCATTTGAGGGCAATGAAAAAATAGAAGTTTCAGATTACGAACTGGCGCAACCGGGTATATCCTATACCATAAACACTTTGGAACACCTGAAGGAAATTTATCCTGATAATGAACTGTTTTTCATATGCGGAACAGATTCTTTTCTGGAAATGGAAAAGTGGAGGATGGGAGAAGATATCCTTAAGGATTTTTCTCTTGCAGTCAGCGTCAGGCCCGGTTACAGACAGGAAGAACTATGCAGGAAGATTTCAGAATATGAAAGAAAATATGCAGCCCACATCATCAGGATCAATGCACAGATGCCACCCATATCATCGACGGCAGTCAGAGAACGGCTCCGTCAGGGAAAAGCAATAGCCGATCTCGTACCAAAAGAGGTTGAAAGGTATATAATCGAAAATGGATTGTATAGATAGCATAAAAAAGTATATAGATAAAAATCTGTCTGAAAAAAGAAGAAACCACACATACGGAGTACGGGACACAGCCCTGAAGCTGGCCGATAAATACGGATGTGACAAAGAGAAAGCTGAAAAGGCCGCTCTGCTCCATGACATTTTCAGAGGTGTCAGCCCCGATGTCCTCAATTATCATGTGAGACATCTGGGACTTGACAGCAGATATGTCAACGACGCAAACCTTGCCCACGGTCCTGTGGCTGCCCAGGTGATACAGAGGGACTTCGGCATAAAAGACCAGGATATAATAAATGCTGTAAGATATCATACGACAGGCAGGGACGGTATGAGCCTGCTTGAAAAGATAATCTATATCGCCGACGCCATAGAACCGGGCAGGACATATCCGGGGGTAGACGATATAAGAAAACTGGCGGCAACAGACATTGACGCTGCATGCCTTGCGTCCATAAACAAGACCATTGATTATGTTACTTCACAGGGGAAATACCTGGACGGAGAAACCATAGAAGCGAAAAAATTTTTTGAAAGAGAGATAAAGCAAAAGGAGAGAGCAGATGACAAATAAAGATTATGCACTGCTGGCAGGGAAATTCCTTTCAGACAAAAAGGCCAAAGACATAGTTATCATCGACATTCAGGGTAAAGCCACATTTGCCGATTATTTCGTGCTGTGTTCCGGCACATCTGAAAGACAGATAAACACGCTTGCCGATCAGCTGGAAGACGCCATGTATGATAAGGGTCTGGAAGTGCGGGCCATAGAGGGGAAAAATGCTTCCGGATGGATACTTATGGATTTCGGGGATATGATAGTAAACCTGTTTACAGAGGAAATGAGAGAAAAATACAGCATAGAGAAGGTCTGGGGAGACTGCCAATTCATCGAAGTGGAGGAATAAACCAATAAAATGAAAGAAAGATATGATTTCAAAGAAATAGAAAAAAAGTGGCAAAAATACTGGGAAGAAAACAAGTGCTTCAAAACCGAAGAAGATGAATCCAAGAAAAAATATTACTGCCTAGAGATGTTCCCTTATCCTTCCGGAAAGCTCCACATGGGCCATGTGAGGAACTATTCCATAGGTGATGTGGTGGCAAGATTTAAAAAGATGGAAGGCTATAATGTGCTCCACCCTATGGGATGGGATTCCTTCGGCCTGCCGGCAGAAAACGCCGCCATCAAGCACGGTATCCATCCAAGCATATGGACCTGGGACAACATAAAGGAGATGAGGAACCAGCTCAAAGAACTGGGGCTGTCATATGATTGGGACAGGGAAGTAGCCACATGTCATCCTGATTACTATAAATGGATGCAGTGGATATTCATACAGTTTTATAAGAGAGGACTGGCCTACAAAAAAGAAAATCCGGTAAACTGGTGTCCGAGCTGCCAGACCGTATTGGCCAACGAGCAGGTCGTTGACGGCTGCTGCGAAAGGTGTAAGACTCCGGTTGGAAAGAAAAACCTTTCCCAATGGTATCTGAAGATAACCGATTACGCCGAAAGGCTCCTGGACAATCTGGATAAGCTGGAGGGCTGGCCGAACAAAGTCAAAGTCATGCAGCGCAACTGGATCGGAAAATCCGTAGGCGCCGAAGTTGATTTTAAGATCAAGGACAGAGACGAGACTCTGACCGTATTTACCACAAGGGTAGATACCATCTACGGAACGACTTATATGGTGCTGGCGCCGGAGTACCCTACAGTCCTGGACATGGTAGAAGGTACTGAATACGAAAAACCGGTAAAAGACTATATCGAAAAAGTCGAACACATGAACGACATAGAGAGGACCTCTACGACCAACGAAAAGACCGGCGTTTTCATAGGAAAATACGCCATCAATCCGTTCACCAAGAAAGAGATCCCTATCTATATATCAGACTATGTACTCATGGGCTACGGAACAGGAGCAGTTATGGGTGTTCCTGCCCATGACCAGAGGGACTTTGAATTTGCCACCAAATTCGGTCTCGACATCATTCCTGTCGTTGATCCTGGAGATCCGGACATAGACCTGAACAACCTTAAAGCTGCCTGCGCCGCTGAAGGTACTCTTATCAATTCGGGCGAGTTCAACGGCATGAACAACAAAATGGCCATCGAGAAATTTATCGAACTGGTCGAAAAAGAAGGTATAGGCAAAAGGACAGTAAATTACAGGCTCAGGGACTGGCTCATCTCCAGACAGCGTTACTGGGGTACTCCTATCCCTATGATCTACTGCGATACCTGCGGCTGGGTTCCGGAAAAAGAGGAAAACCTTCCTGTGATGCTTCCTACGGATGTTGAATTTACAGGAAAGGGAGAATCACCTCTGACCACTTCCAAAGAATTTGCCCAGGCTGTCTGCCCTGTATGCGGCAGGCCGGCAAAAAGAGAGATGGATACCATGGATACATTCCTCGATTCTTCATGGTATTTTCTCAGATACTGCGACCCTAAGAATGACAAGGCCCCGTTCGACCCTAAAAAGGCTGCCTACTGGATGAATGTGGATCAATATATCGGAGGAGTAGAACACGCCATCCTTCACCTGATGTATTCGAGATTCTTCCAGATGGCCTTCTACGACATGGGCCTGGTAAAGGACGAGGAGCCTTTCCGCAACCTCCTCACTCAGGGCATGGTAAACAAAGACGGCAAGAAGATGTCCAAATCCATCGGCAATGTGGTAAGCCCTGAGGAAATAATCGCCAAATACGGCGCTGATACGGCAAGACTGTTCATCCTGTTTGCGGCTCCGCCTGACAGAGAACTGGACTGGTCCGATGCCGGAGTTGAGGGAAGCTACAGGTTCCTCAACAGAGTATACCGCCTCATATATGAGATAAAAGCAAAATATCCGGATATGCCTCAGGCCTTTGAAGTAAAAACAGAGGCTGACAAGAATCTCAACTATGTGCTGAACTATACCATAAAGAAAGTCAGCGAAGACGCAGGCGGAAGATTTAACTTCAATACCGCTATCAGCTCGATCATGGAGCTGGTAAATGAAATGTACAAATATAAGGAACAGGATCAGGTGAACTCAGGACTGCTGGGCAAAGCCGCCAAGAACCTGATACTTATATTGTCGCCATTTGTGCCTCACATCTGCGAGGAAATGTGGGAACATATGGGAGAGACCAAGTCCGTTACTGCCATGCGCTGGCCGGAATATGATGAGAGCGCCCTCGTAAAAGATACTGTAGAGGTAGTAGTGCAGATCAACGGAAAAGTAAAAGATAAAGTAGTTGTCTCCGCCGACGCGGACAAAGGACAACTGGAAAAGATAGCGTTGGAGAACGACAAGATCAAGAGACTGTTAGAAGGAAGATCAGTGGTAAAGGTAGTAGCGGTACCGGGCAGACTGATAAATATCGTAGTAAAATAAAGACAGAAAAAATGACAACAGAATATTGAGACAACGTTTATCTTTTCATAAACATTAGAAAAGGACGGAAAATTTATGAGAAGAAAAACAACAAAAGGAAAGAAACTGCCTAAGCTCAAAGTCATTCCAATAGGAGGGCTCAATGAGATCGGAAAAAACATGACCCTCCTTGAATACGATGACCAGATACTGATAATCGACTGCGGCTTAAGCTTTCCGGAAGACGAGATGTACGGAATAGATATCGTAATACCGGATTTCAGCTATGTGGTGGAAAACAGGGAAAAGATCGTAGGTATGGTAATAACCCATGGGCATGAGGACCACATAGGCGCCATTCCTTACCTGCTCAAAAAGATCAAGCTTCCAATCTACGGGACCAAGCTTACTTTGGGACTGGTAGAGAATAAGCTGAAAGAACACAGGATAAAGGGCGACCTGAGGACCATAAAAGCGGGTGACAAGATCAAGCTGGGATGTTTCAACATTGAAACCATCAGGACGACCCATTCCATTGCTGACTCCATATGTCTGGCCATAGATACGCCGGCCGGGATGATCTTCCATACAGGAGACTTTAAGATCGACTATACTCCTGTAGACGGTGAACCCATTGATTTCTGCCGTCTGGCTGAGCTGGGCAAGAAGGGCGTCACCCTGATGATGTGCGACAGCACCAATTCAATAAGGCCGGGATATACCGCCTCTGAAAAGGTGGTCGGACAGACCATAGAAAATATTTTCAGGACTTCCAATTCGAGGATAATAATAGCCACTTTCTCATCCAATGTCCACAGAGTGCAGAGGATAATAGAAAACGCCGTAAAGATGGGCCGCAAGGTGGCTATCTCCGGACGGAGCATGGAAAATGTGGTAGCGCTGGCCCTTGAACTGGGATATCTGGACATTCCTGCAGGAACGCTGGTAGATCTGAAGATGACAAGAAACATCCCGGATAACAAACTGGTCATCATTACCACAGGAAGCCAGGGCGAACCTATGTCAGCGCTTGCCAGGATAGCATCCGGCGATCATAAAGCTGTAAAGCTGAAAAAAGGAGACATGGTCATACTTTCTTCCACACCTGTGCCGGGTAACGAAAAGACCGTGTCAAATGTAGTCAACAAGCTGTTTGAAAAGGGGGCAGAGGTTATCTATTCCGATATCGCCGATATCCATGTGTCGGGACATGCGTGTCAGGAAGAACTGAAACTGATCCACTCCCTCATAAAACCTAAATTCTTCATGCCGGTACACGGCGAATACAGGCACCTGATACAGCACAAGAGGATAGCTGAGGGCCTGGGCATGAAGAAAGAAAATATCTTTATACTGGAAAACGGAGATGTGCTCAATGTGACCAAACGCAAGGCCGAGATAGAAAGACAGCAGGTCGAAGCAGACGCCATACTGGTAGACGGTCTGGGCGTAGGAGATGTGGGCAACATCGTCCTCAGAGACAGAAAACTCCTGTCCGAATCCGGACTTATAATCGTAGTGGCAGCCATCGACAAAGCCACTCAGACCGTAGTATCCGGACCGGACATAATATCAAGAGGCTTCGTATATGTGAGGGAAAACGAACATCTCATGGAAGAAGCCCGCAAGGTGGCCGAAGAAGCCCTTGAGAAATGTCAGAGAAGGAAGATAAAAGACTGGAACAATATGAAATCACAGGTAAGGGACTCGCTCAGCTCATATATCTATGACAGGACAAAGAGAAGTCCGATAATATTACCGGTATTTTTGGAGGTATAGTTATGAATGTATATGATCAGGCTCACGGCCTGGCCCAGGCCATAAAAGGATCTGAAGAATTTAAACAGTTCGACGAAGCAAGACAGCAGCTCAAAGGCAATGAGGAACTCAGCAGGATGGTAAAAGACTTCCAGACAAAACAGTTTGAACCCCAGGCAAAACAGATGTCCGGGCAGCAGCTGGGACCGGAGGACATGAGCAGCGTGCAGCAGCTATACGCCATATTGCTGAAAGATCCCCTGGCAGCCAGATATATGGAGACTGAGATGCGTTTTTCCATCATGATGAAAGATGTATATGAGATCATAGGAGAAGCCACGGGCCTGGGAGATATGCTTGGTTAGATGCATCCTTACCTTTTTACATGGGACTTGGCAACACCAGCAAATTCTGATATAATATATTTCAGTTAGTTAAGATTGGAGAGAAAAAATGATTTACGCAAGCGATTTTAGAAAAGGCATTACCTTTGAGATCAACGGAGAACCTCATGTTGTCCTTGATTTCCAGCATGTAAAGCCGGGAAAAGGCGCCGCTTTTGTAAGGACCAAGTACAAGAACATCCTGACAGGGGCCACCAGAGAAGAAGCTTTCAACCCGGACGACAAATTCCCTAAAGCTCATATCGAGACCAAGGTTATGCAGTATCTGTACAATGACGGTGAGCTTTATTACTTCATGGACGGGGAAACTTACGAACAGGTTCCTCTGCAGAAAGACCAGGTTGAGGACGCCATGAAGTATCTCAGAGAAAACGATGAAGCTACCATCAAATTCTACAAAGGAAACGCTTTCCTTGTTGAAGCGCCGAATTTTGTGAATCTCCAGGTGGTTGAAACCGAACCGGGCGTCAAGGGAAATACAGCAACCAATGTCACAAAGGCGGCTACAGTTGAAACCGGAGCTGTGATCCAGGTACCTATCTTTATTGAAACAGGAGAAGTTATCCAGATCGATACAAGGACCGGTGAATATTTGGGCAGAGCCAAATAGATAAGCTTACGATAATGGGGCGATCATTCGTCCCTTTATTTGTACTCCTGGCAAAAGAGGTCAAAAAATGAATTTCAGCAACATCAGATCCAACAAAAAAATACTTGCAGTCATCATAGCAGCGGCAGCAGCCATCCTCCTGCTCATTGTCGGACTGATAGTCTACAACAGCGGCATAGGGCCGGCAGACAGCAGCGACGATGAACCGATAACCGTGGAGATCCCATCAGGCAGCGGCGCCATGGATATAATCAACATCCTCGATGAGAACGGACTGGTAAAGAACAAGACCATGGCCGGCATCCATGTGAGGATAGGCGGGTACGACAGCCTGCAGGCCAATACCTACATCTTTTCAAAAGATATGGGCCTAAAAGAGATACTGACAGCCATAAATACGGGAGATTTCAATTATCTGTCCAAAAATCAGATAACTATAATCGAAGGTTCTACGATTCCTCAGGCTGCAGAATCCGTAGGCTCCAAGATCAATGTCTCTGCTGATGATCTTATTGCCCTCTGGAGCGACAGTGAATATCTGCAGACTCTTATAGATAAATATTGGTTCCTGACGGACGATATACTGCAGGATGGGATAATGTATCCCCTTGAAGGATATCTGTATCCGGAAACATATATAATAACGGATACCAATGCCACAGCAGAGGAAGTTACGGAAATGATCCTGGATCATACTGACTCGATGCTTTCCCAGAGAAGAGAAAGCATTGAAGCTTCAGGATGGACCGTTCACCAGTTCCTTTCTCTGGCGTCAGTGGTGGAAAGTGAATCTCTGTTTGATGAGGACAGGCCAAAGATCGCAGGTGTGTTTATAAACAGGCTGGAGGCAGGCATGCCGCTCCAGAGTGACATAACGGTTTTATATGCACTGCAGGAAAAGAAAGTGGATGTCACATATGCAGATCTGGAAGTGGACTCACCATATAATACATACAAGTACACCGGGCTTCCGATCGGACCGGTATCTGCCGTGTCATCCCGCGGAATGGACGACACCCTCAATTATGAAGGATCGGATTATCTGTATTTCTTTGCAAAAGAGGACGGTACAGTTATATATTCCAAAACTTATGAAGAACACGAACAGGCCGTGTCAGAAAACCTGTGGTACTGAAGATGAACATAACCATAACCAACGAGTTTGTATCGGAATATCTCAGAGACTTTTACAGGCCTGTGAGCGACAGCCTGTACGCGCTCCGGCTTAAAGCGGAGCAGGATGGGGTGCCTGTCATCCTTCGTGAAACAGAAGAGTTCCTCTGTTTTATGATGAAGGTGCTGCACCCGGAGACTGTGCTGGAGATAGGAACGGCGGTAGGATATTCATCCATGGTATTTGCTTCAATGGGAGCCTCTGTGGTAACCGTTGAAAAAGATGAAAAGATGGCAGAAAAGGCAGCAGGAAACTTTGAACTCATGGGCTTTTCACACAAGATCCGCCTTCTGAAAGGCGACGGAGAAGAAGTTCTGAAAAGCCTTAAAGAAAAAGAAAATGGGCTGTCCTTTGATATGGTGTTCATAGATGCAGCCAAGAGCCACTACAAAAGGTTTCTGGATGCGGCCCTGCCGCTGTGCAGACCAGGAGCCGTTATCATTTCTGACAATGTGCTGCTTAAAGGAACGACTGCTTCGGATTCACTGGATCCAAACAGACGGTTCAAGACAAATATAAAAAGGATGAGGGAATATCTCACATATATATCGGACCATCCCAGGCTGGATACGGCTATCATCGCATGCGGGGACGGTCTGGCCCTCAGCAGGTATGACTTATGAAAAGACCGGAACTTTTGGCCCCGGCAGGAGATCTGGAAAAATTAAAGACAGCGGTAATGTATGGCGCGGATGCCGTATATTTTGCAGGTGAAGATTTTTCCCTCAGGGCAGGAGCCGATAATTTTTCCATAGAGGAAATGAGGGAGGGTATAGCCTTTGCCCACGAAAGAGGCGTAAAGTGCCATATGACCCTGAACATATATGCCCATAACGAAGACATAGGGCCTCTCTGCGCATATCTTGAACGGATAAAAGATCTTGATATAGACGCATTCATAGTCGCCGATCCCGGCGTGATGGAGCTTGTGCGCCAGGCCATACCGGAGGCGGAGATACATCTGAGCACTCAGGCAAACATGACCAATTACATGACGGCCAGGTTCTGGTATGATAGAGGTATCAGACGGCTGGTGCTGGCAAGAGAGCTTACTCTTGAAGAAATAAGACAGATAAGGGACAATATACCAAGGGATATGGAACTTGAGACATTTGTCCACGGCGCCATGTGCATTTCTTATTCCGGACGGTGCCTTCTCAGTAATTTCATGATAAACAGGGATGCCAACAGAGGTATGTGCGCGCACCCTTGCCGGTGGAAATATTCCCTTGTGGAGGAACAGAGGCCTGGACAGTATTATCCGGTGGAGGAAGACGACAGGGGAACATATATAATGAACTCAAAGGATCTTTGCCTGATAGAGCACCTGCCTGAACTCATAGGCGCCGGCATCGAATCATTTAAGATCGAAGGCAGGATGAAAAGCGTGTTTTATGTGGCGACAGTAGTGGGCGCATATCGCAGGGCTCTGGACGCTTATGCCGCAGATCCTGATGGATATGTCTTTGATCCGGAATGGATGGCCGAGCTGTGCAAGGTGAGCCACAGGGAGTTTACGACAGGTTTCTATTTTCATAAACCGACGGGAAATGACCAGAACTACCGTACAAGTGATTATACAAGGGACTATTCTTTTGTGGGGATGGTAAAGGGTTATGATCCGGAAACAGGCTATGCCACTGTGGAACAGAGAAATAAAATGTCTGTAGGGGATGTTGTGGAGATCTTCGGGCCGGGAGAAGGATATTTCCGCCAGGAGATAACTGAGATCCTTGACGAGGACGGAAACAGCATACCTTCTGCCCCTCATCCGCAGCAGCTGTTAAAGATCAGGACTGGCCGTCCAGTCAAAGAATACTATATTTTCAGAAAGAGAAAGGAAGTTTGATATGTTGACTGACCCCGACAGTTTGACTGTCCGAATACTCTTAATGTTATTGATGATAGGCATATATGGCTTTTTTACCGCCATGAACGCCGCATGGAACTATTCCGGAAATATTACCGAAAAGATCAGATCTGCCAATAGTCTTATAGCTTTGGCGGCGGCTTCCTTTGCCGCCTGGCTTTCTTTCATCTCATGGGAACTGACCCTTGCCTTTATACTGTGCCTTATTGTCCTGGGGCAATATGTGCCGTACAAGATCGGGATACAGCATGACGATGCCATAGCAGAAAAGACAGAGAAGTTCATCACATTTATTTCTAAGCTCCTGAGCCCTGTTACGGCTGTGCTCATAGCAATTTCCAATGTATTCTTAAAGATATTCAGACAAAAGACCGATGTGGACGAGGAAGTCTATACCGAAGAAGATGTCATGTCCATGCTGGAAGCCGGCAAGGAGTCAGGCGTGTTCAATGAAGAAGGCACAAAGATGATAAGCTCCATCTTTGCTTTCGACGATAAGCTGGCTTACGAAGTGATGACGCCCAGGACAGATGTGTTTATGATAGATGTGGAAGATCCGCCTGAGGTCTACATGAAGGACCTGATGAAGCTGAGATATTCCAGGGTTCCAGTGTGCAAAGGCGACACCGACAATATCATAGGCATACTTCACATCAAGGATTATCTCATCAAAATGATGGAATCCAAAGACGAGAGCCCTGCCATAGAACCGATCCTGAGAAAGGCCTACTTTGTACCGGACACAAAGAAGATAGATTCTCTTTTCCTGGAAATGCAGAGCAGCAGGCAGCAGATCGCTGTGCTCATAGACGAATACGGAGGTTTCAGCGGTATCGTGACCATGGAAGACATGATCGAGCAGATCATGGGAGACATTGACGATGAATACGATGAGGAAGAAGAGATCATAGACAAGATTGACGATAACACATATCTGGTGGACGGTGATGTGGACCTGGATGATCTCAACGACGAGCTGGGAACATCCATCGAATCGGAGAGCAGCGAGACCATAGGCGGATTTCTGGTGGATCTGCTGGGAGAGATCCCCGAAGAAAGCGATGTGGGAAAGGAAATCGAATACGATAACTTCAAGTTCAAGATCATGGCCGTCAGCGAAAGACGGATAGAACGGGTCAAGATGTACATCTTTGATAAAAAATAGATTTCTTGCTTTTTAGTATTTATTTTGATACAATAAATTTGTTGTACTGTGTCTTTTTAAGACTTGATGGATGTATTTTATTTTTTGAGAGGTACTAATATGAGTGAAAAAGTTTGTAACTGCAACGGTGCCGAGAAAAGGAGAGAGCAGTTCAAGGAACTGCAGCCGGTTCTTGACCAGTATGCAAAAGTGCCGGGTAGCCTGATAACCATCTTGCAGAAGGCTCAGGATATATATGGATATCTTTCTGTGGATACCATCAACTACATATCCGAAGCCACAGGTATCAAACCGGCAAAGATCTATGGAGTTGCCACTTTCTATGCCCAGTTCAGACTACAGCCTATAGGCAAGTATCTCGTAATGCTCTGCCAGGGTACGGCCTGTCATGTAAACGGAGCTGAAATGATAGAGGAAGCTGTCTGCGAGCATCTCAACATCAAAGACGGCGAGACTACCGAAGATGGTCTCTTTACCCTTAATAATGTAGCATGCCTTGGATGCTGCTCGCTGGCTCCTGTTATGATGGTCAGGAGCGCAGACGGAGACGAGACTTACGGCAGCCTGACCAAAGAAAAGGTAACCAGGATCCTTGACGAGATCAGAGAAAGAGCATAGGAGGTAGAGCATGAGAGTAGTAGTTGGACAAGGAAGCTGCGGTATCGCCTCCGGCGCAAAAAAGACCGCTGCCGAATTTGAAAAACAGATCGCAGACAAAAATCTCGACATCAGGGTCGAAGCTACCGGATGCGTAGGAACATGCTATCTGGAACCTATCGTAGATGTATATGACGACGATGGCAAGATGACCAGATATGTCAAGGTGCAGCCGGATAAAGTGGAACAGATAGTTGAAAGCCATCTGGTAAACCACAAACCTGTTGAAGATGCGTCCATTTCCAAAGAAGATGAGCAGTTTGTAGCAAAACAGAAGAGAGTTGTCCTCAGGAACTGCGGCATCATCAATCCTGAAAACATCGACGACTATATAGCCGTTGACGGCTATAAGGCCATAGAAAAAGTCCTTACTTCCATGAAGCCGGAAGAAGTCATAGAAGAGATCAAGATCTCCGGCCTGAGAGGAAGGGGAGGCGCCGGATTCCCGACATGGTTCAAATGGAATGCTGCAAAGCAGAGTCCGGGAAAAGAAAAGTATCTCGTATGCAACGCCGATGAAGGAGATCCGGGCGCTTTCATGGACCGTTCGGTCCTGGAAGGAGACCCTCATTCACTTCTTGAAGGTATGATCATAGGCGGATATGCCATGGGAGCTTCCCAGGGCGTTATCTATTGCCGTGCCGAATATCCTCTTGCCATAAAGAGACTTGAGATAGCCATGGCGCAGGCCAGGGAAAGAGGATTCCTGGGCAAGAACATCTTCGGAAGCGGTTTTGACTTTGACATCTATATCAAAGCTGGTGCCGGAGCTTTCGTATGCGGCGAAGAGACTGCTCTTATCGCTTCCCTGGAAGGCGAAAGAGGCATGCCGAGACTTAAACCTCCTTTCCCTGCTGCAAAGGGATTCTGGCAGAAGCCTACCGACATCAACAATGTAGAAACACTTGCAAATGTACCTTGGATAATATATAACGGCGGCGCCGCTTTCGGCGCAATGGGAACTGAACAGAGCAAGGGTACAAAAGTATTTGCCCTGGCCGGAAAGATCAAAAAAGGCGGCCTTGTTGAGGTTCCTATGGGCATGACCCTTAAAGAGGTCCTTTATGACATCGGCGGCGGCATCAAGAATGACAGAAAGTTCAAGGCCGTTCAGATGGGCGGACCGTCAGGCGGATGTATCCCGGCTGACCTGATCGATACTCCTGTTACCTATGAGGACATCAACAAGACAGGCGCCATCGTAGGTTCAGGCGGTATGATCGTCATGGACGAGGATACCTGTATGGTAGACATGGCCAGATACTTCCTCAACTTCACCCGTGATGAGTCCTGCGGCAAGTGCAACTACTGCCGTATCGGCACCAAGAGGATGCTGGAGATCCTTGAGAGGATCACCAACGGACAGGGACAGGACGGAGATATCGAGAAGCTGGAAGAACTGGCTGCCAAGATCAAGGATGGTTCACTGTGCGGACTTGGACAGACCGCCCCTAACCCGGTACTTACCACATTGAGATATTTCAGGAACGAGTACGAAGATCACATCTACAATCACAAATGTACTGCCGGTTCCTGCAAAGCCCTTATTCACTACACCATTACAGACGCTTGTAAGGGATGTACCGCCTGTGCCAGAAAATGTCCTGTTGGCGCAATCAGCGGCAGCGTCAAAGAAAAACATGTCATCGACCAGACCAAGTGCATCAAGTGCGGCAAGTGCCTTGAGACATGCAAATTCGGCGCAATAGAAAAGAAATAAGGGAGGAGGATAACAATGAACAAGTTCAGACTTAACATAAACGGCAAAGAAGTTACAGGCGTTGCCGGCCAGACCATTCTGGAAGTCGCCAGAGAAAACGACATTTTCATTCCTACTCTCTGCTATGACGAGAGGACCAAGATCTACGGTTCCTGCGGACTTTGCATGTGCGAAGTAGAGGGCAATCCTAAGCTCTGCAAAGCCTGCGCAACAGAGATCGCTCCGGGAATGGTCATAAGAACAAATACCGAAAGAGTAGTTGAATCGAGAAAGACCAACCTCGAACTGCTCCTTACCAACCATACTGGAGACTGCCGTCCGCCTTGCGTGCTGGCCTGTCCTGCCCAGACCGACTGTCAGGGCTATGTGGGCCTGATCGCCAACGGCGAGTACGAAGCAGCCCTCGAATTGATCAAGGACAAGATCCCGCTTCCTGCTTCTCTGGGAAGAGTATGCCCTCATCCTTGCGAAGAAAAGTGCAGGAGAGGTCTCATCGACGAGCCTGTATCCATCCAGCAGCTCAAGAGATTTGCCGCTGATATGGATCTGGAAAGCGACGAAGTATTCATCCCTGAGTGCGAAGAAGACACAGGAAAGAGCGTTGCCATCATAGGCGGCGGCCCTATGGGACTTTCAGCTGCTTACTTCCTCAGACAGATGGGACACGCAGTTACCATATTCGAGTCCATGCCTAAAGCAGGCGGCATGCTCAGATACGGTATCCCTGAATACAGACTTCCGAAAGAAGTCCTGGACGAAGAGATCTACACCATCGAAAGAATGGGCGTAGACATCATCACCAACACCAAGGTCGGTGTTGATATTCCGTTCGACACCATCAGAGCCGACTACGACGCAGTCCTCCTGGCCATAGGCGCATGGGTCTCCACCGGCGTAGGCTGCAAGGGAGAAGACGCAGAAGGCGTTATCGGCGGTATCGATTTCCTGAGAAGAGTAGTAAGGAACGAAAAAATCGGCATCGGCAAGAAAGTTGCCATCGTCGGCGGCGGAAACACTGCCATGGACGCATGCAGGACTGCCGTAAGACTGGGTGCCGAAGAAGTTTACAATATCTACAGAAGAACTAAAGACGAAATGCCTGCCGATATGGTAGAGATCGAAGAAGCCGAAGAAGAAGGCGTTATCTTCAAAAACCTGACCAACCCTCTGGAAGTAGTCAAGGACGAGAACGGCCATGTAAAAGAAGTGATCCTTCAGGTAATGGAACTGGGTGAACCTGACGCTTCCGGCAGGAGAAGACCTGTACCTGTTGAAGGCAAGACCGAGACCATCGCTATAGACACCATGATCCTTGCCATAGGCCAGGCTGTTGACGCAAGTATCTTCGACTGCGACAAGACCAGAAAGAACGCCATCGCTTACGATACAGATACATTCATGACCAGCATCCCAGGCGTATTCGCCGGCGGCGACTGCGGAAACGACAAGATCTCCATAGCCATAGAAGCCATAGCCGACGCCAGAAAAGCTGCTGACAGCATTGACGCATATCTGTACGGCGAAGTCCTCAAGTATGAAAAACCTTTCGTAGTTGAAAGAGACGATATAACAGAAAAGACATTTGAAGACAGAGAAAGAATGTGCAGACCTGAGATCCCGCAGCTTTCCGCTGAAGAGAGAAAAGACAACTTCAGCGAAGTCATCCCTTGCGGGTTCACCGAGGAACAGGCAGTCGCCGAAGCCTCAAGATGTCTGGAATGCGGCTGTCACGACTACTTTGAATGTAAGCTCATCGACTTTGCTAACCAGTACGATGTTCATCCGGAAAGATTCGCCGGTGAAAAGAGCACCATAGAGTACGAGGACGATCATCCGTTCATCGTAAGAGACCCGAACAAGTGCATCCTCTGCGGACTCTGCGTGAGAGTATGCGACGAGGTAATGGGAGTAGGAGCCCTGGGACTGGTACACAGAGGATTCGACACAGTCGTGATGCCTAACATGGAAAAACCTCTGGCAGAATCCGGATGTATTTCCTGCGGACAGTGCGTGAGCGTATGTCCTACAGGAGCTCTTCAGGAAAGAACTACCATGGCCAAGGAAACTCCGGTAGCCACCGAAGAAACCCTGACAACCTGCTCCTTCTGTTCAGTGGGCTGCAGCCTCAAGCTGGAAAGCGTAGGAGACACCCTTGTAAAAGCCAACCCGGACAAGGACGGAGCTGTAAATCAGGGACTTGCCTGCGGCATGGGTAAATGGGGATTTGACTGCGCAGTCCTGGAAGACAAGCTGGAAGAACCTTATGTAAAAGAGGACGGCAGGTTCAGAGAGTCAGACTATCACGAAGCCTTTGTCCTGATCGCCAAGAAATGTCAGTCCATAGCTTCCAAATACGGCAGAGACTCCGTGGCAGTGGCTATTTCCGACAGATACACCAACGAAGAAGCTTATGCCATGATGAAGATGGCAGAGGTAATGGGAGCCAAGACTCTCTGCATGAACAACAGAGAAAGCGGTCTTGAAAAGGTTACCGGCCTGAAAGCTTCTCCGAACACCATAGACGAACTGCTTTCAACTAATGTGATCTTGAAGATCGGCTTCGATGAAAACAATTCAAGAGTGATAGCAGTTAAGATGAAACAGGCCGAAGAAGCCGGCGCCAAGGTGATCAACCTGTGCAGCGGCGAAAACGATCTGGGATTCCTCAAAGAGATCGCCAAGGCCATCATCGACAGCGGAAAAGCTAAGAAAGTGGCCGGATACGACGAGTTTGCCGCTTCCCTGGCAGATGTCAAGGTATCAGAAAGAGCCAAAGAGATAGCCGACACTTATCTGTCGGCCAAGAAAGCCATGATCGTTTACCAGCAGAACTTCCTGACTGTAGACGGAGCAGTTCTGGTAGCCGACATCGCTATGCTGTCCGGTCATATCGGAACTCCGAGAGACGGTATCCTGGCCATCAGACCTAAGAACAATTCTCAGGGTATCATCGACATGGGTATCACCGCCGGCAGAGAAGCTCTTGAGGGAGTAAAGGCTCTGGTAGTATTCGGCGAAAACGCTGACATCGACACAGACGCCCTTGAATTCCTGGCTGTATGCGACACTCATATGACTGAACTGGCTTCCAAGGCTGATGTGGTCATTCCTGGAACCGGATTTGCTTCCACCAACGGAACCTTCACCAATACTGAAAGAAGACTCCAGCTGGTAGAGGCTGCCATAGACGAGGGAATACTGTTCAGCAACTGGGAAGTTGCCGCCGAGATCGCCCATGTATTTGAGGTGGACTTCGACTGGGAAGACACCGACGACATCTCAGACGAAATGTCAGACACGGTACCTGCTTACAAATACGCCATGCTTGACGAAGTCCTGGGCGGAGCCCTTGCTCCTACAGAGGACGCCTGCCTGGTAGCCGTTGCAGACGGACCGGTGGTAGACGAACTGCCTACGACCGACAGCCTGATGCAGGTCATCAAGGAAAGGCTGCCAAAGCCTGTGGACCCTACAGCATAAGACAATACGACCGTTTACGGGCCGCTCCGAGTGGGGCGGCCCTTTTGCGTATGATCGTATGCCGCTGTCCAAAGTTCTCCCCGCAGGGTCTGTTATCGTAAGATAGTGAGAACTTCTCTTTTTCGCAGAATAAGTAAAAATGTATTGATTTTAATACAATCATATGTTATTTTCAGAATAGAAAGAATGTGTCTTTTTTAACAGAAAGGAGGTCACCATGGAACTGAAAAAGAGATTGTCTCTGTTCATATTGCTAATCCTCATACTTGCAGTCTTTTCTGCGGCAGCCTATGCCGGAAAAGGAGCGGATAGACCTGCTGCACCGGCAGAAAGCCATGCTGCCGGCCTGATGTCATTCGACGCTATGGTGGACAGGATCGCAGAGGAAAATCACATCACAGCACAAAAAGCTGAGCTGATCCTGCCTGAGAGCATACGGGCGGACCGGGATGAGCCCGGCATAAGATACATGAGCGGAAAAATACCTCTGGACATATCCCATGAGTACATGCCGCAGATAGAGTTCATGTGTCAGGTCTCAGGCGACGGAGATGACTACAGGGTAATCTCCCTGTTCAATCCGCAGATTTCGGCCGAAAGTCCTCATACGGGGCTTTCCAAGCAGTTCGTCGGAACGGTCAAGATGTGGCTGAGGGCCGGCAATACCATAGAATATGCGGTCAACGGCGATTTTTTCGACTGGGGAAAGACGGCGGTCTCCGGCGCAGGGGGGGAAGCCGAGCTCAACGGAGGGCTTTTGCTTTCGTTCAGTCCGCAGACAGCCTTTAACGGAGGACATTACCAATATTATTACCATCACGGTTCCTGCGCCGTTTGAGCTGAATAAATCTAATAAGAGAGCAGCGGTAAAATTTACGCAATTAAAGTGATGATTCGAGATCAGGAGAAGACAATGAAAACAAAAAAATTTTTGCTTTCCATGTTTATTATTCTTTTATTAGCAACAGCAGGATGCAGTTCTTCACAAAATTATATTACTTATGATAACGGGGCAGATATCACGGACATTAAGGCCATGGAGCTGACAGAACAAATAGAGACTCTCGCTTTTCCCAGTGAAATGCGCGCCGGAATGAGCGTCTGCCATAACATTGATGATCTGAGAACTGAAAATATTGTAGAGATAGTGAGATTTAACAACGGCAGGTATTATTCCGTCACACCTGTTGAAAACGGGCAATATCTGTTTTTACTGTATGCGGATAATGATGATCATTGTGTTATTGACGGATATCTGGCCGCAGGTTTTTCGGACAAGGAGGATTTTAAAGATCTGCAAGCCGGAGAGGACAGAGACGAAATCCTCTCGAACGATGCAAATGCATATGTGGCTGGCAATACCAGTTATCACAGGTTTTCAGATAAAACTGTGCTGGTGATCGAATATGAAGAGGAGACTGCAGATAAATATATTGTATCTGATTTCTACAGCTATAACTCTGACGACTATAAGGATGATCCATACAGAGAATCAGTAATCGACTACCTGTTACCAAATGATCTGAAACTGCTTTTATAGGCATGTATAGACAGTATCATGCCAAAACGGCAGATTTTGTGAATTTCAATCATAGAATCTGCAAAAACTTTGTAAAAACTCACAAAAAATCTAAAAAAGGTGTTGACATAACCAGGGAACAGCAGTAATATATGTGTATACAAAATATTTAAAGGAGAAACAGACTTATGTTTACAGTCATTATACTCGGTCTAGTGCTAGTCATTAGCAATCGCATAATTTCAGAGAATTGTTAATCTGCTGGATCGAGTAATGTGAACTATAGCTTTGTTATGTATGACCTTGCTTCTATTTCCGGTAGAAGCGGGGTCTTTTTAATTTTATGAAAGCGGCAGCTTTCAATATCAAGAAAGGAAATACGAAAATGGCAACACACATTAAAAGCGGTAAGGCCGGAATGAAAAACCACACCAAGTACAGCGTGGGATATTTCATGCCGCCGGAAGAATCCTACAACTGGGTCAGGAAAGACCACATCGAAAAAGCCCCTATCTGGTGCAGCGTAGACCTGAGAGATGGAAATCAGGCCCTGATAGTACCGATGAGCCTAGATGAAAAGTTGGAATTCTTCAAGCTATTGTGCGACATTGGCTTCAAGGAGATAGAAGTCGGTTTTCCGGCAGCCTCCGAGACGGAGTACGATTTCCTCAGGACACTGATTGAACAGGATCTCATACCTGATGATGTGACCATACAGGTGCTCACTCAGTCCAGAAAACATATAATCG
Organism: uncultured Eubacteriales bacterium; assembly: GCA_900542565.1. Classification (GTDB taxonomy): domain Bacteria; phylum Bacillota; class Clostridia; order Peptostreptococcales; family Anaerovoracaceae; genus Fimisoma; species Fimisoma avicola. The sequence continues at coordinate 2,554 of UQOC01000028.1, read as the reverse complement.
AAAAGACCTTCGACGCCATCAAAGGAGCTAAAAGGGCGATAGTCCACCTTTATAACTCCACATCAGTTGCCCAGAGACAGCAGGTGTTCAGAAAGAGCAGAGAGGAGATAAAGGAGATCGCCACATCGGGCGCTGAGATGATCAACGAATATGCCGAGAATTATCCTGATACTCAGTTCACATTTGAATATTCGCCGGAAAGCTTCACAGGCACAGAAATAGATTACGCTCTGGAAGTGTGCAATGCTGTCATCGACATCTGGAAACCGCGTCCTGACAGAAAGGTCATAATCAATCTGCCGGCCACAGTATCCATGTCAATGCCTCATGTTTACGCCTCCCAGATAGAATACATGAGCAATCACCTCAAGTACAGAGAAAATGTCATCGTGTCCCTGCACCCACATAACGACAGAGGCACGGCCGTGGCTGACTGCGAGCTGGGGATACTTGCAGGCGGCGACAGGATCGAAGGCACTCTGTTCGGAAACGGAGAGAGGACAGGCAACGCTGACATCATCACAGTAGCCATGAACCTCTATTCCCACGGAGTCGATCCTGAACTGGACTTTTCAGACATGCCGTACATAGTAAAGATGTATGAAAAATTCACGGACATGAAAGTACCGCCAAGACAGCCCTACGGCGGAGAGCTGGTATTCGCCGCTTTCTCAGGTTCCCATCAGGACGCCATCGCCAAGGGCATGCACTACAGGGAAGAAAACGAGCCGGATAAATGGAATGTTCCTTACATACCTATCGATCCCCACGACATCAACAGGGAATATGAGGCAGATGTCATCAGGATAAACAGCCAGTCCGGCAAAGGCGGCGTAGCCTATATCCTGGAGACAAACTTTGGATATCACATCCCGGCAGCCATGAGAGAAGAGATCGGATATCTGATGAAGCATGTATCCGATGTTAACCACAAGGAACTGGAACCTGCCAAGATCCTGGAGATCTTTACAAAGGAATTTGTCAACAGAAAAGATATTTACCAGCTCAAGGATGCCACTTTCCAGAGGCTTCCTCAGTCGGAAAGTCTGGGGGACAACGGCATAGAGGCCGACATAATCGCCGAAGTTGACGGCAGGACATATGAACTCAAGGGCAAGGGCAACGGCCGTCTGGACGCCATAATGAACGCCCTCAGAGGCGGTCCGTATAAGATAGACTGCGACTTTGTTACTTATGAGGAACACGCTCTCGAATCCGAATCAAATTCCAGGGCGGCAGCTTATGTGGCCCTCAAGGACAAGAAGGGCAATATGCACTGGGGTGCAGGCGTCCACAACGACATCATCTATGCTTCCATCAACGCCTTGATGACAGCTATCAACCGGGCGTTGGCTAATAAAGAAAAATAAAAAAGAGGTAAGATATATGAGCATGACAATGACCCAGAAAATACTGGCAGACCATGCAGGGCTGCCGGAAGTCAAGGCAGGACAGCTTATCGAAGCCAGGCTGGACATGGTGCTGGGAAACGATATCACATCCCCTGTAGCCATCAACGAATTTGAAAAAGCCGGATTCGACAGCGTTTTCGATAAATCAAAGATATCGCTGGTAATGGACCATTTCGTTCCCAACAAAGACATCAAGGCCGCTCAGCAGTGCAGACAGGCCAGGACCTTTGCCAGAAAATTCGATATAGACAACTTCTACGATGTGGGCGACATGGGCGTTGAACACGCCCTGCTGCCTGAAAAAGGCCTTGTGGCCGCCGGAGAGTGCATAATCGGAGCGGATTCCCACACATGCACCTACGGCGCTCTGGGAGCCTTTTCCACAGGAGTGGGAAGCACCGACATGGCCGCCGGAATGGCCACAGGCAAAGCCTGGTTCAAGGTGCCGGCAGCCATCAAGGTAGTCCTGACCGGCAAGCCGCAGAAATATGTTTCCGGAAAAGATGTGATCCTCCATCTGATAGGAGAGATCGGAGTTGACGGAGCCCTTTACAAATCTCTGGAATTTATGGGAGATGGACTTGCAAACCTGTCCATGGACGACAGGCTCTGCATTTCCAACATGGCCATCGAAGCCGGAGCCAAGAACGGCATATTCATGGTAGATGATATCACCAAAGAATACATGAAGGACAGAGTCAGCAGGCCGTACAAGGTATTTGAGCCTGATCCCGACGCCGAGTACGACAGGACCATAACCATAGATCTTTCCCAGCTGAAACCGACGGTAGCTTTTCCTCATCTTCCTGAAAACACCAGGACCATCGACCAGGTGGGAGATGTGAAGATAGACCAGGTTGTCATCGGTTCCTGCACCAACGGCCGTCTTGAGGATATGGCTGCAGCGGCCGAGATCCTCAAGGGCAGAAAAGTTGCCAAAGATGTAAGATGTATCGTCATCCCTGCTACTCAGACCATATATAAAGAATGTATAGCCAGAGGATATATGGATATATTCATCGACGCCGGATGCGCCGTATCAACACCGACCTGCGGACCTTGCCTGGGCGGATACATGGGCATCCTGGCCGAACACGAAAGATGTGTGGCCACCACCAACAGGAACTTTATCGGCAGGGGGG
>UQOC01000027.1 GCA_900542565.1 uncultured Eubacteriales bacterium | reverse complement strand
CCGCCGCCATGGCTGCCTGCGACAAGGAAAAGGCCGTTGTCATCACCAACCACAAGGACGGCGCCACCTGCAAAGAGTTCGCTGATTATGTGATCTCCAAGCTGTAGGCCATTTCCTGATAAAGAATAAGAAAGCCCCTGTCTCATCCCGCATGATACGGAAAAAGACAGGGGTTTTGTTTTGCAGATCATTACCTGCAGATCATTTGCCCGCAGATCTAAAATTCATTATGAGCTCTATTGCAAGACCGATAACCGCCGCGGCGATCACAACAGGCCATGAGCCTGCCGCCAGCCAGGCCAGCAGCCCGAATACCACCGGAAAGATAACCAAGGTGACCCTGCTTGCGCTTCCGATTTCAAAGAAGCTTATGAGCGAATCCTCTCCGCCGATACATTTTTTGATATAATATACGACCCTCAAAAATGCTATCAGGCTGAGGGAAAAGACTACGCTCTGCCAGATGGGAGTTCTTGTCAAAATGTTGTGCGCGACCGCCATAAGGACGGTGGCAATGAGCACGACCGGAAGATATTTTTTGAAAGCATAAGTCATGTTTACCCCTCCTATCACATCTTATACCTCAGCAAAGCCAGCAGCCACGGAACCAGTACCCATACTTCGCCTCTCATAAACGCTCTCAGCCAATGGTATGTGAACACATTACTTATGGTCCATATAGCTGCCGCAAATAATATCACTACTGACAAATATACTGCGATGGCCGCCGTCCGCCCGGTGCGTTCCGGCACGATCGCACGCCGTATTATGCCCAGCATTACCACCGGCCAAAACAAAGCCGCTATTATCATCACATAAAACAAAACCGAAAGCGCCGGGCTTATGCCCATCCCTTCGAGCTGGCTTATATCGGGAAAGGCGTAGTACATTATGGTCTCTCCGCTCGCATCATGCAGATAATATACCGCAAGCACGAACACGATCTGATAGATCGCAGAAAACACCGCATAAGCGATAATCGTTCTTTTGTAAGCCTGTTTCATCTTCATAGGACTGAGTCTCCTGGTGCTCTCTTTATTCGAAGGTAGCACATTGTCAGGTTTGTGTCAATGCTAAATTGTGTATACTTAACCTTTGTGTCAAAATAATTTTAAGTTCAGCTTTGCCATGCGCAAACAGGGGTGTGTCAACCCCTGTTTGCGAGCTCTTAATTTTTGGCCGTTAATCATTCGCAACGAGTATAATTAAAAGATTTTTCGGAAGCAGATCACATATCTTTGCTCTTTTTCTGAATGCCTGTCCCTGTTTTTCCGATTTGTTTAATCCTGTTACATAAACTGATAAAGCTTTTAAAACCGTTGAACATGAACATCCAAAGAGCCAGCAGGAACTACTGCCTTAGGATGATTTCTCCATATCATAATTGTTGAACCTTTATTTGCTCCAGATATATCACTTACATTCATTATCTCTCCGTATCCACCATTATTTAAGACATTTTTAACCTCTGCATTCCGTATAATAGTATTTATTAAACACGACGCCGAATAAATTGCACACCAACCTGTTGGCGCTTTATATCCTATTATTGCATTGATAATTTCACCTACTGTCGTTTTTGTTGATTCTTCTGCAATATATTTATTGAACTGAGATGGTGTTAAATATGTGCTCAAAACATAACCTCCTTTCGAAATATGATAGCCTATTACACCACCGTTAGAAAGAGTATATGTAGTACTTTTAGCAGCAGACGGTTCAATTCCATATTTTGCATATATTTCAGCTTCTATTTCCGGGGCAATGGCTTCCTTAAAATGTTCAAATAAAGCTGTTTGTCCCTGGGCCTCCAATTGTCGCATTATATCTGCATATACTCTTGCCTTTTCTTTGGTTATATCAGTATTTACTTTAATACCAAGGCTAGTCTCGATTCCTAAAAAGTTATTTGATACCTTTTCTGTAGTAGCAAAAACTGCAATGATGCTTGAACATAAAAGTGAAAGCATTATTACTGAGCAAACATATTTTTTTCAGATAGTTTTCATAATATTACCTCCGTCTGAATGTAAAAATATTTTATGGTCTGCGGTATTGGCGGTATTGATAGTATAATTTGCTATTGTTCAACGACAATATATTTTATATATAATAAAAGTGTCTATCCATGAGTACAATATCAAGATTTCTCCAACTAGAAACGCTTTTAACCCATGGTATGCAAGCACTTTTAACGCAATATATAAAAATACCGCCAACAAAACCAACAAGATAATCTGTACTGTAACGGACACAAGACGCCTGCCATGTTTTGGTACGATTGTACGCTGTATTACACCTAATATTACAACTGGCCAGAAGAAAGCAATGATTATCATAATATAAAACAAAACCGCAAAGCCTTGCCCTATACCCATCGCTTCAATCTGATATATGTCAGGAATTATATAATACAGTATCGTTTCTCCACTTGTGTCATGCAATAAATATGCTGCTGCAACAAACACGATCTGATAAATTATGGAAAACACAGCATAAGCGATTATGGCTTTTTTATACCACTGCTTTTTCTTCATACATCTGCCCTCCTATTACCTTCTCTTATTGTCCTCACATCCACATCGGAATCGCCCCCCGTTTCATTATGACCTTGGCTGTAACTTTCTATATTTACCCTTTCACTTACTAATACGGAGCATATGACATTTTGTCACGCACTTTTTGGAAAAATTTTTATTTTTTTATTTAATATGTATCTGACAGCGGCGAGCAGTTGATCGTCTCTATCAATTTGCCGTTTTTATAGCACTTTGCAGTAAGGTTGAACCTATAGCTTCCTGTTTTTTTAACATCAAATTTCTTTAAAACTTCATAACTACCTTTAATCCTGCTCCATTGGGCATTGAATGTCTTGTTATATACTATCGCTCCACCTAATTTCGTTATTTTAAATGTCATTTTAACCTCGTCGACTAAATCCCTATCTCTTAAAAACAACATTCCTTGCATGGTCGCATTTCCGTTAGAATCAATGGAAAAAGTTCCTTTTACATTTGACACGGTTTCATACATGGGGACTATGTTTGAATTTTCAATACCCTGTACACTTTCTCCATTAGGCTGCTCGACTGCAAAGCAAAGATTAGTCGATAAAAAGGAAATACAGATAACTATGAACACGCATATTGTTTTTTTAACTTTCATTCTCTTTATCCTCCTTGTTGATGCAAAATAAAAAACCCTCTTTGCTCTTTTACTTACATATACGGAGCAAAGAAGGTTTTGTCGCGCACTTTTTGAAAATTATTTAATATATTTCATATTTTCGGCAATTTTAAGCAGTTCTTCCTTATTAGAGAAATTCTCTGATTGAACTTCAATTAAATGTTCATCCGTCTGCCAGACTAATATACAAATATCGTATAAATTATCCGTTGCTATATATCCCTTATGATAGCCTATTTCTACCTCCTCTATAGTTGTTTCTTCTGTATTCTGTTCAATGACGAAGTTGTCTTCTTTTGACATAATGATATTTATATTCTCGTCGGAATTTTCCGATTCAAACAGCATATACTTGCCCATGTCATCCTGCTCTGCCCCGACGAGCGCAAACCCCTCCGGCATGTACTCAGGATACCAGTAGTCCTCCCAGCCTGCCAACAGCTGGCTTTCTTCGCTTCTGATGGTGACGGAGCCGTCGCCGTCGTTGCTGAAAAAGCTGAAGACCTTTATCCTGAACGCTTCCGATGTCCCCATACCGATGGCGCCCACCATGACAATGCTTATGAGAAATATGGCCGCAATGCGTACGGCCTTGTCGATCTTTTTCCGCCGTCTGGCTGCCGCCCGCTCTCTGTCTTTCTGGCGCAGCATGGCCAGGATTTTTTCGTCGGGCTCCAGGTCACGGAGTTCGGGCGTGTTCTGGATCCTTTCCTCGTAGGCTCTGGTCTCCCGCTCCAGCATCTCTCCTGCCAGCTGTCCCAACATTTCCAGCTCTTCTTCCGTAAATCCGAAAGTATCGATATCGTCTGCCGGAATTTTATTGTCCTTTTCTCTCATTTCCTCAACCCCCGTTCTCATTTTCCAATCTCTCTATCTCTGCCCTCAGTTTGCGGAGTATCCGCTCCTGTCTCATCCTGACGGCCCCGTCGGATATGCCCAGGAGCTCTGCCGCTTCCTTTGATGTAAGCCGGCGGACGAACCTCATATTTATCAGCAGTTTTTCTTCCTCCGACAATATGCAAAGAGCCTTGGCCAGATACCGTTTCCGGTCTTCTCTGAAAATTTCCTCTGAGCAATCTTCCCCATATCTTTCGGTCGCTTCTTTGAGCTTTTCATAAGCCCTGTTGAAAGCTGCCTCCCGGCGGAAATGGTCTGCCATCGTAGTCCTTACGATAATGCGCAGAGAGTTTTTCAGCCATTCGGCGTCCATGTCAATGTATCTCTCCGAATGCTTTGCGACCTTTTCCCAGACTATGGATGAAATTTCCTCAGCGATCTCGTCGTCGACGGCATAATCGCATATGAAAATATTTATCAGTCTGTAGTTTGCCTCGTATATTTCCTCAAGGGAAGCAAAAAATTTTTTAACTTTTTCCATCTGAATCACCTGATCCTGCCTGCGGCTGCCCGTTTTATCTGCTCTCCCGGTCCTCCCGGTCCTGCAAAAAACTCCTGTAGTCTGCCAGATTCCTGGCCAGAAGTTCCGGCGTGTCCAGCCCGTAAGGACATCTGCTCTTGCACTGCCCGCAGTGGAGACAGTCTTCGATCCTGGCCATTTCTTTCTGCCATTCCGCAGAAAGCCATCCGTCCGCCGGTGCGCGGCGCAGGAGCAGGCTCATCCTGGCGCAGTTGTTGATCTTGATCCCGGCAGGGCACGGCATGCAGTAACCGCAGCCCCGGCAAAAGTCTCCGGCCAGCTCTATTCTATCATTTTCTATCTGCGATGCAAGCTCTGCGTTCAGTTCAGGCGGGCACTCCTGATAGGAAAGGAATTCGTCCAGCTCTGATTCTTTCTGCACTCCCCAGATCGGAACTACATTGTCGAACTGAGGCTGGGCTATATAAGCGTAGGCGGCGGCAGAGTTCTGTATAAGTCCGCCTGAAAGGGCTTTCATGGCGATAAATCCCATGTCTGCCTCTCTGCATTTTTTCGTCAGTTCTATTTCTCCCTCTGAGGCCAGGTAGGAGAAAGGGAACTGAAGTGTTTCATAAAGCCCTGAATCTATGGCTTCTTCTGCTACGGCTATCCTGTGGTTTGTTATGCCGATGTGGCGTATCTTTCCCTGTTCCCTGGCTTTTAGAGCGGCGTCGTAAAGTCCCGACTCATCTCCCGGACGAGGGCAGAAGGACGGGTTGTGAAGCTGATATATGTCTATGTAGTCGGTCCTGAGCAACCTCAGGCTCTGCTCCAGATCCTGCTCCAGCTCCCGGCCGGTCGCTGCCATGGTCTTGGTGCTTATGATAATTTTATCTCTGGTGTATTCAAAGGCCGCTCCGATCTTTTCTTCGCTGTCGGAGTAGGCCCTGGCTGTGTCGAAATAGTTTATGCCGTTGTAGAAGGCTTTCTGAAGGAGATATACGGCGTCTTTCTTTGAAATCCTCTGGATGGGAAGGGCACCAAACCCATTCTTGCTTACTTCTATGCCTGTCTTTCCTAAGATCACTTTTTGCATTTGTCTGCCTCCTTGATGTCTAACTTTCAAGTTAATTATATTATATCCTGCATTTTGCGGTCAATGGGAAAGGGGATGGGGCATCTTCATTTTTTCTCCTTATTATATACATTTTTTTAATATATTCGTTCCCCGGTTTTTACACATTCATAAGTAATAATAGAGTCAAGAGGTCGACAGCATACCTGGTGACGGTGATACAGTCCTCCAATATACTTTTTCAGTAATGTTGTACCCGCGTAAGGTGGCAGGGAGGTGTCTCTCTCCTACGGTGTTTGGTTGGTATACCGTGCTAATCCTCCCTTGCTGGCCGGCCCTTGACATAACGGCGCTTCTGGCGTCGTTTTTTTGTGGTTTTTGCGGGCCGGCGGCGGGCCCATGCTGCCCCGGGTATGCCGTGGCTGCCGATATGCTCTATGGCAGTGCTGTGGCAGTGTTGCCGGTATGCTCTATGGCAGTGCTGTGGCGGTGTTGCCGGTATGCCTGCCGGTTGAATGTAACATTTTGCGTCAATATACGGGGTAAGGGTATATTGCCCCGTAAAATACCTAAAATGTTGTATTTTTTTCGCTCTTGAGCTGATTCAGACAACATTTTTGGCGGGCTTCGATGTAGGACAACCGAGTGATGGAAATTGCTGAGAATCTTTGGAGGCGAATCATGTCGGAATTTGTCGGATAAAATCGAAATCTCAGTGGCTGCAACGATGCAAATAATAATATACCCCCCTCCCTTGCCGGTTTTTGTTGTATTTTTTGGGCGATATTGCGATTTTATACAACATTGGCTGCAATCCGCCTCCGCTCATCTGCTGCAATCCGCCTCCGCTCATCTGCCGCAATCCGCCTCTGCTTTCTCGCCGTATGATCCGCAAAGCACTCAGCCCTTGCGTTTACTGCCTTTCTCGTAGTATAATTCAAGTATAAATTTGATGAAAGAGCGGTAAATTATGAAAATCATAGACTTACTTAAACAAGACACTTTATCATTATCTTTTGAGGTTTTTCCGCCGAAAAAAGATTCTTCATTTGAGAGCGTAAAGGCCGCCACCGAAGAGATCGCCGCGCTCAAGCCCGCATTTATGAGCGTCACTTACGGAGCAGGCGGCGGCACCAGCCGGTACACCCTTGATATCGTAAAGAATATCAAAGCTACCTACGATATACCTGTCCTTGAGCACCTGACCTGCGTATCTTCCACCAGAGAGACGGTGCGCCAGAGGATACAGGAGATAAAGGACGCCGGAATAGAAAACATCATGGCCCTGAGAGGGGATATTCCTGAAGGTACAGACCTTTCCACCAGAGAAAGCTGGGACTACAACTACGCCACCGACCTTATCCGCGACCTCAAGGAAAGCGGCGCCGACTTCTGCATAGGCGGAGCCTGTTATCCTGAGATCCATCCGGAAAGCGCCAATCAGAAAGAGGACATCCGCCATCTGAAGGAAAAGGTCGAGGCCGGGTGCCAGTTCCTGACTACTCAGATGTTCTTCGACAACAATCTTTTCTACAACTTTATGTATAAGATACGGGAAGCGGGCATAACCGTCCCGGTCGTTGCCGGTATAATGCCTATCACCAACGCCAATCAGGTGGCAAGGTCCATACAGCTTTCCGGTTCGTTCATGCCTCAGAGGTTCAAGAGTCTGGTCGACAAGTTCGGTTCCGATCCTGACGCCATGAAACAGGCCGGTATCGCTTACGCTACCGACCAGATCATCGACCTGTTTGCCAACAACATAACCAATGTCCATGTATATTCCATGAACAAGCCGGATGTGGCACGCAAGATAATGGAAAACCTGTCAGATATCCTGGGAAAAGCCTGATCCGGCAGCAGAGATCAAGAGTCATGATAAGCACCATACATGTTAAAAAATACGAAGAACCTCCTTTTGACAGGAAGGAGATTTTTCGTTATATGGGTTCTCCCAAGCCGTCGCCGGAAGTGGCCGCGATGACTGAGGAGTGCATTGCCGAGGCGCGTCCTCGCCTCAGCTACAAAGTCTGCTGGCGTGAATTTGCCATAAGCGGGGCAGGCGCAGACGGACGGCCACATACAGATGAGCGGCCGTGTTCAGACGGACGGCCGGGCGGCGTGATGATCCCAGAGGCACAGACAGACGAGGCTGCAGGCTCACAGAGCGGCGCCAGCCTCGATCTGGGCTTTACGGTTACTCATAGCCGCGATCTCCAAAAGAATCTGAAAGGCTGCTGCCGCATAATACTGTTCGGCGCGACCGTCGGCCTTGAACTGGACAGGCTGATAGCCCGCTACGGCAGGCTTTCTCCGTCCAAAGCCCTGTGCTTTCAGGCCATCGGAGCCGAGAGGATCGAAAGCCTGTGCAATGCTTTCAATGATGAAATAGACGAGATTTTCCGTGAGCAGGGCATGTATACAAGACCTCGGTTCAGCCCCGGTTACGGAGACCTGCCTATAAATATGCAGAAGGATATTTTCGCAGCCCTCGACTGCCCCCGCAAGATAGGTCTTTCTCTCAACGAGAGCCTGCTCATGTCTCCGTCAAAATCGGTGACTGCTATCATCGGGGTCTCCGCCCGGCCAAAGCAGGGCAGAGCCCCGGAAACTCCGGCCGCAGAGCGCGAACAGAGAGCCACAGAGCCCGAACAGAGAGCCGCAGGGCACGGTCAGAAGACCGCAGGCCACGACCGGAAATCCACAGGCCATGGACAAAATACGGGAGGCTGCGCTTCCTGCGCCAAATCAGACTGTATTTTCAGGAAGGAATGATTTATGAATATTTTAGACTATATGAAAAACAACATCCTGTATCTGGACGGGGGCATGGGAACTCTCCTCCAGGAAGCGGGCCTTGCGCCCGGCGAGCTGCCTGAAAGGTGGAACCTGACCCACCCCGATGTCATAGAAAAAATCCAGAGAGGATATTTCGACGCTGGGAGCAATGTGGTAAATACCAATACTTTCGGGGCCAACTCTCTCAAGTTTGATACGCCTGAGTTAGAGGAGATAATACGGGCCGCCGTAGAAAATGCCAAGCGGGCGAGAGATACCTCATCAGGATCACAGGAAAAATTCATCGCCCTGGACATAGGTCCATGCGGCAAGCTCCTCAAACCTTACGGAGACTTCGACTTTGAGGACGCCGTCCGGCTTTTCGCCCAGATAGTCAGAGTAGGGGCAGCAAGCGGAGTTGACCTGATCTTCATAGAGACCATGAGCGACAGCTACGAGACCAAAGCCGCCCTGCTGGCCGCCAAGGAAAACTGCGACCTGCCTGTCTTTGTTTCCAACGCCTACGGTGAAGACGGAAAACTGATGACAGGGGCTTCGCCTGCCGCTATGGTGGCCATGGTCGAAGCCATGGGAGCAGATGCGGTCGGGGCCAACTGTTCCCTTGAGCCAAAACAGCTTATGGGAGTGGTGGACGAGCTTCTCAGCTGCGCTTCGATCCCTGTGATGCTCAAGCCAAACGCCGGACTTCCGACGGAAGTTGACGGAAAAGCTGTATACAGCACCCTGCCTGACGAGTTTGCTTCAGATATGGCAGAAGCAGTCAGAAAAGGAGTCCGGGTAGTCGGCGGCTGCTGCGGTACCGACCCGGAATACATAAAGCACATCGTATCCGCAACATCAGGCCTTGACCCGCTTCCTGTAACGCCAAAGAACATTACCTGCGTTTCATCCTATACCCACGCCGTAAATTTCGGAGACAGCCCGATACTCATCGGCGAGCGTATCAATCCTACCGGCAAGAAGCGTTTCAAGCAGGCCCTCATAGAAAACGATATGGACTATATCCTGCAAGAGGGCATAAACCAGCAGGAAAAGGGCGTGCACATCCTTGATGTCAATGTAGGCCTGCCTGATATAGACGAGCCGACTATGCTTAAAAATGCCGTGTGCGAACTCCAGGCCATCATCGACCTGCCCCTTCAGATCGACACTTCCGACCCGGCGGCAATGGAAGCGGCCCTCCGCCGGTACAACGGCAAGGCCATGATAAATTCTGTCAGCGGAAAAGAATCTTCCATGGAAGCCATATTTCCTCTGGTAAAAAAATACGGAGGCCTTGTGGTGGCTCTGACCCTGGATGACGGCGGCATACCTCAAACAGCCGAAGGCAGGCTTTCCATCGCACGCCGCATATTGGAAAGAGCCGCCCAATACGGCATAGATAAAAAAGACATAATATTCGACCCTCTGGCAATGACTGTCAGCGCAGAACCGACTGCGGCCGTTGAAACGCTGAAAGCCGTTTACCTGATAAGGACGGAGCTTGGGTGCCACACTTCGCTGGGAGTTTCCAATGTATCCTTTGGACTTCCGGCCAGAGAGGCCATAAACAGCGCTTTCTTTGCCTGCGCTATGGAAAAGGGTCTTTCAGCCGCCATAATGAATCCTTATTCTCTGGATATGATGAAGGTATATCATGCTTTCAGAGCTCTGCACCAGATGGATGAAAACTGTTCAGACTACATAGAGTTCGCCGCTTCTATCCCGGCCCAGAGTCAGCAGGCGGCTTCGGCGGCCGGGCCAGCCGGGACAGCAAACAGTTCAGCCGGCTCATCAGCAGGAGCGGCCGATCCAGACAGATACGCCTCCGAACTGCAAAGATGTATCATAAAGGGGCTAAAGGAAAGCGCCGGAGAGCAGACACAGACTCTTCTAAACACTCATCAGCCTCTTTCCATAATACAAAATGAGATAATCCCGGCCCTCGATATCGTTGGCGCTGACTTTGAAAGTAAAAAGGTCTTTCTGCCTCAGCTCCTGATGAGCGCCGAGGCGGCCAAAGCTTCCTTTGAGAAGATAAAAGCCTGCATGTCAGTAGAGGACGCCGCTTCCGGCAAGTTCCCGGTGGTCATAGCTACAGTCCACGGCGATATACACGACATAGGCAAGAACATAGTCAAGCTTCTCCTGGAAAATTACGGCTTTGATGTGATAGACCTGGGCAAAGATGTGCCGCCGGAAGATATAGTAAACGCCGTTATCGAAAGCGGCGCCCCGGCCGCCGGCCTCAGCGCCCTTATGACCACCACCGTTCCGGCAATGGCGCAGACCATCGAGCTCCTGCGGGAGAAAGCGCCTCAATGTAAGATCGTAGTAGGCGGCGCCGTGATGAACGAAGAATACGCCCGGCGTATTGGAGCCGACAAATACGCCAAAGACGCCATGGAGACGGTAAGGTATATGGATCAGATCTGATCCATGGGGCTGTGGCAGAGCCTTTGCAGGCAGCCATGACCGGGCCGGTCTTTTGAACCAGATGATATATTATGGATTTCTGGCTTTAATGCAGCATTCGCACAATGAAACCCGGCCCCATACCAGATCCGATGGCCTGTGTTGGCTATATTTCGATCCGGCAATAAAATAGCTAACATCAGCGAGAGAAACATGCCGATATGGCATAAAATCACTACTCATGTTGGCTTTTTGCATTAAAAAAAGTATTTCAGGTAACAGTTTTCCGAAAAACTGTTACCTGTTTTTTGTTTGCCGCATCAAAAAGCCAACATCGACATATTTCGACAGCCAATATACGCCAAAAAATAGAAAAATGTTGGCTTTTCCACGGGTCATGTGAAAAAAAGCCAACATCGTCCGGCACGCTTGGCGAATCGGACAGGCCGGCATTGGCTGCCTTACCGGCAAACCAACCCAAGCTGGCTTACCGGCAAAACAACCCAATCTGGCATGCCGGCCACAATGAGCACGCAACTCCGGCCCGTTACAGCCCAGGCAGTACCGCAAGCTACAGCCCCAGCCCGAAGTTATCCTTTACGCGCTTTAAAGTCTGCTGGGCGATGGCGTCGGCCCGGCATGCGCCGTCTTTCAGTATGTCGATGAGCTCCTGAGACTGGCGGATTTCTGCAAACCTTTCTCTGATCGGGGCCAGAGCGTCTGCTGTAACCTCGACCAGGGCTTTCTTGAAGTCTCCGTAACCCTTGCCCTCGTATCTGGCTTCAAGGGAGGCGACCGATTCGCCTGTCAATGCGCTGTAGATTGTCAGCAGATTGCTGATCCCCGGTTTGTTTTCCACATCGAAGCGTATCACTCCCTCGGAATCGGTGGTAGCTTTCATTATGGATTTTTTGATCTTGGACGGTTCGTCCAGCAATGAGATCCTGGAGTGGATGTTTTCGGCGCTCTTGCTCATCTTTTTGATCGGGTCGTCCAGGGCCATTATACGGGCGCCTTCCTTAGGAAAATATCCGTCAGGCATTACAAAAGTACCCGGATATTTGCTGTTGATCCTGCCTGCAATATCTCTGCACAGCTCAATATGCTGTTTCTGGTCGTTTCCTACAGGCACCAGATCAGTATCGTAGAGAAGGATGTCTGCTGCCATGAGTACCGGATACATGAAAAGTCCCGCCGGAGCAGATTCCTTATTCTTACTCTTGTCTTTAAACTGAGTCATGCGGGAAAGCTCGCCGGTATATGAATTACATGTGAGGATCCATGAAAGTTCTGAATGTCCTGAAACATCAGACTGTACAAAAACGATGGATTTTTTCGGGTCAACTCCTACGGCAAGATACAAAGCGGCTACATCAAGGATATGCTGCTTCAGTTCTTTAGGGTCCTGGGGAACGGTTATTGCGTGGAGATCTACTATACAATATACGCACTCATATTCGTTCTGAAGTTCTACGAACTGCTTGAGGGCTCCTAGATAATTGCCCAGATGGATGTTTCCTGTAGGCTGGACCCCCGAAAAAACTCTTTTCATTTTATTTCCTTCTTTCTCCGTCTCTTCGGACGGGCTTAAGTTTCTTTTTCCGCCTGCCGGCGGTCAGATCTTATTTATCTGCGTATTTCTTTTTTAAACTGTTCAACTATTTTTTTTTCGGCGCGTGAAATGGTCATCTGTGAAACGCCCAGTTCCTTTGCGATGGCCGCCTGGGGCTTGTTCTCGATGAATCTCTCCTTGAAGATGAACTTATAGGTATCGCTGAAACTTTCAAGTACCTTAGAAACGATCTCATTCATTTCTACCCGCTCATATCCCGAATCTTCAAACCCGATATATTTTTCCAGCGGATTGTCGTCTCCGTTGTCTCCGGCTCCGGCAGCGGCGCTTTCGAGGGAGTATGTCCCGTATGCCTTGGAACTTTCGAGAGCCTGCATTATCTGTTCGTGGGTATATCCGGTAGCTTTGGCTATCTCGTCAACGCTTGGAGCACGGCCAAGTGTATTGCTGAGGGAGTTTTTCACTTCCTGGACTTTGGTCGCTATTTCCTTTAACCGCCTTGGCACTTTCAGGCTCCACTGTTTATCGCGGAAATATTTTTTTATCTCTCCGAGGATGGTAGGCGTCGCAAAGCTTTTGAATTCGTAGCCTTTGGACACATCAAATCTTTCCACAGCAGAAACCAGAGCAAGAGCGCCCACCTGGTAAAGATCATCGTAATCGACACCTTTTCCCAGGTATTTTCTGATGAGGATATCAACCATGTACAGATTTTCTTCTACTATCTGATTTCTTAATTCTATTGTCGGATTTTCCTTGTACCGGTTGAACAATTCTGAATTCATTATTTTGCCTTTGTCATTTTTATAGATTTCTTGCAGTTTTCATCTTGGACAAGTTCTACGGATGTCATCAGCGATCTTATGACATACAAACCCAGATCCCCTTCGTTGGGGCAGTCAAGGCAAGGCTTTTGTACCTTTTTCAATTTGTGATCACTGCTGGTATCGGTGACATATATCTCCATTTTTCCTTCGTCAAGAAAACATTCTACCTTATATTCATCGGCGAATCCTTCTGAACCGTGGCAGCTTATATTCTTGCAGGCTTCGCTTACCGCAGTCTTGATGTCCTCTATCTCTTCTACATCAAAACCTGCCGTGTCGGCGGCAGTTCCTACCGCAAGCCTTACAATGGTTATATATTGGGGTTTGCCTGGAATGACAAATTGCAATTTGTCAGTCATTGATATGGCCTCCTTTTATTTAGAGCTTTTTATTTTATCTCTATCTGTTCTTCGTCTGATGGTCCGTCATCAGCATCTTCTTCTCTTGCTACCTTGGCAATGGCGATTATGTTCACATCATCGCCCACATTCATTATCTTGACTCCCTGGGTAGCACGGCCGAGCCTTGAGATCTCTCTTGCCTGCATCCTGATGATTATGCCGTTGGAATTGATCAGCATGACATCATCATCGTCGTCAACTACTATAGCCCCAACCAGCTGGCCTGTCTTTTTGAACTTGGCTTTATCATAGGTGAGGAGACCCTTGCCGCCTCTTACCTGTATCTTGTATTCCTCTACCTTGGTGCGTTTTCCGTATCCTTTTTCGGTAACTACCAGCAGTTCCTGTCCCGGTTCTACCAGTTCCATGGAAACAACTTCGTCACCGCCTTCAAGCTTGATGGCCCTTACTCCTCCGGCTATCCTGCCCATAGGTCTGACATCCTCTTCAGAAAAGCTGATACACTTGCCGTGTTTGGTAACGATGATCACATTGTTGTTTCCGGTGGTCTGCTTGATATCTATGAGCTGGTCGTCATCCTTGAGGTTCATGGCGATCAGTCCGGCTTTTCTGCTGGTATCAAAATTGGAAAGGGCAGTCTTTTTGATTATCCCGTTTTTGGTAACACCCATCAGATACTTGTCTTCGGCAAATTCCTTGATAGGTATCACTGCGGTAACTCTTTCTCTCTGCATGAGGTTGAGGAAGTTGACCACAGGTGTTCCCTTGGCAGTCCTTGCGGCTTCCGGAATCTCGTAGGCTTTTATCCTGTACGCCTTTCCGGTGTTTGTAAAGAACATTAGATAATCGTGGGTGGATGTCATTATCATGTTCTTGACAAAATCGTTTTCACGGGTGGTCAGGCCGGTAATGCCTTTTCCTCCCCGCTTCTGGGCTTTGTAAGTGCTGGCAGGTACTCTTTTGATATATCCCAGGTGGGTGAGAGTGATGCAGACTTCTTCTTCTTCGATCAGGTCTTCTTCGTCGATTTCCTGGGCGTCTGCCTTGATCTTGGTCCTTCTCTTATCTGCCCATTTATCTTTTATCTCAAGAAGTTCATCTTTTACAACTCCCATGAGCTTGTGCTCGTCAGCCAGTAGTTCGGCATAGTAGGCTATCTTCTTGAGCAGTTCTTCGTATTCGTTCTGGATCTTCTCTTTTTCCAGTCCCTGCAGCCTGCGGAGCTGCATGTCGAGTATGGCCTGAGCCTGGATCTCGGAAAGCTCAAACCTTTCCATGAGTTTTTCCTTGGCGTCGTTATAACTGTTCCTGATTATCCTGATTATCTCGTCGATATTATCAAGGGCTATCAGATAACCTTCCAGGATGTGAGCTCTTGCTTCGGCTTTCTTCTTGTCGTAGATGGTCCTTCTTGTTACCACTTCTTTCTGGTGTTTGAGATACTCGCTTATCATCTCCCGGAGGTTGAGTATCTTAGGCTTGCCGTCTACAAGGGCCAGCATTATCATGGAAATGCTGTCCTGGAGCTGTGTATGCTTATAGAGCCTGTTGAGGACGATGTTGGCATTTGTATCTCGTTTGAGCTCTATGACTATACGCATGCCTTTTCGGTTTGATTCGTCTCTGATGGCGGTTATGCCTTCGACTCTCTTATCTCTTACTAGATCTGCTATTTTTTCTATGAGCCTTGCCTTATTTACCTGATAAGGTATTTCGGTCACGACTATCTGCTGTTTACCGTGGGAACCTTCTTCGATCTCGGTCACGGCTCTTACTACAGCTTTTCCCTGTCCTGTGCGGTAAGCTTCCCTTACGGGAGTTTTGCCCATTATCATGGCACCGGTAGGGAAGTCAGGGCCTTTTACTATTTTGATCAGGTCGTCTACGGTAGCTTCCGGCTCGTCGATGAGCTTGACGGTAGCGTCGATAACTTCTCCAAGATTATGAGGTGGTATGGATGTGGCCATACCTACGGCAATACCGTTGGATCCGTTGACCAGCAGATTCGGAAAACGGGCAGGCAAAACTACCGGCTCTTTTTCTTCTCCGTCAAAGTTCGGAGTGAAATCTACCGTATCTTTTTCAATATCTCTGAGCATCTGCAGAGCCAGCGGAGTCATACGGGCTTCTGTATAACGCATGGCTGCGGCGCCATCTCCGTCAACGGAACCGAAGTTTCCGTGGCCGTCTACGAGAGTGTATCTTATGTTAAAAGGCTGAGCCAGCCTTACCATTGCGTCATATATGGAGGAGTCTCCGTGAGGGTGGTATTTACCCATGACTTCTCCGACTATACGGGCTGATTTTTTGTGCGGCTTGTCAGGAGTTACTCCCAGTCCGCTCATACCGTAAAGGATCCTTCTGTGTACCGGCTTTAATCCGTCTCTGACATCGGGAAGGGCACGGCTTACGATAACGCTCATGGCGTAGTCGATATAGGAGTCCTTCATTTCTTTGTTTATCTCATGCTGGATCATTTTCTGATCTTCTAAAAATGTGGTCATGTACTTGAAGTCCTCCTTTCCTAAATATCAAGAGTCGCATAATGAGCGTTTTCTTCTATGAACTTCTTGCGAGGCGGGACCTTGTCTCCCATGAGGGTCGAGAAAGTCTGATCTGCCTCTGCGCTGTCTTCTATGGTTATCTGGATAAGAGTCCTGTGCTCATAATCCATGGTCGTCTCCCAGAGCTGTTCGGCGTCCATTTCTCCAAGACCTTTGTAACGCTGGATATCAGCTTTTCCGGCTTTATCTTCGAGAGATTTCATGAGCCTTCCCTGTTCTTCTTCACTGTATGTGTAATATACATCCTTGCCTTTTTTTACCTGATATAGAGGAGGCTGGGCAGCATAAACATAGCCGCCTTCGATGAGAGGTCTCATATATCTGTAAAGGAAGGTCAGGAGCAGAGTCCTGATGTGAGCTCCGTCCACATCGGCATCGGTCATTATTATGATCTTGTGGTAACGGAGTTTTTCAATATTAAAATCGTCTCCGATACCGCAGCCGAAAGCTGTTATCATGTTCTTTATCTCATCGGAATTCAATATCTTGTCAAGTCTGGCTTTTTCTACATTTAGGATCTTTCCACGGAGAGGAAGTATCGCCTGACGCTTCCTGTCTCTGCCGTCTTTGGCGCTGCCTCCGGCCGAATCTCCCTCGACCAGGAAGATCTCGCATACTGACGGATCTTTATCTGAGCAGTCAGCCAGTTTTCCAGGCAGTGAAAAACTGTCCAGAGCGCCTTTTCTCCTGGTAAGGTCCCTGGCTTTTCTGGCTGCTTCTCTTGCTCTGGCTGCCTTGATACATTTTTCAAGAATGGCCTTGGCCTGAGCAGGATTTTCTTCAAGAAAAGCGGTCAGATTCTCATTTGTAGATGTTTCAACAAAACCTCTTATATCCGGGTTTCCAAGTTTTGCTTTGGTCTGACCTTCAAATTGCGGTTCTTCAAGTTTCACTGAAACTATGGCAGTAAGACCTTCTCTGACATCCTCTCCTGTCAGGGCATCGTCACTGTCTTTGAGTATCTTGTTTTTCTTTCCATAATCATTGAAAACTCTTGTAAGGGCGCTCTTAAACCCGACGATATGAGTACCGCCGTCGGTTGTGTTTATATTATTGGCATATCCAAGCACCAGTTCGCTGTAGCTTTGTGTATACTGCATTGCCACTTCAAGTTCGCAGTTTTCTTTTATCACTTCAAAATATATTATGTCGGGATGGATAGGATCTTTGCTTTCATTGATGAACTGGACAAATTCCTTGATACCGCCTTCATAATGATAGGTCTCATTTTTCTTTTGTCCTTCTCTTTCATCCTTAAAGACTATCTTTATACCCTTGTTTAGAAATGCCATTTCCCTCAGTCTGTGTTCAAGGGTGGCAAAATCAAAAACTGTAGTCTCAAATATTTCAGGGTCAGGCCAGAAAGTTGTCTTTGAACCTGTTTTTTTGGATTCTCCTATGACTTCAAGAGGGGTTACGGTCTTACCTCTCTCATAACATTGTTTATATATTTTTCCGTTTCTCTTGATCTCCACTTCCATCCTTGTGGAAAGGGCGTTCACTACAGAAGCGCCTACGCCGTGGAGTCCGCCTGATACCTTGTATCCTCCGCCGCCGAATTTTCCACCGGCGTGGAGAACTGTATGGATAACTTCTACGGCAGGTATGCCCATCTTGGGATGCTTGTCCACAGGCATTCCACGGCCGTCGTCTTCTACGGTAACTGAATTATCTTTTCCTATGGTTACTTTTATGGTTTTGCAATATCCTGCGAGAGCTTCGTCAACACTGTTGTCGACAACTTCGTAAACAAGATGATGAAGTCCCCTTGCTCCGGTGCTGCCTATATACATTCCCGGTCTTTTTCTGACTGCTTCAAGACCTTCCAGGACCTGTATCTGGGCAGCGTCATATTGTCCGCTTGTTTTTTCCTCAAATAAGCTCATTTTTTCACCTTTTTTCTGATCATTTTTATTCAGAGTAGATTATAGCACATTTTTGGCCTTTATTCAAATTTTTTTGAGTTTTTAGGTATTTTTCTTTATTTTTATTTTTTAAAGGTGTTAAAACGCCGATTTTAAACTAAAAAAGCCCTAAAAAATACTATACATATATCTTTATTTAATAGTATTTTTTCAGAGCTTTATCTTTCCTTCTTCTATTTTGTATATTTTTCCCTTAGAAACGACATCTTTGAGGTTTTCTGTTATCTCCGTTGAGGTTATAAAAAGCTGTATATCTGAAAGGGATCTGATGAGAAATTCCTGTCTTGTCTGGTCCAGTTCCGACATGACATCATCCAAAAGGAGAACTGCATTTTCTCCGGTCTCGTTCCTGATAAGCTCGATCTCCGCCAGTTTGAGGGAGAGGGCAGATGTCCGCTGCTGCCCCTGAGAACCGAAGTTCCTCACATTTATCTTATCTATGAAAAACTGTATATCGTCCCGGTGAGGCCCCCTGGTGGTAGTCCTCAGTCTCATGTCGTTATCATATGAGTCCTTGATACATTTGTAAAGATAAGCTTCCTGATCTTCGGCTATCTTTACATTGGGGTCGTAGGCTATCTTGAGATTTTCCCTGCCGTTGGTTATGTTATGGTGGAGCTTGCTGCTTATCTGAGCCAGTTTTTTTATGAATATATCTCTCATGGAAATTATCCTTGCTCCGTAAGAAGCAAGCTGCATATCCCAGATGTCAAGGACCGATCTGTCTATATATTTTTCTTTTAGATATGTATTTCTCTGGAGAAGGACTTTTTTGTAATTGTTAAGGCAGTCGTAGTAAGCCGGTTTCAGCAGGCACAGCTCCCGGTCTATGAATCTTCTGCGCTTTTCCGGCTCGTCCTTTACTATCTTCAGGTCTTCGGGAGAAAAAATGACTATATATATGTTTTCCAGCAGGTCCGATGTTTTGTGGATGTTGACTCCGTCCATCTTTATTGACTTGCCTTTTTCACGGCTTATGGTTATCTCCACATCGCTGAGGAAAAGATTTTTCTGGGCTTCGACTTTTATCTTGCAGAAATCCTTTCCGAATCCTATCATCTCGCTGTCTTTGGATGTCCTGAAAGACTTTCCGATGGAGGACATGTAGATACCCTCAAGGAGATTGGTCTTGCCCTGGGCGTTATCTCCCACTATAAAGTTGACCTTATCGTTAAATGACAAGGTCAGCTCATCGTAGTTTCTGAAATTTTTCAGTTCGATACTCTTTATAAACATTACTGACTTATCCTTACAGGCAGTATCAGATATTCAAAACTGTCTCCTGTCACAGGTTTTACAAGGCAAGGGCTTACACTGGTGTTGAAAAACATGGTTATGCTCTCGTCATCTATGACTTTGAGGGCATCTATCATATATTTGGAGTTAAATCCGATGACAAGATCGTTGCCTTCTTTTGTAGCTATGACTTCTTCTTTTACATTTCCTTCTTCTGACTTGGAGGTGATCTCGATGTTGCCGTCTTTTATATCAAGTTTTATCAGATTGTTCTTTCCAACCTTCGCAAGAAGAGAAGCCCTTTCAACGCTTTCAAGAAAGTCGCTTCTGTTGAGGACAACTTTGGTAGGATTTTCAGCAGGGATTATCCTCTTGTAGTTCATAAATTCTCCCTCCAGGAGCCTTATTACCACTTTTGTATTTTCCATATTGAAAACAGCGTTCTTTTTGCTGAGCAGGACATTCACATCTTCGCTGTCAAATTCTGATTCGGTTATTATCCTGCTGACTTCAGACAGTATCTTGGCAGGTATTATGATATTTTCTCTTTTTTTATTTTTCATCTGCTCTCTGGCGATGGCCATACGGAAACCGTCGATGGCGACCATGCTGAGAGTATTTTCTTCCATTTCGATGAGGACACCTGTCATTGCACCTCTGTTTTCATCTATACTGGCAGAAAAGGCAGTCTTTCTTATCATTTCTTTTAAGAGCTCCTTGTTAAAGACAAGCTCTTCTTCATAAGAATCTTTTGGATCTATATTTGGAAATTCATCGGCAGCCAGACCTATGATATTAAATTCCGAATTGGAACATTTTATATTTACTTTGCCTGAATTTTCTTCTATCGTTATGTTCCCTTCAGGCAGCTTTCTGATTATATCTCCGAAAAGTTTTGAAAGTACTACTATTTCTCCAGGCTGAGGGTCTGAAACTTCTATCTTTTTTTCTATGCTCAGATCAAGGTCAGAAGCAGACATGGTCAAAATACCATTTTCGTCTACTTTCAGGAGTATGCCTTTCAGGATAGGTATCGTAGTCCTGATCGTCACGGCTTTTGAGACAATATTCAGGGCTTTTGAAAGAGTTTGCTGGCTACATGAAAATTTCATAAAATACCTCCGTATTATTTAGTAATTATATTTTTTGATAGTAGTAATAGTAGTAGTCCTTGTGAAATATGTGGATAACTTGTAAAGTATTTGAAAAATCAACAAAAAATGCTGTTAAAAAACATGTTGATAATTACCGGATATCTTTTTAATTGTTATGAAAATTTTAGGAAAACTTTTTTAATCATTGACTTCTTCTTTTATGGCTTCGATTATTTCCGCAAGATTTCTGTCAGTTTTCATTTCATTTTCTATTTTTTCGCAGGCATACAAAACAGTGGTATAATGTTTTCCTCCGAAAAACTGACCTATCTTAGGAAGAGAATAATCTGTCATCTCTCTTATGAGATACATTGCGATCTGCCTTGGATAAGCTATGTTGTTGGTCTTTTTTGATGATTCTATATCAGATATTTTTATACCATAATGTCTGCATACAGTCTTTTTGATCTTTTCTGGAGTGACTGTTTTTTCCATGTTGCTGAATATATCTTTTAAAGTTTTTCTTGCAAAGTTCTTGTCCAGCTTTTCGTTTAAAAGCTGTGAAAAAGATATTACCCTGATAAGGGCGCCTTCCAGCTCTCTTATGTTATCCTTTATTTTTTCGGCTATCATGCAGACAACATCGTAAATATCAGGGTTGTCGTCTATGTCTATGTTCATGTTTTCGACTTTTTTGAGGAGGATGGCTACTCTTGTTTCGTAGTCGGCCGGCTGTATATCTGCTATCAGGTTCCACTGAAAGCGTGAGATCAGTCTTTCTTCAAGGTTTACAAGCTTGTTGGGAGCTTTGTCGCTGGATATTATTATCTGCTTGTTAAGGTTGTAGAGGGAATTGAATGTATGGAAAAATTCTTCCTGTGTTTCGTTTTTTCCCCCAAGGAACTGTATGTCGTCTATCATAAGCACATCTGCCTGCCTGTATTTTTTCTTGAAATCGTTCATTGTCTTTGTATTGATGGCTTTGATAAATTCATTGGTGAACATTTCAGAGGATACATACAGCACATTTATCTGTGGATTATTCTCCAGGAGATATATTCCTATGGCATGCATAAGGTGAGTCTTACCAAGGCCTGAACCGCCGTATATGAACAGGGGATTATATGCTTCAGATGGAGATTCGGCTACGGCGAGGGCAGCTGCATGGGCATACTTGTTGCTGTTTCCAACTACAAAGTTATCAAAAGTATATTTAGGATTGAATATCTTTTCTTTATCGAGAATATTCTTTTTCTGTTTTATCTTTTGACTTTGTTTGTTGTCATCTTCTCCGTAGGATAAAGAATCTTTCAGTATGACGCGGAAATTATCTCCCAGGACTTCTTTAAAAGCTCCTTCAAGGGTTGTAATATAGCGGTTTTTTATGGTAGTTATTATAAAGTCGCTTCTGTTGTCTGCGTTTACCTCTATGTAGACGATGTTAAGGTCAGTGTCTATTTTTCTTATCTTTAAAGGGAGAAACCATGTCTCAAAACTTATCTGAGTGGTTATCTCTTTTATCCTTTCTAAAACGCTTTCCCAAATTTTACTGTAATCCATTAAATAACCTTCTTTTATATGTGATACAACTACATTCTATCCAAAAAGTTATCCACAGGCAAGTATGAATTTGTGATATTCTAAAAATAAACAATTATAAAAGTTATCCACAACACGTGGATAACTTTGTGAACAAGTTTTTAACCATATCATACTATATCTGTTAAAATGGTCCGTATCCTGAAATCTGGGCATATGCAACAAATATGCCTCCAAGGATAAACCAGCCGATGATAAGAGGAAATACCCACTTTATCCATTTTATCCATGGCACTTTTGCATTTTGCTTTACATTTTGCTCGCACCACCTACAGCCAGATCGCGCCACCTGTGCCTAAAATGATTGACATTTGAACATTTTTCATTTATAATAGTCAGGCATATGTGTCGGATTGGAATTCAGATCCACACTAAAATTCAGATGAACACCCATAAGGGGCAACGAAAGGAGAAAATCAAGTAATGAAACAGACTTATCAGCCTAAGAAAAGGCAGAGAATGAAAGAACACGGATTCAGAAAGAGAATGAGCACTAAGAACGGAAGAAATGTTCTTAAGAGAAGAAGAGCAAAGGGCAGAAAGAAACTTACCGCCTAATAAATCGCCAGATAAAACCGAAGGATACTATGCTGAAAAAAAATGTTTTAAGGAAAAACAGCGATTTTTCTGCAATCTACAAAAGAGGAAAGTCAGTGGGCGACAGATATGTGGTGCTCTTTTACAGACCCAACGGACTTTCATACAACAGAACAGGTTTTTTAGCAAGTAAAAAAGTCGGCAACAGTGTAAAGAGGAACAGGGCAAAGAGGCTGATGAAAGAAAGCTATAGGGCCATATCGCCATCGCTGCCCTCAGGTTATGATTTCATAATCATTGCCAGAAACACTATTTGCGGAAAAAAATGTGCGGAAGTTGAGAGATCACTTATTTCAGCCTTTAAACGAACCGGAGTGAAAATGAAATGAAGTTTGTGAGCAACTTTTTTAAAAAAATCCTGATACTGCTCATCAGGTTTTATCAGCTCTGCATTTCACCTCTTTTTCCGCCTAAGTGCAGATTTATTCCAACATGTTCGGTATATTTCATACAAGCACTTGAAAAATACGGGCTCATCAAGGGTACTTACCTTGGGATAAGACGGATTTTAAAGTGCCATCCCGGACATGAGGGAGGGTACGATCCTTTAAAATAATGGAGGAAATGAATGGGAATATTAGCAACTCCTCTGAGTTACTTACTAACTTGGATGTACGACTTTATAGGTAACTACGGTATAACATTGCTCGTATTTACCGCCATTATAAAAGTTGTGATGTATCCGCTATATGCAAAGCAGATAAAATCGACCATCAAAATGTCGAGGATGCAGCCTAAGATCAGGGAGATACAGCAGAAATACGCCAAAGATCAGAACATGATGAACCAGAAGATCGCTGAACTTTACAAAGAGGAAGGCGGCAGCATGTACGGCGGATGTCTGCCTATGATAATCCAGATGATAATCATCATGGGTCTGTTCTCCCTTTTGAGAAATCCTATGAACTACATAGAGTCTGATTCGATGCTTTTTGCTATCCACGAATCTTTCCTGTGGATACCTGACCTGGCACAGCCTGACCCTTGGGTACTGCCTATAATTGCCGGAGCAGCAACATTTTTATCATCATTCCTGTCACAGACAAATACTGCCGGAGCAACAAGCGCTGAGCAGATGAAGATGATGAACATCATAATGAGATATCTTTTCCCTGTTATGATCCTGCTCCTTGCAAGGAGCTACCCTGCTGGGCTTGCCATCTACTGGGCATTCAACCAGATAATACAGATATTCTTCAATCTCAGATTTGCAAAGATGAGAAAAGAAATGACCGGAGGAGATACCGGCAAAAATAAAAAGAAAAAAGCAAAAGCTGTAAAAGCATAGAATAAATTGGAGGAAAAACAAAACATGGCAGATTTTTCTGAAAAATGGGGAACAGATGTTGACACGGCCGTTCGTCTGGCTCTGGAAGATCTGAACCTTACCATAGATGAAGTCGATGTTACTGTTTTAGAGGAGCCTTCAAGAGGATTTTTTGGAATAGGGTCAAAACTGGCGCTTGTCAGGGTAGAGAAGAAAAAATCTCTTCAGCCGGGCGCTTCCGATCCAAAAGAAGAACCTGAAAGAGACATTGTCCGCGCCGAAGAAAAAGAGGCAAAGAACATTCATAAAACAGAAACACGCAGGACAGAAAATAAAAAGAGAGACAGAGAAAAAAGCAGGGAGAGGAATAAAGAGAGCGACAGCAGCTCCAAGATACTCAAGAGCATAGAGATCGATGAATCTTCCCTTGAACCTTGCGAAGAACACGAGGGACTTGACTTCCTTAAAAAAGTCACCGGAGAAATGGGACTTGACCTTGACATAACCGCCAGAAAAGGTGAAGATATGCTCTTTATCAATGTTCAGGGAAAAGACTCCGGCACTATTATCGGTAAAAGAGGACAGACCCTCGACGCTATCCAGTATCTGACCAGTCTTGTTGTCAACAAGGATCAGGACAAATATGTCAGAGTAGTGATAGATGCCGAAAACTACAGGGCAAAGAGAGAAAAGACCCTCGAAGCTCTTGCACTGAGGCTTGCCAATAAGGTTGTAAAGACCAGAAGGAGCGTCAAGCTTGAACCTATGAATCCTTATGAGAGAAAGGTAATACATGCGACGCTTCACGATCATCCAAAGGTAACGACCAGGAGCGAAGGGCAGGATCCATACAGAAGGGTCATCATCGAACTTAAATAATCAACGGGGCTGCCTGCGGCAGCCCTTTTTTCATCAGATATAAGACAGAGGGAAAAATGAGAGAAGATACCATAGCCGCAATAGGAACGGCGCCGGGAGAAAGCGGCATAGGGATAATAAGGATAAGCGGCGAAGAAGCGCTTCCGATACTGACCAGGATATTTGTGCCGGTATCACATGAGATAAAAGGCCGGGTCCTTTCATACGGTCACATAATAGATCCCGGTACAGGCAAGATATTAGACGAAGTTATGGCCGTTTATATGAAAGGCCCTCATACTTATACGGCAGAGGATGTGGCTGAGATCCAGTGCCACGGGAGTTTTGTCTCTCTCAGGAACATACTGGAACTTGTCCTGAGGAGCGGTGCACGGCTGGCAGAAAAAGGCGAATTTACAAAAAGAGCTTTTCTCAACGGCAGGCTGGATCTATCCCAGGCAGAAGCAGTAATAGATCTTATAAGAGCCAGATCGGAAAAAACCTTTGATGTGGCCATGAGCCAGCTTGAAGGAGTATTTTCCGCACAGATCGGACAGATAAGAGAAGATCTTGTGGATGTCCTGGTAAATCTGACAGTGAACATAGATTATCCTGACGAAGATATTGAACAGATAACATACGACAATCTGAAAAAATCAATTTTAAAGATAAAAGAAAAAATTGACAAGCTGCTTTCTACATCAGATACCGGGCGTATAATAAGGGAAGGCCTGAAGATTTCAATAATAGGAAAACCTAATGTTGGAAAATCTTCACTTATGAATGCTCTCATGGGAGAAAACAGAGCAATAGTCACAGACATACCGGGAACCACCAGAGATACCATTGAAGAAACACTTGTCATAAGGGATATACCTGTTGTATTGACAGATACAGCCGGTATAAGGGATACAGATGATACCATAGAAAGAATAGGGATAGAAAAGAGTAAAGAAGCTTTTAACCGTTCTGACCTTGTGATATTTGTCATAGATGCAAGCAGGCCTCTGGAAAGGGATGACATGGACATAATAAGGACCATAGGCGACAGAAAAGTCATAGTCCTTCTCAACAAGACAGACAAAGGCATTTATATTTCTGAGGACGATATAAAAAAAGATATGCCCAATGCCTGTGTCATAAAGACTTCTCTTATAAACGGAGAAGGCACGGAAACTTTAGCAGAAGTTGTTGAAAACCTGGTGTACGGCGGACATATGACCAGGAGCGAGACTAACATAGTCACAAACGCAAGGCACAAAGCCCTTTTGCAGGAGGCTTCCGGATCCATGAAGGATGCGGTTTCTATGATAATTGACAGGCAGCCTCTTGAACTTATAGAGATTGATGTCAACCATGGATATGAGGCACTTGGAGAGATAACCGGGCAGACTGCTGTGCCGGATATAATTGACAGAGTTTTTGAAAGATTTTGCCTTGGAAAATGAAAGGACTTGCAATGGAAAAAATATTTATGGGAGATTACGATGTCATTGTCGTCGGTGCAGGGCATGCAGGCTGTGAAGCTGCCCTCGCAGCGGCACGCATGGGAAACAGGACGCTTATGTTTTCCATGAACCTTGAGGCAATAGCCATGATGCCATGCAATCCATCAATAGGCGGTACGGGCAAGGGCCATCTTGTCAGAGAAATAGATGCTCTTGGCGGAGAAATGGGAATAAACATCGACAAGACTTTTATCCAGAGCAAAATGCTCAACACAGCTAAAGGGCCGGCAGTCCACTCTCTAAGAGCCCAGGCCGACAAGAACCGCTATCATATCGAAATGAAAAAGACTATAGAAAAAACACCTGGTCTTGATATGAAGCAGGGAGAAGTCGTCGATATATTGCTGAAAGACGGCTGTGCATGCGGAGTGCTGACCAAGACGAACACTTATTACGGGGCCAAGGCCGTGATCCTTGCTACGGGGACATTCCTGGGCGGAAAGATATTCATCGGCAGCGCCGCCTTTGCCAGCGGGCCCAACGGACTGGCCCCATCAGAGACTCTCGCCCAAAACCTTAAGGCCCACGGCATGAAACTGCGCAGGTTTAAGACCGGCACTCCTGCCAGATGCCTTGGGAGCAGTCTGGACTACTCAAAGATGCAGGAACAGAAGGGCGATGAAAAGACAGTACCGTTTTCTTTTTTAAATGACGATATAGGAGAAAACAAAGTTTCCTGCTGGCTCACATATACCAACGAAGAGACTCACGATGTGATAAGGGCCAATTTCCACCGTTCGGCTCTGTTCGGCGGACAGATCGAGGGCATAGGCCCAAGATACTGCCCGTCCATCGAAGATAAGGTAAACAGATTTGCCGATAAAAAGAGACATCAGCTCTTTATCGAGCCGGAGGGTCTGGATACAGACGAAATGTATATACAGGGCATGTCGTCCAGTTTGCCGGAGGATGTGCAGAAAGCCTTTTACAGCACCATTCCCGGCCTTGAAAACATCAGGATAGTACGCCCGGCTTATGCCATAGAGTACGACTGCATAGATCCTCAGGATCTGAAACTCAGTCTGGAAAGCCGCCAGATAGAAAATCTTTTCTGTGCCGGACAGTTCAACGGAAGCTCCGGATATGAAGAAGCTGCAGCCCAGGGACTTATGGCCGGCATAAACGCCAGCCTCAAGATAGCAGGCAAGGAGCCTTTTGTCCTGGGCAGGGACGAAGCCTATATCGGCGTACTCATAGACGATCTGGTGACCAAAGGTACCAACGAGCCTTACAGGATAATGACTTCAAGGGCCGAATACCGGCTGGTGCTCAGACAGGACAACGCCGACCTGCGCCTTACAGAAAAAGGTTACGCCCTTGGACTGGCTT
>UQOC01000026.1 GCA_900542565.1 uncultured Eubacteriales bacterium | reverse complement strand
ACCGACTTTGCAGCCGACAATACTCTGGATGCGGCTGACCTGGTGGAAAATACAGAGACCATAAGCAACATCAGGATCAATGACTTCGTCCCTACTCAGCAGTTTTATAATCAGACTCAGAGTATCCGTCAGTATTATACATTTAACGATGTGGACAACGACAGATATATGATAAACGGTAAGTACACCCAGACATATCTGGCCACCAGAGAGATCGACGAGGAAAAGATCAGCGACTCCTGGCTCAACCGTCATCTGAAATATACCCATGGATATGGCATAACACTGTCAAGAGTGGATCAGGTGACCTCCAGCGGACAGCCTGAGGTACTCATAGGCAACATACCGCCGGAATCTTCCGTGGAAGAGATCCAGATAACAAGGCCGGAAATATATTTCGGTGAACTTTCCAATGAATATGTCATAGTCGGGACTGACGAGGAAGAATTTGACTATCCGTCAGGGGACAGCAATGAATACACCTTCTATGAAGGAACAGCCGGGATAAAGCTGAACTTCTTTAACCGCCTGGTATTTGCGGCAAGGGAAGGAAGCCTGAAACTTCTGGTATCATCCAATATAGACAGCGATTCAAGGATAATCATAAACCGGAATGTCATGGACAGGGTGCAGACTATCATGCCTTACCTTTCCTATGAATCAGATCCGTACATGGTGACTGTGGACGGTAAGCTTTACTGGATGATAGACGCATATACCTCCAGCTCCAACTATCCGTATTCACAGCCGTTTGATGAGAACGGCACAAACTATATAAGAAATTCCATCAAGGTAGTGGTGGATGCATATAACGGCGATGTGGACTTCTATGTTGTAGACGAAGAAGACCCTATTGCCATGACTTATGCCAAGATATATCCTGAACTGTTCAAGAGCGGGGATGAGATGCCGGAGGCCCTCAAGGCTCATATCCGTTATCCTAACTATCTCCTGCAGATACAGGCCAACATCTATACCAGGTACCATATGGAAGATATAGGTGTTTTCTACCTGAACGAAGACCAGTGGGATATCGCCAACGAGATCTATGGGACAGAGCAGGTACAGATGGAACCTACTTACTATATAGCCAAACTGCCGGGTGAAGATACGGCCGAGTTCTTCAACTCCATACCGTTCACGCCTAAGTCAAAGAAAAACATGACAGCGTTGCTCATCGCCAGGAACGACGGTGAACATTACGGAGAGCTGATGCTCTATCAGTTCCCTAAGAACAAGACCGTATACGGACCGGAACAGATAGAAGCCCAGATCGACCAGAACACCGAGATATCAAAGGAATTTTCCCTGTGGAATTCAGCAGGCACCAAATACAGCAGAGGAAACATGTTCGTCATACCTGTAAACTCCTCCATCCTGTATGTGGAGCCGGTATATCTGGAAGCCACCAATTCCAGCATACCTGAGGTAAAAAGGATAATCGTGGCTTACGGCGACAGGATAGCTTATGAAGAGACCCTTGAAGAATGTCTCGTATCCCTGTTCGGTGAAGAAGCGGCGGATTCCATTGACGCTTCCGATGAGTCGGTGACTCAGGAACCTTCCGGCGATGGCGGACAGACCGAGACAGGACAGCCTTCAGAAGAACTGAGCCAGACTGAGCTGATACAAAACGCTGTGACTGCTTACGATAACGCCCAGGCGGCAGTTCAGAGCGGCGACTGGGCCGGATACGGCAGATATATGGAAGAACTTGAACAGATACTCAATGAACTTGCTTCATAATTTATATTATCTTTAGGAGGAAACGACAATGCTGGACTTTGATTTTGAACGGATGCTGTTCAAAATACCGCCCGAAAAACATGACACTGAATCTCTGGCGCAGATACTTGAAGAACATCCTGAGGTAGAATTCGTCTCTTACGCGGGGCTTGATATCGCAGGTAACGACACCGATGAGAGGATTCCTGTAAAGCTTTTCCTTAAAGACATGGAAGATATGCTTGAACATGGTGTACAGACGGATGGTTCCAGCGTACATCTTCCGAAGATCGCAGAGCTCAATAACGCCAAAGTGGACATGATACCTGACAAAAGCGTCAACTGGTATGTGGACTATAACTTCGACAATGTTTCAAGAAAGACGGGGCTTCCGGTGGGGACCCTGAGGATACCGTCTTTCCTCATACATAACGACAGAGCAGAGGTTGGTTCCAGGGCAATACTCAAAGACGCAATGGAAAAATTCAAGAGCAGGCTCATGGAGCTGCTCAAGGAAAATCCTTATGTATTCCAATATATCAAAGGCGTAGACAGCGTCGATGAGATCGAAGAGATCGTTACCACCAGCGCTACTGAACTGGAATTCTGGGTAAGGACTCCGGAAGACAAAGCTGACAAAGAACAGCTTTCCACCTCTCAGGAATTAAAGGAGCAGTACTGGAAGAGGACTTACGGTCCGGTCAGGACAGCCCTTGAAAAATCTCTGGAAATATTGGATTACTATGACTTTGAAATGGAGATGGGGCACAAAGAAGTGGGAGGCGTCAAGTCCAAGCTGACCAGGAGCGGCCACCACGACCACATCATGGAACAGCTTGAGATCGACTGGAAATACGCTGAAGCCATGCAGGCGGCTGACAACGAAAAGCACATCCGGTATGTAGTTCGGGATGTGTTCAACCAGTTCGGCCTGATGACCACTTTCATGGCAAAGCCTGTAGAAGGCGTTGCAGGAAACGGCGAGCACACTCATCTGGGAGTTTCAGCCAGACTGAAAAACGGCAAGATGGTCAATCTGTTCTCCGCAGCAGACCCGCTGACAGACTTCCTCAGCCCGATTGGATTCGGCGGACTGATGGGCATACTCAAAAACTACGAGGCGATCAACCCGTTCGTAAGCCCGACCATAGACGCACTCAACCGGCAGAAGCCGGGGTATGAAGCGCCGGTCTGCATAGTGACATCCCTCGGACATGATCCGGCTGACCCGTCAAGAAACAGGACCATACTGGTGGGCCTGGTAAGGGACGCCAACAAGTCCATGGCCACCAGATTTGAGCTGAGATCACCTCATCCGAAATCCAATACATATCTGGTACTGGCCAGCAGTTATATGGCCATGCTGGACGGTATAGAAAAAGCCCTACAGGCCAAGAAAACGCCGGCCGAGCTTGAAAGATCCATTTCCAAGAAGAGCGGAGAAGAGGACTTCTACCTGGAAAAGGACAGAGAATACAGAAGTGAAAAAGATGTGTTCGACGACTACACCGAGGAAGAAAGAAACAGCCTTTTCGGCATCGCCCCGGCCACCGTATGGGAAAACATCCAGGGATTCTATAAATATCCTGAAAAGACCAGGGCGGTCTGCGCCGACGGTGTTATTTCACAGGCATCTCTGGAATCCTTTGTGGCCTATGCGGTCAACCAGTGGAAAACCGAGCTCCACGACCGTATAATCCCTGATTATATGGGCGATATAAGGAGTTACAAGCTGATCCACGGAGCGGATGCGACAGACTATGACATGACCAACTGGGAAAGAATAAACGAAATGAGACGCTCCATAGCAAAAGACAGCCTTTCTTCCAAGGGTCTGCTCACAAGGGTAAAAGAAGCCCTCGATGAGGGAGATTACCAGACGGCTTCTGACCTGCAGGTAGAATTACAGGGAAAAATGTCACTGCTGCGCAGCATGTATGTAAAATACAGAAAGAACTTATTTTGATAAAAAGCCCGGACTTGAGTCTGAGTGAACATAGAAAAGAGGATTAGGTATGTTAGACATCAGAAGGATAAGAGAAGATTATGAAAATGTAAAGGCGGCCGTAGAGAGAAGATGTAAAGGCGATTACGGGATTTCTCAGGTCCTGCCGCTGGACGCCAGGCGCCGTGAACTGCTCCTTCAGGTGGAGCAGATGAAAAACAAGCAGAACACCGTTTCCAAAGAAATCCCTAAGCTCAAAAAAGCCGGCGAGGACACCACCGCCATCATGGCAGAGATGAAAGAGCTTTCCGCCAATATCAAAGAGCTGGACGGACAGGTCAGCGAGGTGGAAAATGAGCTTAAAGACCTGCTCCTTAGCATACCGAACACGCCGTACAAGGATGTTCAGACCGGAGAAGACGACAGCGCCAATGTGGAGCTGAGAAAAGTCGGACAGCCAAGAGACTTTGACTTTGAGCCTAAGGCTCACTGGGATATAGGTACAGATCTTGATATCCTGGATTTTGACAGAGCTGCCAAGATCTCAGGAGCAAGGTTCACCGTATACAAGGGCGTAGGCGCCCGTCTGGAAAGAGCCGTTATCAACTTTATGCTGGATCTGCATACCGTAGATCAGGATTACACTGAGATCCTGCCTCCGTTCATGGTAAACAGGGCAGCCATGACAGGAACAGGCCAGCTTCCGAAGTTTGAAGAGGACATGTTCTATGTGCCTCAAAAGGACTTCTTCCTGATCCCTACTGCAGAAGTGCCTGTGACCAACCTGAGAGCTCAGGAGATCATGGCCGAAGCAGAACTGCCGGTATATTACACCGCTTATACTCCGTGCTTCAGAGCCGAAGCAGGTTCTGCCGGCAGAGACACCAGAGGCCTGATCAGACAGCACCAGTTCAACAAGGTGGAACTGGTAAAATTCGTAAAACCTGAAACTTCTTATGACGAACTGGAGAAGCTGACCGCTGACGCCGAAGAAGTCCTCAAGCGCCTTGGTATCCCTTACAGAGTTGTAAGGCTCAGCACCGGAGACCTGGGCTTCTCATCAGCCATGACATACGACATCGAAGTATGGATGCCGAGCTACGGCAGATATGTGGAAATTTCTTCATGCAGCAACTTTGAAGATTTCCAGGCCAGGAGAGCCAACATCCGCTACAGAAATGAGGAGACCGGCAAAGCCGAGTTTGTCCACACTCTCAACGGTTCCGGCCTTGCAGTAGGAAGGACAGTTGCCGCCATACTGGAAAACTGCCAGCAGGCCGACGGCTCCGTAGTCATTCCGGAAGCCCTGAGAAAATACATGGGCTGCGATGTTATAGGAAAATAGTAACAGAGCATAGAACAGAAGCCGTTTGACCGCCAAGTCCAGCGGCTTCTTTTTTGGGAGGGAAGCATGTGTGCTTTGAATGATTCAAAACTCCTGCTGGTGACAGGCAGTCCGTCAACATTTAACAGGCTGGCTCAGCAGCTTATGGGAATACTTCCGGAAAAGATCGACATAGTGCCATATCATGTGAGAGAAAAGGAAAATGTCAGACTTTCAGGGTCATATTTTATTTTTTTTTCCAGTGAAGAGGTCTACGATACTTTCAGCTGTTCTGAAAACTTTAAGCATGTAGGCCAATATATAATTGGACAGAGGGAAATCTTTAACGACCGGCTGGATATAATCCTGTCACTTCCAAGGGATCAGAAAATACTTCTGGTTACAGACTCTAAAAAGACTGCCAATGACGCAGTAGCGAACCTCCATGACATAGGCTTTGATTTTTTTCAATTCGTACCATATTATCCTGGGTGCGGTATTTCCGGACGAGATTACACGATTGCAGTCACGACCGGCGACATAGCCTGTGTGCCAAAGGGAATCGATAAAGTATATGATATAGGCGCCCGCCCGTTTGCATTTGCCACTATCATCAAGATAATGAGCCACTATGGGGTTTTGGAGGAAAAGATCCAGTCTTACGCTCAGAATTATCTGGACAGGATATTGGCCTTTGCCCGCAGGCTTTCCAATGTGGCTAATGAAGCGGGAAAAGAGATGAAAGCTGTACGGGCGACGCTCATGGGCACAGGGTATTACGCCAAATATAAGTTTGACGATATTGTGGGGCAGAGCCCGGCTATAGAAAAAATAAAGTCTATAGCTATGAAAATTGCCGGGACTGATATTTCGGTGCTCATTGAGGGAGAAAATGGAACGGGAAAAGAATTACTCGCCAGTTCCATCCATAATGAATCGGAACGAAGAAATAAGCCGTTTATCGCTATAAATTGTTCGGCCCTGCCTGACCAGCTTATCGAATCGGAACTTTTCGGATATGAGGAAGGCGCTTTTACCGGTGCGAAAAAGGGAGGAAAGATAGGACTTTTCCAGCAAGCTGACGGCGGAACACTTTTTCTCGATGAGATCGGAGATATTTCATTGCAAATGCAGACCAAACTTTTGAGAGTGTTACAAGAAAAAGAAATAATGAAGATCGGCGGAAGCAAGATCATACCTGTGGATGTACGCATTGTCGCAGCTACCAACCGCAACCTCAGACAGCTGATAGACGAAGGCAAGTTTAGAAAAGACCTGTATTACAGGATCAAGGAAGGGTACCTCTATGTGCCGCCCCTGGCAGAAAGAAAGCAAGATATCCCCCTTCTTATCGAACATTGGATGAAGCATATGTTCCACAGCAAAAAGGAGATAAAGCCGTCCGTGATGACAGCCCTCATGGACAGAGATTGGCCTGGAAATATCCGGGAATTGCTGAATGCGCTCAAATACATATTGGCAGTCAGTGAGAGCGATGTGATAACTGAGGCAGATATCCCCGATGAAAGGGGTGTACGGGTACCTGCCAAACAGCAGCAATATCACCGTGGATCTTGGGATACAGATGATATATCCAAACTCATATTGGCTGAAATTTACAAGCTAAACCGTAGGCATGAAGTGGCAGGCAGAAAAAAAGTTTTTGAAGCCATACAAAAGAAGGATGTTTTCATGACCGAGTATAAGATCAGAAAAAGCCTTGGAGCCCTGAAAGAGGCGGGATTGATACAGACAGTGCGGGGAAGATATGGTTTATATCTGACGGATGAGGCTTTAAGGATGATGGAAAACGACCAAAAATAAACAAAAAACCTAAAATATATAAAAAACAAACCTAAAATGGCCTGAAAACACCGATTCCGCAAAGAATTTTCGGTGTTTTAGGTCTTTTTTTCATGGCATAAAAATTGCAATACTAATAAATAACGAATTAATTCGGATGAGAACATTAGGGGAAGCAAAAAAGAAAAGGAGAACGGTACACATATGAAATTGATCAAAAATGCAGCTGTGTATAGTCCGGAATATTTAGGTAAGAAAGATGTGCTGGTAGCAGGCAGGCAGATATGCAAGATAGCCGACGAGATCCGGCTTCCGCAGGAACTGGGAGCGGAGACGATAGACGGAACTGGCAAGATCCTGATCCCTGGGATGATCGATTCCCATGTCCATGTGCTGGGCGGCGGAGGAGAAGGAGGCTTTGCCAACCGGATGCCCGAAACTACCATAACGGACCTGACCATGTACGGTATAACGACCGTTGTGGGACTTTTGGGGACCGACGGGATCGCCAGGGAGATGACATCGCTCCTGGCCAAGGTCAAAGGGCTCAAGGAAAAAGGTATCACAGCTTATGCCTATACAGGAAGCTATCAGATACCGGTATGCACGGTGACAGGAAATATAACAAAAGATATTATGCTGATCGAAGAGATCATAGGGACCGGAGAGGTGGCTCTGTCTGACCACCGTTCGGGACAGCCGTCCTTTGATGAGTTTGCCAAGCTGGCGGCCCAGACCAGGCTGGGAGGCATATTGTCAGGGAAAGCCGGCATAGTAGAGATCCATATGGGAGACGGCCGCCGGTGTCTGGATCTGGTAGAAAAAGTGGTTGAAGAAACGGAGATACCGATATCGCAATTTCTGCCCACCCATGTGAACCGAAATCCATATTTATTTGAAAGCGCCATGGCCTTTGCAAAAAAAGGCGGCACCATTGATCTGACAGGCAACGAGGACGCTGACTACTGGGAAAAGGTCTGCGGAGAGGTGCGATGCAGTAAGGCTATAAGGCGTATGCTCGACGCAGGCATAAGCAGCGACAGGTTCACCATTTCATCGGACGCTCAGGGCAGCATACCTCAGTTCAGCCCTGAAGGCAAGTTCCTCGGTATAGGTATGGGAAAATCCAGCTGTCTGCTGAAAGAAATAAGAGAATGCGTCAATAGGGAAAATATCCCGTTGGAGATAGCGCTGAAAGCAGTTACATCAAATGTAGCCGATGTACTATGTTTTAAAAACAAGGGCCGTATCCGTGAAGAATATGACGCAGACCTGTGTCTGCTTGACAAGGATCTGCATATCGAGACCGTCATAGCTATGGGCCAGATCATGGTCAGGGACGGACAGGCAGTAGTCAAAGAAGTGTTCGAGTAGCTTTATTTATAGAAAGGAATAAAATAATCATGGAAAAGAAAAAAAGGCGTATAAAAGTGCCGCATACATATGTAATACTGCTTATATGTGTGTTTGTGGTAGCGGTTGCTACATGGTTCGTTCCAACGGGACAATATGATCGTGTGGTAATAGACGACAGGGAAGTAGTCGATGTGGATTCATATCATGAAACTGAACCTACCCCTATAGGATTATTTGCTTTTTTCAGAGCCATTCCTGAGGGTATGGAAAATTCGGCACAGATAATTTTCTTTATCCTTATAGTGGCTGGTATGTTCAATGTGGTAATGGCCACAGGGTCTATCCAAAAAGGTATAGGAAGACTTGCGCTTGTGTCCGAGGGGAAAGAAAAAATAGTCATACCGCTTGTTATGTTTGCGTTTTCCCTGGGAGGATCTACATTTGGAATGGCAGAAGAACTGGTGGCCTTTGTGCCCATAGGTATAATGCTGGCCAGGGCAGTAGGCTATGATGCCATAGTAGGCGCAGGAATGGTAATACTAGGAGGCGCATGCGGATTCGACGCAGGGATAATGAATCCATTTACGGTAGGAGTAGCCCAAGGCCTGGCAGACCTGCCTACATTTTCCGGTATGGGATTAAGGATCGTGATACTCATTGTCATGCTTACCATATCCGCTCTTTACCTGTTCAGATACGCCAAAAAGGTAAAGGCCGATCCAAGACTGTCTCTGGTAGCGGACCTTGAGGAGGCGGAAAAGGACAAGAAGATCGACATGAACAGCATAGAGAAGATGAACAAGAGAGACATCGCCATCGTCCTTTCTGTCGTCATCATACTTCTGGTGCTGGTATACGGAGTCTTCAAATACGGATTCTACCTTAACGAAATTGCTGCACTGTTTATCATTCTTGGAATCGTCAGCGGTCTGCTGGGAGGATTCGGGCCTAGCAGAGTGGCTTCTGAATTTGTAGAAGGAGCCAAGGGGATCCTGTTCGGAGCCATAGTAGTGGGTCTTGCCAACGCCATAGTAGTAGTAATGGAAGATGGTCAGATCATAGATACGGTGGTACATGGGCTCGGCTCTATGATTTCGGCGCTGCCTAAGAGTGTTGCGGCAGTAGGCATGATGATCGTACAAGTAATACTGAACTTCTTTATGCCTTCAGGCAGCGGTCAGGCGGCAGCAACTATGCCGATAATGACCCCTCTGGCAGATGTTATAGGCATAACCCGGCAGACAGCCGTGTTGGCTTTCCAGCTGGGAGATGGATTCACTAACACCATCTTGCCGACATCGGCAGCTCTGATGGGCAATCTCTCCATCGCAAAGATACCTTATGAAAAATGGGCCAAATTTGCATTTCCGCTGATCCTGATATGGGTCCTGATGGGAGCTGCA
Source organism: uncultured Eubacteriales bacterium (assembly GCA_900542565.1). Classification (GTDB taxonomy): domain Bacteria; phylum Bacillota; class Clostridia; order Peptostreptococcales; family Anaerovoracaceae; genus Fimisoma; species Fimisoma avicola. The sequence goes on along the minus strand of UQOC01000026.1, from coordinate 20,231 downwards.
TTTATGGTGATCGCCACTATCATAAATTACGGACCGTTCTGAGTTAAACATATAAACGGATATGAAACAGCAGGCCTTGTGTCAGGCCGGCTGCATCGTTACGGAAAAGCCCGGACCATAGAGTCCGGGCTTTGCGCTGCAGAAGCCCTGTCTGTATGCGGCTCACATGAGCTGCCTGTTTTGAGGCGAGTTTTTGCTAAAGGGGGAGTATCATGGATACTGCAGGAAAGATTGTCTTTTTGGAGAACAGGCTGCATCTGCTGAAAACCAGATTGGACAAAGATAATGAAGGCGTTTGCCGTAAGATAAGCAGACAGATAAGAAAACTCAAAAAAAGCCGGTGATCACAGCCTGAGGGCCGCAGATAAGCTGCGGCTCTCAGACTGCCGCCGGGTGACTTTTTCTGTTGGATCCGGTCAGGACGGCATAAACAAGTGAGGGACGGTCCCAAAAGGCGCAGGCCAGCCGCACCGGATCATCTGCACAGCCCTTTTAAAAACAGGGGCAGCATGGTAGACGAATACTGACAAAGAGAATAGTTGCCATTGCACAGGCACCAGTCATACATGAGTCCTCTTTCAAATACTGCATAAGCCTTGGTGATATCGTTGATAGACAATCCGTCCCTGAAACATCCCTGCTGCTGTCCTTCTATGGTTATCTGCCTCAGAAGCTTGTAATATGTCCTGTTGGGTTCCAGCAGGTGGCGTTCTCCCTTGGTGACAAGCTGGGATGAAAAAAGCTGTGAAAGAAGGGAGACCGATACTGTGTTTTCGATCATCATAAAAAGTTCGTGATTCATATGGATAAGCTTGTCAATGGGAGACAGAGACGGATCCATGGTCTCGATCAGTTCTTCGTATTTTTCATCAAACAGGTAAGAAAGGGAGGTCAGCAGAGAATCCTTACTGTCAAAATAGTGGTAGAAAGACCCTTTGGAAGTGCCTGAAGCTTCAACGATCTCGTCTATGGTCGTATCGTCATAGCCTTGCTGGTAAAAAAGCTGCCAGGCTGCCGAAACGATCTTGCTTTTGGTGTTCCGTGTTTTTTTTCTGCTCATGGTATCCTCCTTTCCCCGCCGGACGCAATGGCAAACATGCTGCCGTGGATATGACGGCAGACTGCCGCAGAGCATCAGGCGCAGGGGATGTTTTATTTTTGATACATAATTTAGTCTAAACTTTAGTATAGTATAGAACTGCTTAATTTTCAATATATATCTGCATTATGATGCAAAAAATAATTAAAAAAAGTCTAATATATAGTCTGTATTTCATTCCTCTGATTTATGTGTTAAAATAAATGCTGACGATAGGGAGGAGAAATATAAGATGAGTTTCAAATTAGCAAAATACATACAGCCGGATTTCACAGAAGAAAGATTTGCAAAGGCCCCGGACGCTGTATTGTGTCAGGCGCCTCATGCCAAGGCGGCGCCTAAGGGATTCCACGCCACTTCTATTTTTCCGGAGTATTTCAAGATAAACGGCAGATGGCATCTGGCAGAAGACAGCCGTATGGATGCAGTTCCGGTATGGGACGGCCAAAAGATCAGGGTTGTAGAGTTCAGGAATATAAACGAAGGCGATATGATCGTCACCGGGCGCACCGAGGACGGCAGCCAGGGTATATATGTCCATGACGACTGCTGGGAAAGGGAAGAGGAGGATGTAAAAAACACATTTGCTTTTCGTCAGCAGAGGAGCCGTGAGACCTCATTCACCCAGGACTATAAAGACTTGGTGGAGCTGCTCAGATATGAAAAGGAAAATGGCGGATATGTGGTATGGGTACTGGGTCCGGCCTGCAGTTTTGACTGGGAAGCCAGGAGAGTCATGGGTGAATTGATCTCTCACGGCTATTGCCAGGCCCTGCTTGCGGGAAATGCACTGGCTACCCACGACCTTGAGGGCGGATATCTGAGGACTGCTCTGGGATGCGATATCATAAACCAGAAACAGCATTTCATGGGCCATTACAATCATCTTGATACCATCAACGCCATCAACACATACGGATCGATACCTGCTTTCATTGAAAAAGAAAATATACAGGATGGCATCATATATAACTGTGTAAAAAATAATGTGCCTTTCGTCCTGAACGGTTCCATCAGGGATGACGGACCTCTTCCGGAGGTACTTGAAAATAATTATGTAGGACAGGACACCATCCGCTCCCACATACGCAAGGCGACTACAGTCATAGGCATGGCCACTGTGCTCCACACCATAGCGTCAGGAAACATGACGCCGACATATCGCGTGCTGGGAGACGGCACCATAAGGCCAGTATATTTCTACATGGTCGATACATCCGAATTTGCCGCCAATAAGCTTGGAGACAGAGGGAGCCTTGCCGCAAAAGGCATCGTGACCAATGTTCAGGATTTCATGCGTAATCTCAGTACAGGGCTGGGATTGTAGCAAGCCGGCTCCGGCCTTCAAAGACAGACGGCATATACCGCAAGGAGAAAAAATTGAAAGAAGACATCAGAACATTTCTTGAAAGGCACAGAGCGGCAAAGCCTGTGTCTTTCCACATGCCCGGCCATAAAGGCATGGAGATATTTGAAGAAAACGGCTGCGCTGAAGATCTGAAAAATATTGCCGACTGGGACATTACAGAGATCAGCGGTGCGGACAACCTTTTTCAGCCCGAGTCCATCATTGCCAGGACCATGGAAAAGTACCGGCAGCTTTATGGCGTCAAAAAATCATATCTGCTCATAAACGGCAGTTCGGCCGGCATCATAGCCGCCGTCATGGCTGCCCTGGGACATGGAGGGCAAGACAGCCTCATACTGGCCAGGAACAGCCATAAATCTGTGTATAACGCTTTGAGGCTGGCAGGGGCCAGACCTGTATATGTGTATCCGCAGATGATAAGTGGATATGGTATACAGGGCAGGATCACCGCAGAGGCTGTGGCCGAAGCTATGGATCGGGAACCGCAGGGGAAGGCTGTCATATTGCCAAGCCCCAATTATTACGGGATATGCAGCGATATATCGGCAATAGCCGATGTAGTTCACAGGCGCGGAAAAGTCCTGATCGTAGATCAGGCTCACGGCGCGCATCTGAAATTTTTCAGAGGCTGCCACGCTGGCAGTGCAGGGCCTGGCAAAGATGAACATATCTGCCGGGATATCTTTCCGCCTGCCGCAGAAGATCAGGGGGCGGATATTGTCATCAACAGCACCCACAAAACTCTGGCTTCATTCACCCAGACAGCGGTACTCAATGTGTGCTCCGGCAGGGTGGATACGGCAGACCTGGAGGATTGCCTCCAGATGATAGAAAGCACCAGCCCGTCATATCCTCTGATGGCGACATTGGATATGAACGCCGACCTGCTCCTTAAAAACGGACCGGCTCTTTTTGAACGCTGGGCTGAACATATCAGGTGGTTTTATGAAAAAGCGCAAGACATCAAAGGCCTGCGCCTGATGAGGGCAGACGGCCTTGACCCTACCAAGATAAATCTTGATATGTCTTACTGGGGATTTGATGGAGAGAGACTGGAAAAATTCCTCATACAAAAGGGAATATATCCGGAGCTGGTTTCAGGCAATATAGTCATGTGCATGAGCGGGATAGGCAACAAAAGGGAAGATTATGAGAAGCTGGCAGGAGCTCTTGAGCAGGCTGCACAGGCTGCGGACGGGCAGGATCGTGCGGCCGCAGATGACGGCAGCGGACGGCGGAGGTCAGACTTCGGCTCCGGCTGGCCAGGAGTACAGACAAAGGAAAAAGATACGGAGATCTCAGACTACTCTTTTGACATCCTTGTGCAGACAGGCATACCGGTAAAACGCAGGAGCGTCAAACTAAGCGAAGCTGAGGGCATGGTCTGTGCCGGGCTGCTGATACCATATCCGCCGGGCATACCCATAGCCTGTCCGGGAGAAATATTGACCCGGCAGGTCATAGACAGGATAATGTCAGCAAGGCGGGCAGGACGCAAAGTCATAGGCGTATCACCGGAGATGGAGATACTGGTGGGCGCAGACTGAACAGGCGGCTTATTTCCGGGAAATGACTTTTATCATAAATAAGTAAGCCGGTAAAGTTACATAATGGTTACTCAGGCACCGAAAGGTGCCTTATTTACTTTACCGACAGCCGGAAGTATGATGGAGCATGAGAAGATATCCGTTCGCATGCATTTTTCGGGCCAAATGTCAAAAAGAAACAAAAAATTTATGGTGCTTTTTGTAAGGGTTTGTTGTATAATGCATTATGTATGGATATGTACAAATTGTAGAAAGGAAGGTCTCAAGGAAATGAGTCACAAACATTTACACAGCATCCATGTGAATCATTACAAGCACACTGCCGATCATGCGACAGAAGTAATGCCGATCCCGGATGTTGTTAAGATTTCCATGTCTCAGCACATCGGAGCGCCTTGCAAACCTCTGGTCAGCAAGGGCGACTATGTAAAAGTGGGACAGCTTATCGGTGACTCGGATGCTTTTGTAAGCGCACCGATACACTCCAGCGTCTCCGGAACTGTGACTGCCATTGAAGAACAGAGATCAGCGGCAGGAGGCAACGATACTTTGGTTGTCATTGAAACAGATAAAAAACAGGAAATTGACGAGGGAGTAAAACCTCCGGAAGTGAACGATCTGCCGAGCTTTATCAAAGCTGTCAGAGACAGTGGCATGGTAGGCCTGGGCGGAGCTTCATTCCCGACCCATATCAAATTTAACCCTAAGAATATCGACGAAGTACACACTCTGATCGCCAACGGCGCAGAATGCGAGCCGTTCATCACATCAGACCACAGGCTTATGCTTGAGGATACCGAAGATCTGATAAGCGGCATACAGCTTGCGATGAAGTACATAGGCCTCGACCAGGCATATATCGGTATCGAGGAAAACAAACCTGATGCCATTGAGCATATCGACAAGGTTTTGGCTCAGAAGGGCATAACAAACATCAAAACATTCAAACTGCAGGCCAGATATCCAAAGGGAGCTGAAAGAGTCCTTGTATACGAGATAACCGGCAAAAAGATGGATGCCGGTGTTCTGCCTGCGGATCTGGGAGTTATCCTGTCCAATGTGACCACCTTTGCCAAGGTAGGAGAATATTTCAGGACAGGCATGCCTCTTGTGACGAAGAGAATGACCGTTGACGGCGATGCTGTTGCAGAGCCGAAAAATGTCATAGCTCCTATAGGGACTATGATCAACGATGTGATAAATTTCTGCGGCGGATATAAGCAGGAACCTCGGAAGATCTTAATGGGCGGCCCAATGATGGGAAGAGCCGTATTTTCCGATGAAATGCCGATCGTCAAGAATAACAATGCTATACTGGCTTTCTCTCAGGAGCAGTCTCTGGTAAAAGAAGAAACAGCGTGCATCAACTGCGGCAGATGCCATCAGGCATGTCCTTTCAACCTGATACCTACGGCTCTGGCCGACGCTTACGAAAAGAGAGACGCCCAGGCTCTCAGCGATCTGAAAGTCATGCAGTGCATGGAATGCGGAAGCTGTTCGTTCGTATGCCCTGCAAGAAGACCGCTGAGCTTTATGAACAAGCTGGGAAAAGCTGTTGTAAAGGAGGCTGGAATTAAGTAATGGATAAGAAGACTTACAGTAATTTGATAGTATCCTCTTCTCCTCATATCGTGAGCAATACAGATACGACAAGGATCATGGCCATGGTACTGCTTGCTTTGGCACCGGCTTTCCTTGTGAGCATCTATGTGTTCGGGTTCAGAGTAGTGCCTCTGACACTGATCTGTATCGTTGCTTCAGTGTTCTTTGAATGGGCATGGAACAAGCTGATGAAGAGAAGACAGACAGTCGGCGACCTGAGTGCGGCAGTCACCGGAACTCTGATCGCATTCAATGTTCCTTCAGGACTTCCATTCTGGATGGCTGTAGTAGGATGTTTTGTAGCGATCGTCATAGTTAAACAGCTCTTTGGCGGCATAGGAAAGAATGTGGCAAACCCTGCGATCGTAGGCAGGATCGTGCTGCTCTTATCTTTTGCTACCGAAATGACCACATGGCCGGCGCCGAGAATGGCAGTAGACGCCACATCTACGGCAACACCTCTGGGCATATTAAAAGAAGGAGCCGGAGAACTCCCTTCCAATATGGAAATGTTCCTGGGATTCATCGGCGGTTCTGTAGGTGAAGTCAGCGCCATCGCCCTGCTGATCGGGGGACTTTTCCTCATCTGGAAAAAGGTGATAAACCCTATAATCCCGGCATGCTTTATCGGCACCGTATTTGTATTTGCATTCATCTACTATATGGCAACCGGTGGAGATGCTCTTGATATGGCAGTATTTCATGTTCTTGCCGGCGGCGTTATGCTCGGTGCGTTCTTCATGGCAACAGACTATGTGACATCACCGCTGCTTCCGGCCGGAAAAGTGGTATTCGGTATCGGCTGCGGCCTTATGACCATGATCATAAGGATCTGGGGCCAGTATCCGGAAGGCGTATCTTTTGCCATACTGTTCATGAACTGCCTGACACCGCTCATCAATAACTTCTTCCAGAAGAGAATGTATGGAGGTGCGAAGAAACATGAAAAGTAATACATTTAAGGAATATATACAGCCGGTGATAGTCCTTGTAGGCATCTGCCTGGTGATAACCTTTGCCCTTGCCTATGTAAACTCCATCACAGCGCCTATAATCGCAGAAAACACTGCAAGATCCCAGGATGCCGCAAGAGCCGAGCTGCTTCCGGCGGCGGACAGCTTTGAACAGTATGACGGAGATCTGGTAGTGCTATCTCCGGATCAGGTCTATGTATCTGACTGCTATGTGGCCACAAACGGATCCGGCATTGTCGTTACCGTTGAATCGTCATCTTACGGCGGCCTTCTTACGGCTATGGTCGGCGTAGATAACAGCGGAGCCATAACGGGAATGCAGGTTACTGCCCATGGCGATACATCAGGACTGGGAACAAAAGCCCATGCAGCAAGCTATCTGGAACAGTATGTAGGTGTAACAGAGCTTGCCGGAGCTGACTACATATCAGCCGATCCTGCCGTAAGCGCAGTGACCGGAGCGACAGTTTCCTCCAACGCCATGTATCAGGCGGCAAATGCGGCCCTGCAGCAGTATCAAGCAGTTCAAGGGGGTGCTAACTAATGAAAGAGAAAGCAAGTAGATTAGCAGTCTTCACCAAGGGCTTTATCAAGGAAAACCCGAACCTGGTATTATTGCTGGGTACATGTCCTACCCTTGCCACCACATCGTCAGCCTTTAACGGCATGGGTATGGGTATCGCAGCTACAGTCGTGTTGATCTGCTCCAACATAGCCATTTCAATATTGGCAAAGATAATACCTGACAAAGTCAGGATACCGTGCTATATCGTAGTTATAGCAGGATTTGTAACAATCGTGCAGTTCATCGTACAGGCATTTGCGGAACCGCTCTACAATTCGCTGGGCGTGTTCCTGCCTCTGATCGTTGTAAACTGTATCATCCTCGGAAGAGCTGAAATGTTCGCCAGCAAGAACGGCGTTCTGGATTCCGCTCTCGACGGAGCCGGCATGGGTCTTGGATTCACCTGTTCCCTGACCTGCATAGGCGCCGTAAGAGAGATCATCGGTTCCGGCACCATCTTCTCAGGTTTCTTCCTGGGCGGAGATGAACTGGCAGAGCAGCTGACCGTTCACCTTCCGTTCATTTCTGATCATCCGCTGATGATCGTTGCGCTGGCTCCGGGCGGATTCTTCATATTCGCCTGCGCTATCGCAGTAGTAAACAAGATCCTGACCTCCAAAGGCAAGAAGCCGAGAGAATTCGGCTGCCAGGGCTGCGCCATGGCTTCCATATGCCAGCAGGAGAAGTGCATACAGGAATTAGAGAAAGGAGCTGAAAACTAATGGGAGAATATTTGACGATTCTGCTCGGGATCATATTAGTTAACAACTATGTTCTCGCTCAGTTCCTGGGTATATGCCCGTTCCTGGGAGTATCCAAAAAGCTTGATTCCGCTGTAGGTATGGGTGTCGCCGTTACCTTCGTAATGGTTCTGGCTACAGCGGCTACATGGCCTATCCAGCAGCTTCTGAACAAGCTGAACATAGGTTATCTGCAGACCATCGTGTTCATCCTCATCATCGCTGCGCTGGTGCAGTTCGTTGAGATGGCGCTTAAAAAATTCATCCCGTCACTGCACAAGGCGCTGGGCGTATACCTGCCGCTGATCACCACAAACTGTGCGGTACTGGGCGTATGTATCGATAACATCACCGATGGATATAACTATCCTCAGGCACTGGTAAACTCTTTCGGCGCCGGCGTCGGCTTCCTGCTTGCCATGATTATCTTCTCAGGAATGAGGAGCAAGCTGGAGGGCAACGATGCTATCCCGGCTCCGTTCCAGGGAGTGCCTATCACAATGACTACAGCCGCTATCCTGTCCATGGCGTTCATGGCATTCGGCGGACTTGTTTAAGTAAGGAGGCGAGGTAAAAAATGATGGAAATTTTGATTCCGGTATTGCTGGTCGTAGCAATGGGTTTCGTCTTTGCCGTTATCCTTACTATCGCGTCGAAGATATTCTTCGTGCCTGTAGACGAAACAGTAACTAATCTGAGAGAAGAGCTTCCGGGAGCCAACTGCGGCGCCTGCGGCTTCGCCGGATGCGACGATTACGCATCTGCCTTGGCCGCCGACCACTCCATAGGTACAGCAAGGTGTCCTGTAGGAGGAGCGGAAGTAGCCAAGAAGCTGGCTGCCGTCCTGGGCGTAGAAGCCGATGTGGCTGAAAAGGAAGTAGCTGTCGTTATGTGTAACGGCAATAACGACGCTGCAAGGACTCTTATGGAATATCAGGGGCTGTCCACCTGTGCCGCTGCAAAGCAGCTGTTTGGCGGACTGTCCGCATGTCCTCACGGATGTATGGGCCTGGGCGACTGCGAAGCCGCCTGTCAGTACGGAGCTATCAAGGTCTGCAACGGCGTTGCCGTAGTGGACAGGGAACTGTGCGTAGGCTGCGGCATGTGCGCCAAGGCATGCCCGAACAATGTCATCCGCATTTCCCCGGAAAAGAACAAAGTCATCGTACAGTGCAAGTCAAAGGACACTGGAGCAAAGACAAGAAAAGTCTGCTCCAACGGCTGCATAGGCTGTAAAAAGTGCGAAAAGACATGTAAGTTTGACGCTGTCCATGTAGTAGACAATGTGGCCATGATAGATCCTGAAAAGTGCAAGAACTGTGGAATGTGCGCCAAGGAATGCCCGACAGGTGCTATCATCAATCTCAGAGCAAAGAGAAAACCGGCCATGCCAGAGATGCAGCCGGAAATTGCCGAAGCATAGAGATAACCTTTCTACAAAGATAGATCAAAAAAGCCCGTCCGCCTGTATGGCGGACGGGTAGTTTTTTGATAGTGTTATATGCCCGAAGAGCGGATATTGTATTGACTTTTATACACGCCTGTGCAATAATAAAGTCAAGTATTCATCGTATGATTGTATGATTTTATGTGGGTACTGAAATTTATGAAACGGAGGTACCCAAAATGAATAAAGGTACGGTTAAATGGTTTAATCCGGAAAAGGGTTTCGGATTTATCTCTTATGAAGACGGAAGCGGCGATGTGTTCGTACATTTTTCCGCAATACAGGCAGACGGCTACAGGACATTGACCGAGGGCCAGCAGGTCACCTTCGATGTGGAAGCCGACCCGAAAAATGAGGGCAAGATGCGGGCGTCAAATGTCTGCGTGGTGCAGCCCCAATAAGAGGATCTTGCCGAGGCGCTCTTCAAGATGCGCCTCTTTTTATATGGAACTTTGGGAGGTCAAAAAATGGAAGAAAAAAAGAGAGAAGTGCTGGATATGAGAGGTGACAACATATCAAAGCTCAATGTGAAGAGGGGCGAGGACCTGGTGGAACTCTATGTCCAGGACAACATGCTCACAGAGCTGGACATTACAGAGAACAAAAGGCTGGAGATCGTGGACTGCACCGGCAATCCGCTGAAATATATAAACGCCAACGCACCGGGCTGTGAGGGGAGATTTCCTCTGCAGGTGGCCGCCGGAAAGGGAGGCAGCGTCGGCATGAAGATCGAACCGGGCCTTCAGCAATATCACGCAGTTGCCGATGAAGGCTACACATTCGACGGCTGGTACGATGAGCTGGGAGACAGGCTTTCAAAGGAGCCTGTCTGGAGCGACCAATATGGTGCAAGCCGCAGCATCGTCGCATGGTTTGTGGCGAAATAGCTTCAGACAGGGCTGCGGGGACGGCTGGCTTTGATCGCTTTCTGCCGTGGGTCAACGGGCCATTGACGCAGCGGACTTTTTGCCAGAAAAATATTCTCACTTTCCTCAATTTGGGTCATAGCGAGAACCTGTTTTGGAAAAATGTACCGATTCGGGTTCTCGTTTTTTGTATTCTCGGCCTGTTGAGAACCGTTGGTGGAAAAAAGGTTCTTGCAAGCAATTTATCATTGAGAAAAGAGAACCTGAATCTCATATAAGGTTCTCGGCAGAGATGATCTTCGCAAAACCAAGAACCTTTTGCCGGCGGAATGAACAGAGAAAACAGTAAAAAAACCAAGACGCGGTGATCGGCATAGCAGAGTATATCAGTTTAGAGTGGCAGCACAGACTGCCGCCGGGCCTACAGATAAAAATGGTTGGCAGCACGGCGGCCATATATTTCTTCAAGCTCGTTCTTGTGGTAAAGGTAGCCCGGATCGTCAAAATACACTGCAGACAAGGGACATTTCTTAAAACATGCGCCGCATTTTATACAGATACCGGTCATTTCCATGGTATGACGGACGGTGACTGCTTCACGGGAGACAGAACCCATAGGACACACTGAAGCGCACAGCCCGCAGCCCGTACAAGCGGGACTGATCTTCGGAGTGACCTTGCGGATATCTATTGATATACCGTTACGATCCCGTGGAGTATAATAGCCGCCATAAGCTTTTTTAGGATCGTTTCCGCCGCCGGGTATGCCGTCCACCGGTATGGGAGGACACAGGCCCGTCAGCTCCATTGCTTTGCCGGCGCAGTCGCAGGCGAATCGTTTTATCTGGTCCATATCCCGGTCATCGGGCCTGCCCGCACCAAGAGAGTATGAAAATGAGTGCTCGCAGGACACGGCGCAGGCTCCTATGGTGTGGAAACCGCCGTTTTCAAGTATATCCCTCAGTTCAATGAGAGAATTGTCAAAGTTCCTGTTGCCGAAGGTGACGGCCGCCACGGCAAGGGCACCGCTGCCACAGATAGAGGAAAGATATTTCAGCAATACATTGGGGATCCTACCTGCGTATGTGGGAACTCCCAACACCACCAGATCGATGCCGTGCTGAGGCGCATCACCGGAGCCGGAATGGGCATGATCATATTCATTGAGGCCGGAGAATCCGCAGCTTTCGGCCATACATCTGTCAGACTGCCGGCCCTGTTCTCCGCAGTTTATCTCCGGGAAGCTTTTCCGGGCGTCCGGCAGAGTGAAATCAAAGATGTCCGGTGTGCCGGCTCCGGTCATTTCAGCGATTTCCGATGCCAAAGCAGTTACGGTTTTTTCTGTTGTTCCTGTAGGGCTGAAATACATGGCCCAGACTTTTCTTATCTTCATACCTTTAAGTGGGGAAGCCGCCCCAGAACCATCCACGCAACGATACCGATCAAAATGCCGCTTATCATGCCTGCAAACAATAATACCGGAAAATATGACATGAGCCGTATATTAGACATTATCAGACATGCTGTGACAAGCTGGCCAAAATTGTGAGCCACGCCTCCTGCCATGCTTATGCCGGCAATACCAAAGATCCCCCACCTGTACAGGCCGTACATTACAAGAATGCTCAGGATCCCGCCGGCCATTGAATACAGGATGCCGAATACCCCTGTGAACAAGAGCCCGGCGGTAAATATCCGCAGACAGTTGATGACAAAAGCATATTTGAACCCCAGCCTGTATATGGCGATCAGGACTATGAGGTTAGCAAGGCCGATCTTTATGCCGGGAACGGGAACAGGCATGGGGATCAGAGCTTCTATATACGAAAGGATCATGGCCATGGCCGCCAGGATCGCACAGAGAGCAAGCCGTTTGGTGCGCAGCCCGTATGCCTCATGTTTTTTAGCCTGAGATGACATCGACACCGCCCCCTTTGCTTTCACTGAGGATCTCGACCATTACACGGTTAGGCAGGCATACGATTGAATCTCCTGCCAGATAAATGGCGCCTGTATTGACGCACACCTGGTTGGCACAATCTGAAGAAGCCATTGAAACATGACCGCCCTCTATGATAATATTATTGGTGTGGCCGTTCTGCCGGACCTGGATCGTCCTGTCTTGAGCAAGGTCGTATACGCCATAGGTTTCACCGCCTACAGAGATCCGCACCTTGTCACCGGTCTGACCGGAATTTAAGGAAGCCCAGGAAATCGCCAGCCCGACGGCCAAAAGTACAAAGAAAAGCACTATATCAGCTTTTTTTATCATCTTGAACTCCAAACGAAAGGATTATTATGAAGAAAATATTTACTGTGATCTTACTTGTCACTGTATTGATTATACCACAGCTTGGGTGCAAATCCCAGCAGAATAATTATCAGGGAGTGACCAAGACCGGATTTTATATGGATACCGTCTGTCAGATAACCATATACTCAATGACAGGTACCGAGGATATGGGGTCGGAGGAACAGGAGCAGAAAGCGCTTTCCGTCATCACAGGCGCGTTCAAGCTGTGTGACGAGTATGAAAAACGGCTGAGCAAGACCATTGAAGGCAGTGAGATATACCGTATAAACCACGCTGCCGGAGAGGCGGTAGAGGTTGATGAGACAACCATTGAAGTCATTGAAAAGGGAATGGAATACGGCAGGATCTCCGGAGGAAATTTTGACATCACCATAGGGCAGGTCACTGATCTGTGGGATTTCCATGAGCAGGATGAAGCCGGAGAAAAGACAGGACATGTGCCGGATGAAAATGAAATAGAACAGGCCGTGAGCCATGTGGACTATGAGCAGATAATCATACAGGGAAATACGGTCAGGCTGGCCGATCCGCAGGCTGAGATAGATCTGGGCGGCATAGCCAAGGGATATGTGGCCGACCGGGTAGGAGACTATATGGAAGAACAGGGCGTGACCAGCGCAGTGATATCCCTTGGAGGAAATATCGTGGTCATAGGAGAAAAAGGTGTGTCAATGACAGACAGCCAGGGGGATGATTTTTCCATAGGCATAAGGGATCCCCAGTCTGACAGCGGAGATCTGGCAGGCGTGCTGAGGTGCAGCGACAAGACAGTTGTCACATCAGGCACATATGAAAGATATTTTGAAGCAGACGGGATAAGGTATCACCATATACTGGATCCGGAGACAGGCTATCCTTTCGACACTGATGTGCTTTCGGTGACCATAATAGCAGACAAGGGCAGATCGGTAGACTGCGACGGGCTGAGCACCACCTGCCTGACACTGGGCACAGAAAAAGGAATGGAACTCATACATTCCATGGATGGGATAGAGGCTGTTTTTATCGATACAGAAGGACAGATCACACTTTCAGACGACAGTTTAGCTTTTGAGCAAAGCTAAGAAACGGCCGACCTGCGGGTCGATCATCTTCACCGGCAGCTTGCTGTAATAGAATATCAGAGAAGCCGCATGACTTTCGGTTATGCGGGAAAAAGGCACCATGTGCAGGCCGGCGGACTTTGCCAGATCGCAGAGTTCATCGGCCGTTTTTTCTGTGGCAAAGTTTATTATGAGATTGATCCCCGAATGGGTATTGACCGGCATAACCCTTTCATCGCCGTATTTTGCAAATGCTTCCAGAGTCAGAGAAAGTTTTTGGGAATACAGATTGCGCAGCTTGCGTATGCCGGTATAATAATACCCTTCTTCCATGAAAAGCGCCAGAGTGAGCTGCTCAGCCTTGGAACATGTCTGGGCATAGTCGCCTTTTGTACGGGAAAAAATTTCTGCCATGGACGGCGGCAGGATCATGTACGAGATCTTGATGGCCGGAAAAAGCGTAGAAGAAAAAGACCCCAGGTAGACGACCCGGCCTTCGTTGTCAAGACTGCGGAGGGCAGGGACAGGCCTGCCGAAATATCTCAGCTCGCTGTCATAGTCGTCCTCGATTATGATACTGTCGTTGTCGGAAGCCCACCTTAGAAGCTGGCGGCGGCGGCCCACCGGCATTACTGCTCCGGTAGGGAACTGGTTGGATGGGCTCACATATACGGCTGTAGATATGTTGACAGGCAGCCTTTCGATCTCTATGCCATCGCTGCCGACAGAAATGTGAGAAATGGAAAAGCCGCTGTCCCGAAAAGAGTTCTGGACAGGCAGATATCCGGGACTTTCCACAGAAACATGGTTTATATCCATCTTTGGAAGTATGCGGCAGAGCTGGCCCGTTATCTGCTGAGTGCCTGCACCTATGATGATCTGCCCCGGTGAACATGTAACGCCGCGGGATGTATATACATATTTGGCTATTTCGTGGCGGAGGGCGCCCTCTCCCTGCGGATCGCTGCCATAGAGCAGCAGGCCCCAATGCTCGTTGAAGATCTTGGAGCTGCATTTTTTCCATTTGTTGAAATCGAAGCAGTCGGGATCGCATATATAAGGAGGCTGGTCGGGATCGGCCAGAACGCTTTCCGGCAGCGGGGCCATGATCTTTTGCATATCCCGGTCATCGCCGGCAGAAAAAACATCGGCTGCATAATATCCGGACTGAGGTTTACTGATGATGTATCCTTCCACAAGAAGCTGGTCATAGGCAAGCTGAGTGGTAGTCATGCTTACGGAAAGACTTTTGGAAAGGCTGCGCAGGGAAGGGAGTTTTTCGCCCTTGGCTATGTCGCCTGACAGGATGGCATCACGGATATTTTTATATAACTGTATATAAAGAGGTTCAGAAGAATTGTTGATAAATTCGATCATAATTGGTTTCATAAGCTATTTTCCTCCAAACTGTATATGTAAAAATAAATATTATTGCGTATTTTTATAGTTACATTTTAGTGGTATTATAATACTGTGAGAGAAGAAAAGCAATGATATGAATAATATGACAGAAAGGAATTCAAATATGACCAACGATAAAACCGGCAGGCTTGTCCTGACAGCGCTCATGGCATGTCTGGTGCTGCTTGCAACTTATATGATAAGGATACCCAGCCCGTTCACACAGGGCTATATCCATCTGGGTGACACGATGATATTTTTGTCTGTACTGGTGCTGGGCAAAAAAGGCGGGGCGGCGGCAGCAGGTCTCGGTTCAGCCCTGGCTGATCTGCTTGGAGGATATGCTGCATATGCCATATGGACATTTATGATAAAAGGCCTGATGGCTTTTATCATGGGAGCTTTTATTGAAAGGGCGATAAAGAAAAACAAACATCACAGACGGATCGGATCTGTCCCGGTGGCGGAACTGGCCGGCATGGTGGTCGCAGGTATTGAAATGGTCATAGGCTATGCGGCCGTGGACGGGATCCTTGCGGGAAACATGATGACCGGGATACTGGGAGCCCCTTTCAATGTGATACAGTTTGTGGTCGGACTGG
The DNA here is from genome assembly GCA_900542565.1 of uncultured Eubacteriales bacterium. Taxonomy (GTDB): domain Bacteria; phylum Bacillota; class Clostridia; order Peptostreptococcales; family Anaerovoracaceae; genus Fimisoma; species Fimisoma avicola. The sequence continues at coordinate 4,662 of UQOC01000026.1, read as the reverse complement.
TCCTGGCAACCATACTGGCCATGGCGCTGTATAAGACTCCTGCGGCAAAGCTGTTTGCTTACAGGGTAGATGAGATAAAATAAGGGAAAAGATAAAGAACTGAAAAAAGCCCGGAGAGCGGGCTTTTTTATATGAGGTTATTTTTAACGAGAAAGCGCGCAGCATTTACCTGTTCCGGTATGAGGGTCAAAGCTGTGCGGCTCATGTACATGCTGTCGAGTCCTCTTTCTTTGAGGTTCTCAGCTATGATAAGGCACATTGCCCTTGGACTGGTCAAAGATTTGATATCCTGGATAACTTCTGCGACATGGACATGTCGTATCTTTATCTTCTTGAAAGCTTCAAATGCTTCGTCAACTTCTTTTCTGGAATCTTCTACGGCCTGGGCGATGCGGGGTATAAACGATGCTTTTGAATAGATGATGGTAGGATCAAGGCCGAGGATGTGGGCGCAGGCATCAGCCAGCATCAGATCCCATTTTGAAAAGTCCCTTTTGGCGAAAGTGAAATACTTGCCGTCCAATATCTTGAACGCTTTCATGGTGTCCAGATATCCCAGCTGCATTATCCTGCGTGAATTTCTTGGATCAAAGACAAGCGTGCTGCCAAGGTTCCAGGCGGATTCAATGGTCTTAAGGTGACGGGTTTTCCTGATCGCATCGTAGCGCAGTATACCTATTGCATTGAGCTTGACTGCGATGACTTTTGCCGGATTTTTTTTGAGGGCAAGTCCGATGGGCAGCACATCTGCATATCCGCCGTCAATATATTCTACTTCGTCTATCTCATAAGGATGGATCGCCGGAAATACCGAAGAACTGGCAAGAATGTAATCTACCAGACGGCCTTTGGGAATGTCCTTTTTAAAAAAGTAATGAGGCTTCAGATTGGAGCGTTCTACTATTACGAGCCCGTATTCCACAGGTGAGCGGCGGATCTTTTCTTCGTCGATGTATTTTTCGAGCAGTTCTTTAAGCCCTGATACGCCGGCGCCTCCGTTGATGATGATTTCTTTTGCATAGTCTATTGGCTGGCTGTCTTTGGGGACATCAAATATCATATGGGTTTCTATCTCCCGCCAGAGGCTGACAGTCAGGTCGAGATCGCCCTGACAGACCATGGCTCCGTTGATGGCGCCTACGGAAGCGCCGGTGACGATGTCAATGTCGATGCCCAGTTCTGTCAGCGCCTGCCATACGCCGGCTTCATATGCGCCGCGGGAACCGCCTCCGCTGAGGACAAGGGCGATTTTTTCCTTTTTGTTGCTCATATGATGATTCCTCTCACTTAAAATCCTACCAAAATTTTACCATAGGTGTTATAATGAACACAAGAGGATAATAACGCCTGACGGCGCAGGGAATGGACCGGGAAACGCAGAGAGCGTACCGTCCCGCGGCCGTCTGCCGCAGAAAGCTGTCCCGCCGCAGGCTCTGATATACATCAACAAGGAGGCTTATATATGGATGAAAGACTGAAGAAGATAATAGACAATTCAGATAACATAGTTTTCTTCGGAGGAGCAGGCGTATCCACAGAAAGCAATATTCCGGACTTTCGGTCAGAACAGGGATTGTATAATGCAAAACAGCAATTCGGGCTTTCTCCTGAAGAAATGCTGTCCCATTCCTTTTTTATGCGGCACATGAAAACTTTCTTTGAATACTACAGGAAAAATCTCATATATCCGGACGCCATGCCCAACAAGGCCCATTTGGCGCTTGCCAGGCTGGAAGAGCAGGGAAAACTGAAGGCGATCGTAACCCAGAATATAGACGGCCTGCATCAGAAAGCCGGCAGCAAAACTGTGTTTGAACTTCATGGCAGCGTCAACAGGAATTACTGCATGGACTGCGGCAAATTTTTTGATACTGCCTACATCATGGACGATACAAACTGCCGGGATGGTATCCCAAGGTGTGATGCCTGCGGCGGAGTGATAAAGCCTGATGTGGTACTATATGAAGAAGTCCTGGATGAAGACTGTATCACAGGCGCAGTCACGGCCATACAGAGGGCAGACACCCTCATAGTAGGAGGGACATCGCTTGTCGTATATCCGGCGGCAGGTTTGATACGATATTTTTCGGGTAATAATTTAGTATTGATAAACAAACAGCCGACCCCGTACGACAGCCGGGCGGATCTGGTAATAAATGACAGCATAGGAAAGGTTTTGGAATTTTAGCATGAACATACTGATATCAAACGACGATGGAATAGGCACAGAGGGCATCAGAGCTCTTGTGAGGACCATGAAAGAACTGGGTGATGTATATGTGGTGGCGCCCCATACTCAGCGGAGCGCCAGCAGCCATGCCCTCAGCGTGAACGGCCAGATCTCGGTCAAAAAAGTCGACTTTGAAGGGGCCAAAATGGCATTTGAATGTGACGGGACGCCGGCTGACTGTGTCAAGCTCGGGATAGATCTTTTTAAGAGGGAAGGCATTGATATGGATATTGTCTATGCCGGCATAAACCACGGCGGGAACCTGGGCACAGATACCATGTACTCCGGTACTGTTTCAGCAGCAGCGGAGGGAATGATGGCCGGCCTTCCGGCGGTGGCCGTCTCTGTCAACAGCCATGGCGCCACCCACTTTGAAGGTGCATGTAAACTTGCCGCACAGGTATTGCCATATGCGGTTGGTATGAAAGGACGGCGATGGGTGGTGAGTATAAATACTCCTGATATCCCCGCTGAAAATATAAAAGGCGTCAGGCCCGCAATACTCGGCTCTGTGGAATATGACCAGTGGTTCGAGGAAGTGGACAGAAAGGGAGACATAAGGACATACCAGTACAGAGGGACTCCATCTGAATCAGGATCATGGACAAACGAGACCGATGTAAAACTGATCAGAGAAGGCTATGCGACAATAGCTGCCGTCAGATACGACCTGAATGATCATGATGGACTTGAAAAAATAAAAGAATGGGAGCTGAAAATATGAAGGAAATCATCAGACTGCAAAAAGACGACCTGATCTTCGTGGCCATCGACTATCAGGAAAAACTTCTGCCGGCCATGAACGGCAAAGATATGATCGAAAGGAACATCATAAAATTGGCAAAAGGCCTTGATGTGTTTGACATACCCAAACTGGTGACGACACAGTATGCAAAAGGGCTGGGACAGACCATAGGGCCGGTGGCTGAAGCTCTCGGTGAGTTTGAGCCTTTGGACAAGTCAACTTTCAGTGCTATGGGACTTGAAGAATTCAAAGAAAAACTGGAAAGCGCAGCAAAGAAAACTGTTGTGATCGCAGGCATAGAGACACATATATGTGTGGAACAGACTGCACTGGATCTGATCCAGGCAGGATACAGGGTGGTACTGGCTGCTGACTGCTGCGGTTCCCGCAGCGAGATGAACCACAGTCTTTCGCTTATGCGGCTTTCTCAGGCAGGGGCTGTCGTTACCAGTGCGGAAAGCATCCTGTACGAAATACTGAAAGGAGCAAAAGAAGCTGAATTTAAAGCTATTTCAGCCATAGTCAAATAAAACCGTATGATTTTTGAGAGAAGTTTTGATAATTTAAGCCAAAAGGATATAGAACTGCTCAACAGCTATTTTGATGGATATGATTACCAGTCATCAAGCCATACATTGGTAGCCAATTATATATGGCGCAATACTCACGATCTGAGCTGGCAGGTCATAGGTGATTATCTATGCATTGCCGGGCTTGGGACTCTCGAAACTGAAGAAAAAGAATATTTCATGTCCTTCCCGCTGACTGCCAGCGGCACATACGAACCGGAAAAAGTCAGACAGACATTGAAGCAGGCCGAGGAGATCTTTGTAAAAAAAGGAAAAAGGCCGGAGATGGGCCTCATACCGGGGACTCTTGTACCTGTGCTTAAAGAAGCCTTTGGCGATGATGTGGAGGTCAGGCACGAAAGAGACGATGACGACTATATTTATCTCAAAGAAGACTTGATAAACCTCAGCGGCCGCAAATACCACCAGAAAAAGAACCACCTCAACTATTTTCTGCGTAATTATGAGTTTGTCTATGAAGAAGCCACCCCGCAGATGGTTCCTGAGATAATGGATTACATCCGCAGCAAAAATGAGTACAAGCTGGGTGAAACTCCAAAAGAGTGGAAAGAGATCCTGGAACTTGAGACAGAAGCCATCGGAGAACTGCTCACCTTTGTGGGAAAGGGGCTGCTTTCGGGTATCATAAGGATAAATGGCAAGATAGAAGCTGTAACTTTAGGCGAGTTCGCAAAGACAAACAGCAGGGAAACCGTTCTTGTCCATGTGGAAAAAGCCGACGACAGGATAAGAGGACTGTACCAGGCGATCAACAACGAATTCTGCAGGCGGCTGCCGCAGGAGACGATATATGTGAACAGAGAGGAAGACATGGGTCTGGAAAATCTCCGTCAGACAAAGCTGTCATATAAACCGGTAAAGATGGGCGAAAAATATACGGCCGTGTTCAAGAGATAAAAAAGGGCCCATGGGCAGCTGGCACTGGCGGCCCATGAGCCTGTAAACCCTGATAACTTGTTAATTTTAATACTTTTATGGAAAGTATTTTCCCTTTAACAATGTTATGGTAAAATAAAAGAAATGAAGCAGAATAAGATTATTGGGTAAAATGAAAAACTAACTTCCAGAAGAAAAAGTAAGTTCCAGATGAAAGATAA
>UQOC01000025.1 GCA_900542565.1 uncultured Eubacteriales bacterium | reverse complement strand
AAACGAACTTCGTTAAAGGAAGGTACATCTGGAAGTTAGTTTTTCATTTCAAGAGCAAAACAAAAAAACCGTCCAAACTGCAGAAAACTATTGATTTTTCAAAAGTCAGACTGTATAATATAAAAGCATGTTTATGCCGTGAGAGCAGGATGGGGATCCGTCCGGAGCCTCACAACTAAAAAGTTTTAGTTTATCGAAACAGATCCCGACGGACCGCAAGACGATCGAGATCCCAGTAGACAAAGCCGAACCAGTTTTGACCTTAGCTTTTGACCGCACGAGCAGGGAGCGTTCCCGCAGCCGCGCGGAGGCAAAACCCAGTAGGTAGAAAGGAAAAAAGATGAAATCATTTATCGCAAAGCCTGCGGAAGTACAACGCAAATGGTATGTTGTAGACGCAGAAGGCAAGACCCTTGGAAGAATGGCTTCCGAAGTGGCCTCTATCCTCAGAGGCAAGAAAAAGCCGATCTATACTCCTCATGTTGACTGCGGCGACTATGTTATCGTCATCAACGCTGAGAAAGTTGAAGTAACCGGCAAAAAGAGAAAAGAGAAGATCTACAAGAGACATACCGGTTATCCGGGCGGTCTGAGAGAAACCACTTTTGAAAAACTCCAGGCAGCCAAACCGGAAGAGATCATCAGACACGCCGTAAAAGGCATGCTCCCTGATGGAAAACTTGGAAGACAGATGCTCAAGAAGTTAAAGGTTTATGCAGGCCCTGAGCACAATCACGCCGCACAGAAACCGGAAACTTGGAATTTTTAGGAAAGGGGATTAGACAATGGCAAAGATTCAATACCAAGGAACAGGCAGAAGAAAAAGTTCAGTGGCCAGAGTTAGATTGATCCCTGGAACTGGAAAGATAACTGTCAACAAGAAAGACTTAGACAATTACTTCGGAATGGAAATCCTCAAGAGAGAAGTAAGGATGCCGTTTGAAGTAGCCGGCTGCGAAGGCAAGTTCGATGTAGTGGCTACCGTATACGGCGGCGGATTTACAGGCCAGGCAGGCGCTCTCAGACACGGTATCTCAAGAGCACTGTGCGTAGCCGACAAAGAAGCCTACAGAGCTCCTCTCAAAGCTGCAGGATTCCTGACGAGAGACCCAAGAATGAAAGAAAGAAAGAAATACGGCTTGAAAAAAGCCAGAAGAGCAAGCCAGTTCTCCAAGAGATAATCACCGGTCTATCCGGAAGGTTATCTTCAGCAGGACGCACCTGCGAAGAAAAACTCAGCTTCGGCAGGCGGCCGCTCTATCAGATCATAAACAGACCCCCGGATCCAACTCTTGGATCGGGGGTTTTGTATTTTTTGAACAGTGCTAACATGTTTGTTAAAACAATAACTGAAAACAAACTGGTGTTCTGCTAAAATTAAATTGAATACTGAACAGGAAACACTGTTTCGCCAGCTATTTAAAAGGTGTTCCTTACATTCGTTGAGGCGGCAGAATTTTGCTGAATAGGTGTATCGAAACAGATAAATAATGAAAGGAGAAGAGGCTGCATTTTATGAAATTTGAAGATTTTCAGAGAATAGAAGCGACACATTTAGACTACAAGGTGTCTTTAGAAAAGGAAAAGCCCAAAAGTTGGTTAAAATCTGTTGTGGCGTTTGCTAATACAAAAGGCGGTCATATTCTCTTTGGCGTGAGGAATAATGATCATGAACCGATAGGACTTGATGATGCCCAAGGTACAGCAAGCAAAATTTCAGAACTTTTAGCCTCAAGAATAGAACCGCCTGTACGATATACATTGACGCCATTCAACAGCATGAAAGAGGGTCGACTGTGTATTGACCTTGAAATTGCCAATGGCCCTCATTACCCATATTACTATGTTCATGAAAAAACAAGAGAAATATATGTAAGACGAGGAGATAGATCTGAAATTGCTACTGTGATAGAACAGAATAATTTGATCCTGAAAGGGATGAATAAAACATATGATGCACTTCCAGGCTCTTATAACTTATCAGATGTCAGTTTTACTCTGCTTGCCGCAACATTTAAGAAAGAGACAGGGGACGATTTTGATCTGGTAAAAGATCTTGTTTCGATGGGGTTTGTCACAGAGGAAGGAAAAGTGACAAATGCAGGATTGCTTTTTTGCGACCAAGGCTATTTAAAACAATCTAAAGTTGTATGTACCAGATGGAAAGGCACAGAAAAAGGCTCTGTAGAAGGAGATGCGTTAGATGATGAGGAGTTCACAGGCATGAGTTTAATAACACTTTTGTCGAATGCAGAAGCCTTTATACGTACTAACTCGAAAAACCCATGGTCGATCCGGGGAATGCGCTTATCCATAGGGATTATCAGAGTGTTGGAGCAGAAGTGCATGTAGATATGTACGATGACAGAATGGAGATATCCTCTCCCGGAGGAATGATCAACGGCAGCCGGATACAGGACTTAGATTTAAAACATGTGCCATCTATGCGGCGAAATGAGATCATCTCGGATATTTTCGGAAGACTTCATTACATGGAGCGTCGGGGAAGCGGTATCCGCAGAATCCTTAATTCTTATATTGATTATACAGAACAGCCGGAATTCTATTCTGATGAATATTTTTTTATAGTAACTTTGCCAAATCGAAGCGAAGCCCGTTCTGCCCAGATGGAATTAGAATTAGTTGCTGAGAATGCAACGATGCAACAATCTTCCGCTAAAACGCAACTTTCTGCGGGGAAAATGCAACAATTTTCCGATAAAACGCAACTTTCTGCGGAAGAAAAAGAAAAGGAAGAACTGAAAAAGTGGTTAGAATGTAGAGCAGGAAAGAATTTCAATAAGAAAACTTTCAAGAAACTGCTGGTGCTGCTGGAAAAGTACGGGTCAGAATATTATTTTAATCGAATAACAATAGCAAACTCTTTCGATATTACAGAAAACGCCGCATCAAGAATTATCAAGAAATCAGTAGACTGTGGAATCATGCGAAAAGAAAAAAATGGTGTGTACTATTTTAATAAATAATACAGACCCCCGGATCCAACCCTTGGATCGGGGGTTTTGTATTGCAGCGGCCGAATCAGCGGTCCGCCGGCTTTTACACCTGCACACATTTGCTCAGTCCACGGCCAGTTCTTCCGGTCTGGGCGGAGGAGACAGGACGGTATGCAACCTGGTCTTTGAACGGATGGACTGATGGCCTTTTCTAAAGTCTAGAAGGAAAACACGCCAAAAAGCCTCGTGTATACATATGTATATGCGAAGCTTTTTGTTTTAAAATATAATCGGGACAAATACTTAACAAATCAAAAAAATAGGCCCGAATTTTGGAGTTGCCTAAATCATTAACAAAGGTTAATATATAGGTAAATAAAGAAATAAATAAAAAAGTAAATTTTGTTTGCCCACATGGAAGTCACTGGCGTTGATTTCGGTTGGAGATATATGGAGAAACCATATCCGGCGCTTGTTTTAAAAATGAGCTTCCGGTAAGCAAAAGGGTTTGCTGTGAAAGGAGAAAGAAGGAGACATGAAAAAATATGTCTATCTGTTTCGAGAAGGAAACGCTTCTATGCGCGAACTTTTGGGAGGAAAAGGCGCCAATCTGGCCGAAATGACCAACATTGGCCTTCCGGTCCCTCAGGGCTTCACAGTTACCACTGAAGCCTGCACCCGTTATTATGAAGATGGCCGCCAGATAAACGATGAGATCAAAGGCCAGATCATGGAGTACATCTCAAAGATGGAAGAGATCACCGGAAAACAGTTCGGCAGCAAGGAAAACCCTTTGCTGGTTTCGGTCCGTTCCGGAGCAAGAGCTTCCATGCCTGGCATGATGGACACCATCCTCAACCTGGGACTCAATGAAGAAGTGGTTAATGTTATCGCTGCCAAGTCCGGCAATCCGCGCTGGGCATGGGACTGCTACCGCCGTTTCATACAGATGTTTTCAGATGTTGTTATGGGCGTTGGCAAAAAATACTTTGAAAAACTCATAGATGCCCTCAAAGAAGAAAAGGGCGTTACCTACGATGTTGAGCTGACCGCAGACGACCTCCATACTCTTGCAGATCAGTTCAAAGCTGAGTACAAAGCTCAGATCGGCAAAGATTTCCCTGACGATCCTAAGGAACAGCTCTTTGAAGCTATCGAAGCAGTTTTCCGTTCATGGGACAATCCAAGAGCCAACATCTACCGTATGGACCACGACATACCTTATTCATGGGGAACAGCTGTCAATGTTCAGATGATGGTATTCGGAAACATGGGCGATACTTCTGGCACAGGCGTTGCGTTTACCCGTAACCCGGCCACCGGTGAAAAGGGGCTCATGGGCGAATTCCTTATGAACGCTCAGGGCGAAGATGTAGTTGCCGGAGTCCGCACACCTATTCCTATCGAAAAGATGAAAGAAATCCTGCCTGAAGTATATGAAGAATTCCTGGGCGTTTGCAGCACTCTGGAAAATCATTACCGCGACATGCAGGACATGGAATTTACCATAGAAGATAAGAAGCTGTACATGCTCCAGACCCGTAACGGAAAGCGTACTGCCGCCGCAGCTATCAAGATCGCCTGCGACCTGATCGACGAAGGTATGATCTCCGAAGAAGAGGCTCTAATGCAGATCGACGCCAAGTCTCTGGATATGCTGCTGCACCCGCAGTTCGACGCTGACGCTCTTGCCAAGGCCGTGCCTGTAGGCAAAGGTATAGCCGCTTCTCCTGGCGCTGCTGCCGGCAAGGTCGTATTCACTGCCGAAGAAGCCGCCGAACAGGGCAAGAAGGGCGAAAAGGTAGTCCTTGTCCGCCTTGAAACTTCCCCTGAGGATATCGAGGGAATGAAATACGCTCAGGGTATCCTGACCGTTCGCGGAGGACAGACTTCCCACGCTGCCGTAGTGGCCAGAGGCATGGGAACCTGCTGCGTATCCGGCTGTGAAGCCATCAAGATGGATGAAGAAAACAAGAAATTTGAGCTGGGCGGAAAGACTTTCTGCGAAGGAGATATGATCTCTCTGGACGGCTCCACCGGCAATGTATACGATACAGCTATTCCTCTGGTACCTGCCAGCACAGACAGCGGATACTTCGGAAGGATAATGGAACTGGCTGACAAGTACAGGACCATGGAAGTAAGAGCCAATGCCGATACTCCTAAGGACGCTCTCAGAGCATTCAGCTTCGGGGCTCAGGGCATAGGCCTGTGCCGTACAGAGCACATGTTCTTTGAACCTGACAGGATCGGACCTTTCAGAGAAATGATCTGTTCCGAGACCAGAGAAGAAAGAGAAGCTGCCCTGGCAAAGATCGAACCTATGCAGCAGGCGGACTTTGAAGGACTCTTTGAAGCTCTCCAGGGTTATCCTGTTACCATCAGATTCCTGGATCCACCTCTTCACGAATTCGTACCTACCGAAGAAGAGGACATCGAAGAACTGGCCAGGATCAAAGGCAAATCCGTTGAATATATCAAGCAGATCATCACAGGACTGCGCGAATTCAACCCGATGATGGGACACCGCGGCTGCCGTCTGACCGTAACTTATCCGGAGATCGGAGTCATGCAGACCAAGGCTGTCATCAAGGCTGCTCTGGCCGTTCAGGCTAAGCACCCTGACTGGAACATCGTTCCTGAGATCATGATACCTCTGACAGGTGAAGTTAAGGAATTCAAGTTCGTAAAGGACATCGTAACTTCCACTGCTGATGCAGAAATAAAGGCTGCCGGAGCTGACTTAAAATACAAGGTAGGCACCATGATCGAGATCCCAAGAGCCACCCTTGTAGCAGATGAGATCGGAGCGGAAGCTGATTTCTTCAGCTTCGGTACCAACGACCTGACTCAGATGACATTTGGTTTCAGCCGTGACGACTCCGGGAAATTCCTGCCGTCATATTATCAGAACAAGATCTACGAATTTGATCCGTTCGCCCGTCTGGACACCGTGGGTGTCGGCAAGTTGATGGAGATGGGCGTCAAGGCCGGAAAAGGAGCAAATCCGAACCTGCACTGCGGAATCTGCGGAGAACACGGAGGCGATCCATATTCGGTAGAATTCTGCCAGAAGATAGGCCTGGATTATGTATCCTGCTCACCGTACAGGGTACCTATCGCCCGCCTTGCTGCTGCGCAGGCAAAGATCAAATCAACAAAATAGCAAACCACTACTGACATAAAAACAGCTAAGGCCCGTTCCGCTTGTGCGGGGCGGGCCTTGCTACTTTTGCATACATCCCCGCCTGATAAAAAAAGCGTCAACAAGCTGAAAAAAGGTTGCCATGGGGAGCTGGCCGATATAATATAGATATAGCGCAGAAAGGAAAGCAGTATGAAGAAAAAAAGGCTAAAATTGCCTGACACGGCGGCTTTCTTCATGATAATGATCCTGATCGCCGCCATCCTCACATATATAATCCCGGCCGGATCGTTTGAAAGGATCGTTGACGGGACAACCGGACGCACGCTGGTAGTTGACGGTACTTACAGCCCCATAGATGGCGGCGGAGTGTCCATAGGCCAGGTTCTCTCATCTCTGTTCAGAGGAATGGTCGGTGGTGTGGATATCATCGCATTTATCTTTGTGGTAGGAGGGTGCTTCGGCATCATAAATGCAACAGGAGCATTTGAATCCGGGCTAAGCACGCTTATGCGCCGCCTGTCAGGAAAAGAGGGCCTCCTCATAGGAACGATAATGGCAGCTCTGGCTGTTTGCGGAGCGACTTTTGGAATGGGTGAAGAAGCGCTGCCCTTTGTCACTGTTATGATAGCCGCATCTCAAAAAATGAAAATGGGGCGGATAACAGGGATCGCGATCATTGTAGTTGGCATATACAGCGGGTATACGGCAGGACCTCTCAATCCGTTTAATACGGGGATAGGACAGGAAATCGCAGAACTTCCTATTTTTTCGGGTATGGGGCTTAGGGCTGTCCTCATGGCGGGGACCGTGGCAATAGGCATACATCATGTGATAGTAAACGGAAAAAAATACAGGTCAGAGCTTACTCCTCTGGCTGAAAATACGGCAGGACAAGCAGAGATCTTGCCGGGAACCGCGGAACTTCAGACAGGCGGGCTCTCGCCGGAAGTTTCGGAAAAATGTGATGCGGCCGGAGAGGATGCAGGCTCTGATTCTCTTTCAGCTAAACAAAAGATCGTGCTGCTGATCGTATTGGGAACCATCATCGTTATGGTCATATGCATCATGATGTTCGGCTGGTACTTTGAAGAAATATCTGCACTGTTTGTGGCAATGGGCCTTACTGCAGGCATGTTCTATTTCCGCAGCCTTGATGAGACCGGCAAGGCATTCGTAAAAGGCGCCGGAGAAATGACCACAGCAGTGATATATTTTACTTTTGCCAGAGCCATCCTGGTGATAATGGAAGATGGGCAGATCATGGACACGGTGGTGTATGCTCTGTCTGTGCCTCTTTCACAGGCGGGAGGAGTCCTTGCCACATGGGGGATATTCATATGCGAAGGCATAATAAATTTTTTCATACCGTCATCGTCAGGTCAGGCAGCCGCCGTAATGCCGATACTGACGCCGCTGGCCGATATCGTGGGGGTTACGCGGCAGACAGCGGTCCTGGCATATCAATGCGGAGGATTTTTGAACCTGATAACGCCGACACAGATGGTAGTGCTGGCGGCCTGTGCTTTGGGAGGTGTAAGCTTTGCAGAGTGGTTCCGATATTCATGGAAACTGGTCCTGAAATGGTGCCTGTGGGCCATGGTCATACTGGCTGTTGCTACCATGACAGGTTATGGGCCTTTTTGAGAACAGAAAAAAGCCGGTAAGATGTTTTTTGGGGGAAACAGTCATCATAACTGGCTGAAATAGCGATTTAGGGGGGTATAAAATGGAAAAAGAGACAAAGAAAACGACTAAACTGTTAAATCCGGTAACGACACTGGCAGCAGGCCTGGCACTGGGGGCCGTGAGCAGGCTGCTGGATATTTTTACTCAGAACCTGGGAAATATCTTTTCCCAGATGGCTGTGTGGATACTTCTGGGAACACTGATAGCAATATACAGTGAAACTGCCCGCAAAGCCATGGCCAACATATTGCCCTTTTCGCTGGGCGTACTTGTTACATATTATACGGCAGCAGTCATAACCGAAGGGATATACAGCGGGTTTACGATAAGGGCATGGACGGTGTTCGCATTCTGCACACCTGCCCTTGGATTTACGGCATGGCACGCAAAGGAACCGGGGCCGGCTGCGAAGGCCATAGGGGCGTGTATAGTCCTGGCAGCTTTTATCACCAGCGTGGTCATATATGACGGGCCGAGGATTTACGACCTGATCATAGACGGCATTTTGATATATATCCTGTTTTTCAGAAAAATAAGGAGGTAACTGATGGCTAAGCGCAAGACTCTCCCCAAAGATTTTGCCCAGATCGTTGAAAGCGGCAATCCGGAGCAGATAAAAGAAGTTTTTGAAAAGTGCGATGTGAACGCCTATGAAAACTATTCCAAGGTAACCGCCCTGGGATCCGATCTGCCTGCGGAAGTAATGGAATGGCTGGTGCAAAACGGAGCCGATGTCAACTTCCCCGACCGGTATGGAAATACTCCTCTGCACCACCATGCGAGAGCATATAAAAACAACATGAAAACCCTTATACGGCTGGGAGCTGACATAGAAGCGAAAAATACTTACAGGGAAACTCCTCTTTTCGCTGCTGCGGCAGCCTGTTTGCCGGAGAATGTCAGGATACTGGTTGAAGCAGGGGCTAAGGTCAACCGCAAAGATAACATGGGACGGACCCCTCTGCTCTATGCCCTGAGCCGGGCGTCCAACAGCAGCATACCGCAGCTTGTGGCCGTGTCGGAATACCTGCTGGCGCACAGAGCCAGACTGACCGGAATGGAAAAGGAGCAGGTAAAGAGGATAGGTACTGACTTTGAATGGTTCAGAGACAGGATGAGCAGCGAGACTGTCGCCGAGCTGGAGCCGGCCCTTATGGAGCTGTATGAGATGTTCGGAGTTGAGCCTGTAGCAAAGAGAAAAATGTACGACGGACATTCAGATATAAAGGTGACAAAGTCATCGTGGCAGGAGCAGTTTGACCAGCTGTGGGACCTGCTGGTGCCGTCATGCGGGGCAGCCTCAACGGTCCAGGGAGAAGCCGTAAGGGTATGCGGCAGGCTGGCCCATGAATTGCTGGACAACGGCGGTATCAACTGGGACGATGATTTTCAGACCATGGCCGAAAGCCTGACCTCTTACCTGGTACAAGGAGAACCCCTCGATGAATCCGAAAGGGCGGAAGCAGGAAAGATCATCGCAGGGATCACCAGAGCCGGACTTATACGGGGAGGGGAAGATGCACTGGCCAGGCTCACGGAGCTGACTGTCAGATGGGTGCTGAAAAACCCTGGCCCTTTAGCCCTGAAAGAGACTTCATATATGAGATAGGCCCAGGACCGCAAAGCAGGCTTTCGCAAAGTTCAGACTCTGGCTGTGTGACAGCAGAGAAGATCATCCCATGTCCATATGCTTGCGGCAAAGATCGATAAACAGTTCCATGAGCGGGCTTACCCACTTGTTTTTGTGATAGGCACATACAGCCGAAATACGATCGTGCGTTACCTGTGTTGGGATCTCTGACAGCTGGCCGGAACTGAGCTCTTCGCAGGCTGCAAACCTGGGCAAAAATGAAACTCCCACATCGTTTTTTACCAGGTTTTTGATGGTCGGGATGCTCCAAAGTTCGATGGTGTGGTCAAGGACGATGGACTTTTTTCGCAGGTATTCTTCAAAGATCTGGCGAAAGATGCAGTTGGGTTCATTTATTATGAACGGTACCGGAAGGGTCCTGTCCGGCGTGACGAAATCGGGAAAAGCTTTTGCAGTCTCCGGAGAAGCCACCAGAGCGACGGGATAATTGCCGAGGGGATAAGCCATGAGCTGGGAGCCGAAACCGCCCACATCTTCGTAGAACACACCCAGATCAAGGGATCCGGACATCAGTTCATCCCGGATGTCGTAGCAGTTCATGGAACGGAGATAAAGCCTGGCTTTTGGAGCTGCTTTATGAAATTCTTTAAGGACCGGGGGCATGCGGTAACAGAGAAGGGTTTCTCCGACACCCACCTTGAGATCTCCGTTGCACATGGAAAGTTCCTGCTCGAAAAAGCGGAGTTTGCCTACAGCTCCCAGGACTTCATCCACATAAGGTATCAGCAGTTCCCCTGCTTTGGTCAGGGCCATCCTGCGTCCAACTTTCTCAAATAGCTGGGCGGACAGCTCCTGTTCCAGCTGATCTATCTGAAAAGTGATGGCCGACTGGGTATAGTTAAGCTTTTCCGCAGCTTTGGTGAAACTGCCGGTCTCTACGATGGTACGGAAAGTGTTCAGATACTTCAGTTCCATTATGCTCCTCCAAAATGCTTTAAAAAAATTGAAATAATACTTGATAATATTAAAATTGATTTGATAATGATCCGGTGATATTATATACAAAAAAGAGAAAGGAAGCAAGGGGCAGATGAAAACTTTGGTACCGGCAAAGATGGATGAACTGGCCATATGTTATGCTATCATAGACGAAGGCAGGAAGTTTCAGAAAGAACAGGGTTTTGTCCAGTGGACAGATGATTATCCCAATATGGACACCATCAGAGACGACATACAGGATCAGAAAGGTTTTGTGATAAAGGATAACGGCGTCATCGCCGGATACATGTGCATAGATCTTGACGGAGAGCCTGCGTATATCAACATCGACGGACAGTGGGCAGCAGAGGAGCCTTATGCTGTGGTACACAGGATGGCTTTCAGCAGGGATTTCCGGGGGACGGGTCTGGCAGATGAGGCTTTCAGGCTCATCGGGGAATTCTGCACATCAAGAGGAGTGGATTATATCAGGGTTGACACGGATTTCCCCAACAAGCGCATGCAGCACATACTCGAAAAAAACGGCTTCACCAGGCGGGGGACCGTGATCTTTCAGGGCAGCGGAAAGATAGCCTATGACAAGATCCTTACGGCCGGAGATCTTGCCGGATCCGGCAGAGAGATGGCTCTGGAGCCTGCAGGGGAGAAAGACTTTGACACATGCTGGCACATGATAGAGGAAGGCCGCAGATTCCAGCAGGATCAGGGGTTTGTGCAGTGGACGGAAGATTACCCCTGCCAAAAAAACATCAGAGATGATATAGAAAGACAAAAAGGCTATCTGATCAAAATAGGAGGCAGGACAGCCGGATATGTCTGCATAGATTTTGACGGAGAACCGGCTTATGAGGGCCTGCATGGCAAGTGGGGCGCTGACAGGCCTTATGCCGTTGTCAACAGACTGGCCTTCAGCAGCAGTTTCAGGGGAAAAGGTAATACGGGCAGCCTTTTTGGCCTTATCGAAAAACTGTGCGCAGAAAAAGGTGTTTTTAATATTCGGCTGAACACTTATGCAGAAAATGAGAAAATGAGGCATATAATCGAGAAAAATGGATTTACGAGGCGTGGCACCGTGGATTTCCGCGGTGGAGAAAAGATCGCATATGATAAGACCATCTGAAAACATGCGGTGAGTTTTTTATCGTATATTGATCCTGGGAGAAAGATATGGAAATAGTAAGTATAAGGGATCACAAGGAAATGGCAAGGCAGGCCGCCCGGTGGTTCAGCTCAAAGTGGGATGTGCCTGTTGAGGCATATGAAGAAAGCATGGAAGAGTGCATAAAAAAGGGTAAAGACCAGGCGGTGCCCCAATGGTACATAACCCTTGAAAACGGAAAGATCACGGGCGGCATCGGCGTCATAGAAAACGACTATCACGACCGCAAAGACCTGACGCCCAACATCTGCGCCCTGTATGTGGAGGAGGAATACCGCTGCCGCGGGATAGCAGGGCGCATGCTGGACTTTGCCGCCGCCGACATGAAATCCTTCGGGATAGATAAGCTGTACCTGATAACCGATCATACCAGCTTTTATGAGCGGTATGGCTGGAATTTCCTGTGTATGGTGCAGCCTGACGGCGAGCCGGAAATGATAAGGATGTATGTGAAAAGGCTGATAACATAGCTGGGCAACCGCCGAGGGCTTTTTTCTGTTGACAGAGACAACTTCCTGGTATATACTCACATTAAATAGTTAAGCAGCTTAATGATTAAGCCCATTAACAAACTCTGCGGTCAGCTAAGGAGGAACCATGGAAAAAGATGAACGGTATAGTCTTTTCTGCCAGATGATAGATCAGCTTGACAGAGGAGCATATCTTATTGAAAAATACGACTCTCTGCTCCATGATTATTACGGCGCAGTGCTTTTCCAGGCCGAATCTCAGATGATAAAGGCCATAGGCGACGCCCCCGGCATAACTGCCGCCGCTCTGGCTGAAAAGTTCGACAAGACTCCCAGCGCCTGTTCTCAGCTCGTCAGGAAGCTCAAGGCCAAAGGCTGGGTCAAGCAGGTCAGGAACTGCAGCAACAGCAGGGAATACAATCTGACACTGACCGGCCAGGGGCAGGAAATATATCAGAAACACCAGGATTTTGAAAACGCCTGCTACAGGCGGACTTTCCAGATGCTTGACGGCGTGTCGGATGAAGAACTCAAAAGTTATATCAAAATACAACAGCGGCTCAACCAGGCTTTTGAGCTGGATGTGAAAGAAAGTGAACAATTAAAGATATGAGGAGGGATCATATGAAGTACGATTTTGATGAGATCATCGACAGGACCAATACCAATTCAGAAAATGTGGATGGATGGCGTCCGTATATTTTCAAATGTGGACCGGAAAAGAAGTTTCCGTATGCCGATGATGAGTTTGTAAGGATGTGGGTAGCCGATATGGAATTTGCCGTAGCCCCGGAGATCCGCCAGGCGATCATAGACCGGGTAAACAGGAAGATACTGGGATATACGATCGTTTCCGATAACGGTTACTATGAAGCGCTCCTTAAATGGTGCAAAGACAGGTATGACTGGTCATTTGACAAGGATGAGCTGGTCTTTTCTCCGGGCGTTATACCGGCTCTGTACCAGCTTGTGGAGGATCTTGTAGCCAAAGACGAAAAAGTCCTGACCATGACGCCGGCCTATGGGTTTTTCCTTCATTCCTGCGAGTACAACAATGTGGAGCTGGTCATGTCGCCGCTCAAAAAAGAAAACGGCCGCTTTGAGATAGACTTTGAAGATCTTGAAAAAAAGGCAGCAGACCCAAAGGTCAGGCTGCTCATGCTCTGCAATCCGCACAATCCGGCTGGACGGATCTGGACGGAGGACGAGCTGAAGCGTATCGCAGCCATAGTGGAAAAAAATGATCTCTGGGTGGTTTCAGATGAGATACATTGCGACCTGATACGCACCGGCCTCAGGCATATCCCGATGGGAAAGATCATGCCGGATTATGACAAGCTCATAACCACAATGTCTGCCAGCAAGACTTTCAACCTGGCAGGAATGTTGTTTTCCAACATCATAATCCGTTCCAACGAGGAAAGACAGCGTTTCCAGGATCGGGACAAGAATATCGGCGCAGCAAATCCACTTTCCATCGCAGCTCACAAAGCAGCCTATGAACATGGCGCCCAGTGGCTGGAAGAACTGAAAGCATACATTGATGACAACTTCAGGATGGTAGACGAGTTCCTGGGAGAAAATATCCCCGATGCAGTATTTACAATACCGGAAGCCACATATTTCGCATGGGTGGATATGGGGAAAGTGCTGCCGGATGTGGAGGATCTGCCTTTGTTCTTTGCCAATAATGCAGGTGTGCTGCTTGAAGGCGGAGACGGTTTGTTTGTGGATAATGCCAAAGGATATATCAGGCTCAATCTGGCCATGCCGAGAGCAACCATAAGGACAGGTCTTGAGCGCATGGCAGAAGCCATCAGAAAACACAACGGAAAATGATCCGGCGTAGCCGGAGCAGGGCTTCGGCGCCAGTTGGCTGATCATATATCTACGGTGGAAAAAGCCAACAATCGGTGTCGCATTTTGTCGAACGATGATATATTTTTCTGAAATGTTGGCTTTTTGCCGGCATAACCCCAAATCAGGTAACAGATTATTAAAAAACTGTTACCTGATTTGTGCTGTGTGGATCAAAAAGCCAACATCGACAAATTTCGACAGCCAAAACCCGGCAATACTGAAGAAAATGTTGGCTTTTTCATGGATTACAAAAGAAAAAGCCAACAGGCGCCGGCACCTTGCCCAATAAAGGTTGCAAGGCGCAGCAGATCATCAGATAAATATTTCCGCCGCTGAAAAAAGCACGGCTTTTCCTGCCAGCTTTACCCGGCCGCCTTCCATGCGGCAGTAGAGAGTGCCGCCCCGCCGGGATGCCTGATAGGCGGTTATGTTGTCTTTGCCCAGGCGGCCTGCCCAGTAAGGGACTATGTGGCAGTGCCCGGAACCGCATACGGGATCTTCCGGTACATTCAGCTTGGGAGCAAAGGAGCGGGATACGCAGTCGGCAGAGGCTGATGCGGCGGTATCTTTTCCGGGTCCGGTAGCCTGAAAAAGAAGCCCGTCCAGGGACTTTAATTTTTCAGGATCAGGGTTAAGTGTCATTACTGTCTCTTGGCTGTCAAATACGCAGAGGAGGTCGCGGCCCATGTAAGCCTCGACAGGTTCTGCGCCGATGGCTGCGATCATTTCCCCGGTTATTTTCAGCGGTTTCAGATCATAGGCAGGAAAATCCATTTCATAGAGATCCCCGTTCCGGCGGACAACGGTCAGGTCGCCGCTCATGGTGAAAAATACCACTTCTTTCATATTTTTGTCGTAATAGTTCATCAGCACATAAGCGGACGCCAGGGTGGCATGGCCGCACAGATCTATCTCACCGCCGGGCGTGAACCACCGCAGGCGGTATCTGTCCCCTTCATTAACGGCAAAGGCCGTCTCGGAAAGATTATTTTCCATAGCTATCTTCAGCATAAGGTCATCAGGAAGCCACTCGTCCATTATGCATACTGCGGCGGGATTACCTGAAAAAACCTTGTCAGTAAAAGCATCAACGACATATTGTTTCATATCTCAAAGCTCCTTTCTGCGGACAATGACCGGATGTCGGCCATGTGACTGCGGCAGGTGCAGCCTGAGCCAATCATAACATATAATGGCAGAAAAGAACAGAGCCTTACCAGATCCCAAGGAAATGCTGCATGGCCAGACTGACTGCCGTTATGCCGACCCAGCAGCAAAATCCCAGCGCCAGGGGTTTGCCTCCGGTCCTTACCAGCTTGACTATATCGGTGTTAAGGCCTATGGCTGCCATTGCCAGGACGATAAAAAATTTGCTCAGTTCTTTAAGCGGCGAAAATACGGCGGCGTCAATCCCGGCAGAAACAGCCGCAGTGGTTATTATAGATGCACCTACAAAAAATAATATAAAAAAGGGAAATATCTTTCTCATACTGACCTTTGCTGTACCATCTGTGTTTCTGGCCGACCGAGCTCTGATGAAAGCCAGGACCAGAGTTATGGGTATGATGGCCAGCGTCCTGGTAAGCTTGACTGTGACTGCCGTATCAAGAGTAGCTGACCCCAGTCCGTAAATGCTGTCCCATGTGGCTGCGGCAGCGGTCACTGAGGAAGTGTCGTTGATCGCTGTTCCGGCAAATACACCAAAGGCGCTGCCGTCTGCAGAGGAAAAGCCCAGCATGCCTCCTATGACAGGAAAGATGAGGGCTGCCGCTACATTGAAAAAGAATATCACTGAAATGGACTGGGCCACTTCTTCATCGTCAGCTTCAATGACAGGAGCTGTAGCTGCGATGGCTGAGCCGCCGCAGATGGACGATCCAACTCCGATGAGGGTTGAGATCTTGGATGGGATCTTCATGGCTCTGTGGAGTACATAGGCGATCACAAGAGAAACAGAGATGGTGCTTATGATTATAGGCAGAGACTGCTTTCCTATCTCCAGTATCACGGTCAGATCCATGCCGAAGCCCAGCAGGATCACTGCCCATTGGAGGATTTTTTTTGAGGTGAATTTTATGCCCGGTTCAAAGCTGCCCTTGTCTTTAAAAAACACCGTAACAGCCATACCTGCGATGATGGCGAAGATGGCGCCGCCTATGACAGGAAAAAGCTTTCCAAGATACCATGACGGCAAAGCTATGAGCAGGCACAACAGGATTCCGCGGATATTCTTTTTTATAAAGTTCATTGGTAAGATTCCTTTCCATATAGTATATCTGATAAAAATATACCACCATGGCAAAATAAAGTAAAATTATGGATATTTATTTATATATAAAAATATGTTATGATAATGGTGACAAAATGGCAGGAGGGAAAATGATAGATAACAGGATAAATACTTTTCTTAAAGTATGCGAGACAATGAACTATACGGCAGCGGCAAAAGCTCTTAACCTTACACAGCCTGCGGTATCCCAGCATATCAGATATCTTGAAAGCCATTATGGAGCTCCCTTGTTCGCTTACGATAAGAAGCAGCTTTCACTCACCCCTCAGGGAGAGATACTGCTCAGGGCCGCTGAGACTTTGTCAGGAGATGAAACACGGCTGAAGGAAAAAATACAGCTTGCCGGATGTGACCGGGCGCAGGAGGTCATATATAAAGCCGGAGCCACCATGACAGTCGGGGAATATGCTCTTGTCAGACCTCTGGCATCATTGCTGGATGACGAGCCGGAAATACGGATAGACCTGACCGTGGCAAACACAGATGTGCTTTTGGAAAAGCTCCGTGCAGGAGAAATAGATTTTGCTGTCATAGAGGGATATTTCCACAAAGACATATTCGGATACGAGGTGTTTTCCACAGAAAAATACATACCGGTATGTGCAGCCGGACACCGTTTCGCTCCTGCGCCAGGCAGTCTGAAAGAACTTACCGGCCTGAGGCTGATAATGCGCGAAAAAGGTTCCGGCACCAGAGATATAATGGAAAAGAATTTGCAGGCACACGGCCTGGACATCAGAGATTTCAGCCGATGCATGGAAGTGAGCAGCCTTTCTGCCATAATCGGGCTCGTAAAGGAGGACTGCGGTATAACTTTTCTGTATGAGGCTGCTGCTCATGAAGGGATCATGGCAGGACAGCTCAAGGAGATAAGGCTGGATGATTTTGCGGTGGAACATGATTTTACATTCGTCTGGAATAAGGGAAGCCTATACGAAAATGAATATCGCAGCCTTTGCAGGAAACTGAAAAGAAGGAAAGGCTCCGCCTAAATTCATCAAAATGCGAAGCATGCTTCATCTGTTCCCTTGAGCGCCATTTCTATTGACAAATTCGCCATATAAATTTAGAATTATTCCTGCAAGGAACAGGAAGGAAAAGACAGCATATGACACTTAAAGAATTGAAGATAGGGCAGACCGCAGTCATAACGGCTGTAGGCGGTGAAGGCTCGCTCCGGCAGCACTTCCTTGACATGGGAGTCATTCCGGGAGCTGAAGTGACATTGACCAAGTTTGCCCCTATGGGAGACCCAATGGAGCTCATGATCCACGGGTATGAGCTTACTTTGCGTCTTGATGACGCAGAAAAGATAGATATAGATCAGGAGTCGGTGACAGGAGGCGAAGATGACCGCCATCGCTCGGAGGATGACCGCCATCGCTCCGAGGATGACCGCCATCGCTCGGAGGATGAGCGCCGCTGGAATGGCAGCCGGCATGATGATAATAGCCGGATGGCGGGGAACACGCTGACGGCCGCCGCCGGGAACATCCCGGACTGGGAGAAGAAGGCCGCTATCATGTCAAAGCCGACGCCCGCCCGCTGCCGAAAGGAACAGAGATAACCTTCGCACTTGCCGGAAACCAGAACTGCGGCAAGACCACACTTTTCAACCAGCTCACCGGTTCAAACCAGCATGTGGGCAATTTTCCGGGAGTGACCGTTGACCAGAAGAGCGGCTCCATCAAAGGACATCCGGAGACAAAGGTCACCGACCTGCCGGGGATCTACTCCCTTTCCCCCTACAGCAGCGAAGAGATCGTATCCAGGCAATTCATACTGGAATCCAAACCAAAGGGAATAATCAACATCGTAGATGCTACCAATATAGAAAGAAACCTGTACCTGACCATGCAGCTTATGGAGCTTGACACTCCTATGGTGCTGGCACTTAACATGATGGACGAGGTCAGGAACAACGGCGGCTCCATCGACATAAACGAAATGGAAGCCATGCTGGGAATACCTGTGGTGCCTATTTCCGCCTCCCGCAACGAGGGTATCGACGAGCTGGTGGGGCACGCCATCCATGTGGCCCAGAACCAGGAAAGGCCCGGCAGGACTGATTTCTGCGACAAGGACGACCACGGCGGTGCTGTACACAGGTGCCTCCACGGCATAATGCACCTGATAGAAGATCACGCCAGGGCGGCCCAGATACCTGTAAGGTTCGCGGCAAGCAAGCTGGTGGAAGGCGACGAAATGGTCACCAAGGCCCTCAAGCTCAGTGACAACGAAAAAGAGATGATCGAGCACATCATCAGCCAGATGGAAACCGAGCGCGGGCTTGACAGATCGGCGGCCATAGCCTACATGCGGTTCCGCTTTATCAGAAAGCTCTGTGACGCTACCGTCATCAAGCCTCATGAAAGCAAGGAACACGAGCGCAGCCGCAGGATGGATAAGATACTCACAGGAAAATATACGGCCATCCCTGCATTTATCTGCATAATGGCGCTGGTATTTTATCTGACTTTCAATGTGATCGGAGCCTGGCTCCAGGGACTGCTCGAAGCGGGCATAGAGGAGCTGACCATACAGGTGGACAGCTGGCTCATATATTTTAATGTCAATCCGGTCATCCATTCGCTGGTGATAGACGGGATATTCAGCGGCGTGGGAAGCGTCCTCAGCTTTATACCTATAATAGTGACGCTTTTCTTCTTTCTGTCGCTGCTGGAGGACAGCGGCTATATGGCCAGGATAGCTTTCGTCATGGATAAGCTGCTGCGAAAGATAGGCCTTTCGGGCAGGAGCATAGTGCCGATGCTCATAGGCTTCGGCTGCACGGTGCCTGCCGTCATGTCGAGCCGGACACTGCCGTCGGCCAGGGACAGAAAAATGACCATAATGCTCACGCCTTTTATGAGCTGCACGGCCAAACTGCCCATATACGGGTTTTTTACGGCGGCGTTTTTCCCGGGAAAAGGCGGCCTGATAATGGTCGGTCTGTATTTCACCGGCATAATCGTCGGAATAATAGTGGCGCTCCTTTCCAAGAACTTCATGTTCAAGGGCGAGGCGGTGCCGTTTGTGATGGAACTGCCCAACTACAGGATGCCGGGCGCAAAGAATGTGGGCCACCTGCTCTGGGATAAGGCCAAGGACTTCTTGCAGAGGGCATTTACGGTGATCTTCATAGCGTCGATCGTAGTGTGGTTCCTGCAGACATTCAACTTTAAGCTGGATGTGGTGGACGATTCCCATTTCAGCATGCTGGCGGTCATCGCCGGATACATAGCGCCTATATTCATACCGCTGGGATTCGGGGACTGGCGCATTTCGACGGCTCTCATCGCCGGTTTCATGGCCAAGGAAAGCGTCGTGTCCACCCTGTCGGTGCTGCTGGGCTCGGCGGGCGACATAACGATGATCATAACGCCTCTGTCGGCCATATCCCTGCTGGTGTTCTGCCTGCTCTACACCCCGTGCGTGGCTGCCATCGCCTCCATCCGGCGGGAGCTGGGCGGAAAATGGGCCTTGGGCATAGTGGTCGGTCAGTGCGCCATCGCCTGGGTCTGTGCCTTTATCGTCCGGCTCATCGGACTGGCGCTGGGCATGGCGTAGGTCTTTGTTTGTGATAATGCTGCCGAAACTGCCGGCAATCGTTGCTGCCGCCTCGTCTCTGAGGTATCATCTCAGGGCGAGGCGGATTTTTGTGTTTTAAGCGGGCTGCTGCGACGGTGCTGCTCATGTGCGGCCCGTTCTGTTCATGTGCGGCCCGTTCTGCGCATGTGCGGTCCGTTCTGCTCATGTGCGGTCCGTTCTGCCAGCGGAAAGTTTTGATCCCGATCCGTTCTTCCGATGGAAAGTTCTCTTCCGGTACATTCTGTTCGTTGCGGCCTGTTACATTTATGGACAGTCTGTCCGTTCCTCTCTGCAGTCCGTTCATCTCTGCAGTCCGTTCCGACGGGTCTGCCAGCAAAAAGTTCTCATTACGGCAAAAACGGCCATGCGGAGAACCTGAGACGGCATTTGAGTTCTCAAAAGCAGGTATCCGATAAGGAAAGAGAACCTGTTTTTCCGGATGAGTTCTCAGACGGCGAGATTATGACAACAACAAGAAACTATTTCAGAAAAAAAGTTCTTGCGCAGGGGTATATTGGAGAAAATGGGAACTTTTTGCTGGCGGAAAGCCCGCGAGCATGGAGCACATGAACTATCTGGTAGAACAATCGGCACAGCGGAAAATCCTCAGTCTGCAGCAGGTATTCGCCATCAAATATTGTCAAAAAATTTACATACTCTTGACTCCAGTGTGATATAGCGGAGTAGTATAGTGATATATAAAATAGATAGAACCATCGCTGTTTTTATTTAGAATAAGGTACTGCATATCATGATAATCCTCAGCGGCATAATATATTTCGTAATAGTTTTCTTAATGTTAATGGGATGGAAGTATCGCAAGCCGGGCATCTTTGCATGGAGGACGGGGTGCGCGGTTTCCATGCTGAGAGTTATCCAGATATGTTTAACACCTGACCCTCTTCTGATTTTAAATGAAGCATATACATTTCAACTAATGATAATAGGATTTATTATCATGCCCCTTTTATCTCAGGTAAGTGTTTGTGACAGCTGCAGACGCCGTATTTACTGGCGTCCGCTCTTTAGCTCCAGATGTTCCCATTGCGGGGAGAAGCTGTATTGACGGCAGACGGTCCCGGGAGGCAGACGGTCCCGGGAGGCAGACAGTCCCGGGAGGCAGACAGTCCCGGTGGGCACACGGCGCCGGCAGGCCACCGACCCCGCCTGGTCAGGGGAGAATCCGTGCTGAACAGTAAAATTCCCCCTATTGTCCGGAAATAAGCCCGACAGAGAGAATCCGCAGCAGCAAAAGTCTCTATAATGACATGTCCTGAGAGAATTTTGCGGACCGAGTTCCCCTTTTGGGTCAATGATCACGCTGCTGAGAGAATCTGCGCATGCCCATCTGGTCGAAATTCTCATTACAGAGACTTAAAAGACTGATTAGAGGGATTTTCACTGCTGCGGATTCTCTCAAACGATTAAAAATCCTGCAATTAGTGGGAATTTTACGGTGGGCGGCAGTCGGCCGCCTCAGCTTATGGGGAACATGCCGCCTCATCTCGTTGACTCCGCCGCCGCCCCGGTATATAATGCCATTAAGAACTGATATTGTTTACAAGTTATTTGAAGCAGAGGTCGGATTATGGAAAATGGCCGGATGGACAAAGGCAAATGGGGCGGAGTATTCCTTGTCGTACTGATAGCAGCCGCAATGGTACTGGCGGGACTGGCGATCTACTATCACAACAAGGTAGGAGGATATACCGAGGAAAACGCCGCATATCGAGAAGCCGCAGACCGGATGATGGCAACGGCTTTTCTGGACATCCGCAGGGAAATGAGCGGAGACAGGGAAACAGCTTTAGAAATGAGCCGGAACTTCAATCAGGCGGAATTCAGCCATTTCTGTTCGCAGCTGCATTCAGGATATGCTGACGAGATCCGCATGATCAATCAGATAGATGAGATGGCTTCACAAAAGCTCTCCGGATATGATGCCGGCAGCCTGCTGTTTTATTTTTCAGATCTGAACGATCTGGGGCAAAGAGGCCTGCTGACACAGGAAGACGCCGATGCGCTGCTGGGCGTGTTCGACGTCTGGGAAAGCTGCCGGTGGGAGCAGCTCGAAGATGATATGACTGCCGCAGATTTTGACTTTGCTGAGCAGGATTACGGTATCGCTGCCTGCATTGACAATGTCCGCAGTCTGGACGAGGTATATTCACAAAGAGTCCTCGCCGATGCGGAGGAATAGAAATCAGCGATGTTGCAGGAGGCAGCGCCCATGGAAAACAAGACAAAAAACAAACGCAGATCGATGACGATTGTCATAGTAGCTCTTGAGCTGCTCGTATTGTTCCTGATAGGTTTTGTCATCAGGTATCACGGTCAGGCGAGAGACCTTGAAGAGCAGAACGCTGTAAACAACGAGGCCGCAGACCGGATAATGGCGTCAGCCTTTCTGGACATCCACGAGGAAATGACCGGAGACAGGCAGGCGGCATTTAACATGAGCCTGAACTTCGATCGGGAGGGATTTAACAGCCTCTGTGCCGAACTAGGCAGTCACTATATAGATGAAAGCAACATTATCGCCGAGATAACAGAGATCGACCCGGAAAAGTACGGACAATACGGCGGCATATCCGACATGACCGCTTACTTTGCCGATCTGGAAGAGCGCGGAAAGGCGGGCCTGCTGACCGAAGCGGATGCGGAAACGCTGCTGGGTGTGTTCGACGCCTGGGAAAGCTGCCGGTGGGAGCAGCTGAGCAGCGATATGGCCGGAGAAGACTTTGAATTTATCGCTCAGGATTACGGCATAGCTTCCTGCCTCGACCAGATAGGCGAGGCGGCGGCAGGATATGGGGAGAGCGGCCGGGAAGCATAAAACAGCAATATAAAAAGGCGGAGCAGCCCGTGGCTGTCACCGCCTTTTTTGGTGTGTTACGATGGCGAATCTTTAGCTGGAGGGTGCGCTCCCGGCAGCGGGTTCTCTCAGCCGACCCGTTTTTGGAGGGCGGGGAGAATCCAACCGAACGGCACGGTCTTCCGCCAGAAAAAGGTTCTCATTTTTGTGAGAAGTCCTCGCTTGAGAACCTGACAAGACATGCGGGTTCTCATTTTTAAATAAACAAGGCCTGCGAGAACATTTTCCGGGAAATTATACCAATACAGGTTCTTGTTTTTCTGTTTTTTGGCCTGCTGAGAACCGTTCAGTGAGAAAAGGTTCTCACAAGGGCCTGTATCAGCAATATTGAGAACCTTTTTTTGGCGAGATTGCCGAGCGGCAAAAAACAGGACAAAGGTATGGGATTGTAAAATCTACAACCCTGCGAGGCTGCGCGGCCACATTATTTGTTCAAATGTCCCGCTTTTTGTTTATGTTCAGCCGCATGTTGCTTGTCCACTTCTGTTCCTAAACCTACTTCATAGTAAAAAGAAACCAATAAATTCGCAGTTTCAAACTCATCGCTCTCTGCTTCACTCGGATTATATTTCTCGATAAAAGTTTCAAAAGATTGAATTGCGCTTTTACTCATTTCAATCAGCAAATCCGTATCTGGATCTTCTTCTTTTAACATTCTGCTGACTTGTTTATCATACCATACTCCGGCTAACATGTTTGCCATGTTTTTGCCATATGAGGATGCCTCTTTAAAATAATCTAAGCACTCCGGATCCTCTTGTAAAAACTTTATCTTTCCTATCATAAACAAACAATCAGCATGTTTTGCTTTAACATGCTCGCTGATCTCATTCATGATATTATGATTTAACATACATCCTGTAATAAACCGATATGCTGTATTTATATCTTTGACAGCATATTCGATCATGGACATGCCCAGTCCGCTATCCATAAGACCTAAATCTGCTTCCGCCAACAGCATATACAGATCCAGGGCTTTCTTTGTACAATATATATCTCCCGTTTGTGCAGCAATGTCGTGAAACATCTGTGCAGCAAGTTCGTACTCTTTATTTGAAATTTTATTTTCTGCCTCTTGTACCAGTTCATTATAATTCATCTTTTTTTCCTCCATCCTGGTCTGGCAAATACTTGTTCAGCAATTTCTGCGTCATATCTGAATATTTTTCATATGCACTATGGAAGCCCTCTTGCAGCGCAGTCTTAACACAAGGCGTTATCTCGTTTAAATATATGTCTTTCCATATTTCTATGCTGTTTTCTTTTGCGTTGATCGCGGAAACGATCTGCGGAGCTTTTGCATAATATTCTTCTACTATTTTTCGTCCGTTTTCTATATTAGGGAGAATATATTCATCCCTCAACCTGCGCATTGTTTGCAATTCCAAGCAATCATCGGGGAATTCCATCGCATCGACACACGCTGTCGTCAGATAGCACCCGCTTGAGCTTCCTCGATAATACGGACAATCATCATACTTATATGTATTGCAGAAATCATAATAAAAGTCATCGGTCACATAGTCATCCTTTTTGCGGCAGAACGCTTTGCCACCCCATCCTCTTATCTCACAATATTCGCACTTCGGCATTTATTTCCTCCTGGTATAATCATAAAATGTTAAATATGCCTGTACCGCTATAGGCTTACGCCTCTTGTGGAAACCAGATCGCCTCATAGATTGATAATATTTGCTGGTGCCACAGTTGTTCGGTTTGTAGCTCCATGCGCATATCGCTTCTCAGAGCACTTTTTATCAATCCGCTTATTTTTCCGGAATTTCTGTCCATCTCTTTCATATTGTTATTGTAATTGGCCTTGCTCATTCCCCAATATTGGAAATTGATTATATCTCCATTGATTATGATCAGATGGGAAAAATACTGCTGGGGAGGATTAGGATGAGAAACCATTACACAAGGCATGGTTTTACCGAATAATCCGCCTGTCGAGGCTTCATATACAGACACCGAAGCAGGAATGTTGTTTGCTTCAGCAATCTCTTTAATGAATTCTGCAATATTTTCAGCACTCCATCCCGCAGCTTGAATTGCCTGTCTGATCTCTCCTCTGCAATCCTTTATTTTTTTCATTAGTTCTCCTCCTATCTTGCACTTTTATGATGAAAAAATTGATACTCTATTTATAATCATATTAGTACATAAATGGAAATGTGTCAAGTAATAGAGCCAAATATGATAATGATAAATCATTGTTGAGGAATATAATTGACAACATAGGAGGGCAACCAATGATTTCAGACACTATCAAGGCCTTACGAACATCAAGAAACTGGACACAGGCAGAGCTGGCAAGGCGGTTGTGCGTTACGAGAAACGGAGTGAACTCATGGGAACAGGGTTTATCAATGCCGTCGTTATCTTCGATCGTTGAATTATCAAAGGTGTTTTCTGTCTCTACAGATTATCTGCTTGGGGTGGATGAGTTAAATGTCGTAAATGTTTCAGGGCTTGATAAAAAGGACATTGCTTTGATCGTAGAAATTGTTGAACGGTTAAAAAGGGACGGACAGGAAAACGACCCATAAGGAGCCAGCATGATCATCAACACAGGAGGCCGTACGGATACGGTACAATATTATACAGAGTGGCTTTTGAAGCGGTTTTCCGAGGGCTGGGTCCTTTCAAGGAACCCGCTTTTTCCAAATAAAGTCACCCGCTATGAGCTGACGCCGGAAAAAGTAGACTGCGTAGTCTTCTGCTCCAAGAACTACAAGCCCATCCTGCCCCGGATCCACGAGATAACGGACAGGTTCCCCACATACTTTTACTACACCATAACAGCCTATGGCCGAGATATGGAGCCTGGCGTGCCGTCCATCGAAGAAAGCATACAGACTCTGGCAGAATTATCAGAAAAGGTCGGAAAAGGCCGCGTCGCCTGGCGTTACGACCCCGTCCTCCTGACAGACACATATACCGCAGAAAGACATTTTGAAACTTTCGGGCGCATGGCGGAAAGGCTTGCGCCACATGTGGACCGGTGCATTTTCAGCTTTGTGGAAATGTATAAGAAACTGGACTTTAAGATGCCGGAACTTTCGCCCATTTCGGCGGAGCAGAAAGACCGGCTGGCCCAGGGCCTTGGGGACATAGCCGCAAGATACGGCCTGCACATCCAGACCTGCGGCACGGACGATGACTATTCCCGTTACGGCATACACAGCTCCGGCTGCATGACGCTGGAGATACTGGGACGAGCCAACGGACTGGAATTCAGTGACCTGAGCCACCGTGGCATGAGAGCGGGCTGCCACTGTATCGAAAGCCGGGATATAGGCGCTTACGATACCTGTATCAACGGGTGCAGATACTGCTACGCCAACACGGACGACCGGCTGGCTCTGGAAAACTACAAGCGCCACGACCCGGATTCGCCGCTGCTGCTGGGGCGGATCAGGCCGCAGGATCAGATCTCCATGGCTTCGCAAAAGTCGTTTCTGCGGCGGAGATAGCTGTAATTATACAAAACTGTTGCATATAAATAGAAAAAACAGCGGATTGTAAAGCCTGGAGAGGCTTTGGCGCCGCTGAACGGCAAGGCGGACCTTCGGGCCCGCTTTTTGTGTGGAAAAATAAAGTTTTTTCAATACTTCGGGGCGGGGATGGAAAAATATTCACGGCATGTATACATTATGCACTACAGGCCTGCGATATAACGGCATTGTTTTACAGTTTTAAAGCATCAAAACATCCTGCCGCCCAAAAACTAAAAAAACGCAAAAATATGATGAAATCAACGGTTGTGCCGCAAAAAAACATAGAAAAACATCCCGTTTTCCGCTATAATATTATATAAAGAAAAGCAGAAAAAAATTGCATAATTATGCAAAACGCCGTGCATAAACTTTGCTGCGGCGAGAAACGGAGTGTGTGTTATGACGGTATTCATAAACGGGAGAGATCTGACTGTAGAACAGGTTATCCGCGTCTGCCGGGACGGCGAAGAAGTGAAACTCACTGACGAAGCCATTGTCAATGTAAAAAAGGCCAGGGCCTACATCGAGCGGAAACTGGCTGAAAAGGCGGTCATCTACGGACTGACCACCGGCTTCGGCAAATTTTCCAATGTGATGATCTCATCGGAAGAAACCGAGGAACTGCAGCGTAACCTGATAATGAGCCACACCTGCGCCATGGGGCCGGCCTATCCGGCCAGAGATGTCAGAGCGGCCATGCTGCTCAGGTGCAACGCCCTTGCAAGGGGCAATTCGGGCATCAGGCTTGAAACGCTGCAGACTCTCATAGATATGCTCAACGCAGGCGTTCACCCTGTCATCCCGCAAAAAGGCTCTCTGGGCGCTTCCGGCGATCTGGCGCCCCTTTCCCACATCGCCCTTGCGCTGATCGGCGAGGGAAAGGCGGAGTATAAGGGACAGATCATGGATTCGGCGGCGGCCATGAAAGAAGCGGGTATCATGCCTGTCACGCTGGCGGCCAAAGAAGGCCTGGCTCTCAACAACGGCACCCAGATGATGACGGCGGTGGGCCTCAATGTGCTGTGGGACGCAATGAGCCTTGCAAAGGCGGCGGACATAGCCTGCGCCCTGACGGGAGAGGCGCTCCACGCCATCAAGAAAGCCTACGACCACAAGATCCACGACCTGCGGGGCCACCAGGGACAGAAAGATGCCGCCTGCAATCTGCTGGCTCTTCTTGAAGGTTCCGGCAACGCCAGGGACATTCAGCCGGGAAAAGTCCAGGACCCTTACACTCTCAGGTGCGCACCTCAGATACACGGGGCGTCCAGGGACGCCATAAGATATGCCTATGACATGATAAGCCGGGAGATAAACGCCGTGACCGACAATCCTATCGTCTTTCCTGACGAGGACGAGGTGATCAGCGGCGGCAATTTCCACGGCCAGCCTATGGCGCTTACTTTTGACTTTCTCAAGATAGCCATATCGGAGCTTGCTGATGTTTCCGAGCGGCGGACAGAAAGGCTGGTGAACCCGGCTCTTTCCGAAGGACTCCCGGCTTTTCTGACTAAGTACGGCGGAGTGTGCTCCGGCTTTATGATAGCCCAGTATTCGGCGGCCTCCATGGTGTCGGAAAACAAGGTCTACGACCACCCGGCCTCGGTGGACTCCATACCGTCGTCGGCCAATCAGGAGGATCATGTCTCCATGGGCACCACATCCGCCCGGACCGCCGCCATGGTGCTTGACAACGCCCAGAAAGTCATTGGCATAGAGATCGCTGCTGCTGCCCAGGCCATATGGCTGCGCCAGGAAACAGGCGAGGGCGGCATAGATAAGCTGGCCCCGGCCACCAGAGCAGCCTACGACTATATCCGCCGGACGGCGGACCCGGTGGATCGGGATATAATAATGTACGGATATTTAGATAAATTTGATGATATGTTAAAATCAGGCGGTCTGGTAGAGGCGGTGGAAAAGGTCGCCGAACTGTTGTAGAGCGCACGGCTTCCGGAAATGTCGGGACCACGGGACAGCCGGAACTGCCGAAGCCTCAGGACTGACGGAGATTTAGGGCCGCAGGGCTGCAAAATACTTAATGACCCATGACCGAAAAGGAGGAAGAAAAATGATAGATAACAGGACCGTGAGCAAAGCCATGACCATCAAGCTGGATTGTGAGTATCCGGATCATCCGGATTTTGAGCCGGGGATCCGCCGGGCTCCGGACAGAGGCTTCCGTCTTACCAAGGAGCAGACGAAGATCGCCCTCAAGAACGCCCTCCGCTATGTGCCGGAGGAACTTCACGAAAAGCTGGCGCCGGAGTTCATGGAGGAGCTGACCACGAGAGGCAGGATATATGCCTACAGATACCGCCCGGCAGGGCGCATATACGGAAAGCCAGTCAGCGAATACAAGGGAAAATGCCTGGCCGGAAAGGCTTTTCAGGTTATGATAGACAACAATCTGGATTTTGAAGTAGCTCTGTACCCTTACGAACTGGTAACCTACGGCGAGACCGGTTCCGTATGCCAGAACTGGCTCCAGTACCGGCTCATCAAAAAATATCTGGAAGAACTGACCGAAGACCAGACTCTCGTGGTAGAGTCCGGCCATCCGCTGGGGCTTTTCCCGTCCAAGCCGACGGCGCCGAGAGTGATAATCACCAACTCCATGATGGTGGGCATGTACGACAATCTGGACGACTGGGAGATCGCCGAGGAAATGGGCGTTGCCAACTACGGCCAGATGACCGCCGGAGGCTGGATGTATATCGGGCCTCAGGGCATAGTCCACGGCACTTTCAACACCATCCTCAACGCCGGACGCAAATATCTGGGTGTACCGGAGCAGGGAGACCTGACCGGACACACATTCGTGTCATCGGGACTGGGCGGCATGAGCGGCGCCCAGCCTAAGGCCGCCAACATCGCAAGGGCCGTGGGCATTTTTGCGGAAGTGGATATTTCAAGGATAAAGACCCGCCACGATCAGGGATGGGTCGATGTGGTAATGGACGACATCGATGGGATTTTCGCTTTGGCCACGGAAAAGCTGGCCGCCAGGGAAAGTATTTCCATCGCCTACCACGGCAACATCGTCGACCTGCTGGAAGCAGCGGTGGCAAGGGATTTCCGCATCGATCTGCTGTCGGACCAGACTTCGTGCCACAATGTATATAACGGCGGTTACTGTCCGGCCGGCATGACCTTTGAGGAAAGGACCCGTATGCTCCACGAGGACAGGGAGCTTTTCCACGAGAAAGTTGACGAGACCTTGCGCCGCCACTACAGGGCCATCAAAGCCCTGACCGAAAGGGGAACATATTTCTTTGACTATGGCAATTCGTTCATGAAAGCCATGTACGACGCCGGGATCAAAGAAATTTCCAAAAACGGATATGATGATAAGGACGGCTTCATATGGCCTTCATATGTAGAGGATATAATGGGACCGGTACTGTTCGACTACGGCTACGGGCCTTTCCGCTGGGTATGCCTTTCCGGAAAGCCGGAAGACCTGGACGCCACCGATCAGGCGGCCATGGACTGTATCGACCCGAATCGCCGTGCTCAGGACAGAGATAACTGGGTATGGATAAGGGACGCCAAGGCCAACAAGCTGGTGGTGGGCACTCAGGCCAGGATCCTCTATCAGGACGCCGAGGGCCGGACCAGGATCGCCCTCAAGTTCAACGAGATGGTAAGGGAAGGAAAGATCGGTCCGGTGATGATGGGCAGAGACCATCACGATGTTTCCGGCACCGACTCGCCTTTCCGGGAGACATCCAACATAAAGGACGGGTCCAATGTGATGGCTGACATGGCGGTACAGTGCTTTGCCGGAAACGCCGCCAGAGGCATGTCCCTGTGCGCCCTGCATAACGGCGGCGGCGTGGGTATAGGCAAGGCCATCAACGGCGGCTTCGGCCTGCTCCTGGATGGAAGTGAGCGGACGGATGAGATAATCCGCTCTGCCATGATGTGGGATGTGATGGGAGGCGTGGCCCGCCGCAACTGGGCCCGCAACGAAAACGCTCTTTCTACCGCCGTAGAATACAACAAAAACTACGCCGGAAAGGGTCACATAACAATTCCGTATCTGGCTGACGAGGCTCTTGTTGACAAGACTGTGGAAAAGTTTGTAAAATAACTGATCTTGACGGCTG
>UQOC01000024.1 GCA_900542565.1 uncultured Eubacteriales bacterium | reverse complement strand
GTTTAAATTCCAACCTTTTGCCGGTTTTTTGATGGCTTCAACTGTCAAAGACGGGAGTATACATCTTTATTATATACTATCCAAATGACTAAGGCAAGCTAAAGAGTCCCTCCATCTGTTTAAATCTTCTCAGTCTTGTTCCGTCAGTCCGTCCAGTGAAGCAAATCTATAGCCTTGATCCTTCCAGCCCTGTATAAGTTCCTGCAAGATCCGGGCATTGGTCTTTGATGTGCTGTGGAGCAGAACTATGGCTCCAGGGTGTATGCGCCTGTTGAGGATATTGAGCGCCTCCTCCCTGACAGGCTGATCGTCCACATACCAGTCAACATATGCAAGGCTCCAGAATACCGTTGTATATCCCATATCACATGCCTGTTTCAGGTTTTCTTCGCTGTACTTGCCCTGAGGAGGCCTGTAATACTTTTTCATTTCCTTGCCTGTCGCTTCTTTATATGCTTCTTCCAGGCCTGCAAGCTCCTTCCTGAAAGATCCCTCATCTTTAATGGCTGCCATATCCGGATGTGTCATGGTGTGGTTGCCTACTATATGGCCTTCCTGTTCCATGCGGCAGACGATCTGCGGATTATCTTCTATATAATTGCCCACTACAAAAAAAGCCGCCGGCACATCTTCTTCTTTGAGGACATCAAGGATATCCTCTGTATATCCGTTTTCATAGCCTGCATCAAAAGTCAGATAGATCACTTTATCTACGGCCCTTTTTTCGTCCATATAATAGGCGTTATACCGGCTTAGGAATTCCGATGTGGCATTGCCTGCAGGCGCTTTGCCGTCCTGCTGAAATGACAGGCCCCAGTTTGTCTCTGCCGCAGCGCCTGCAGTTTTTGTTTCTTCATCTGACGATGTGATGATCGTTTGCTGGCCGCCGTTTCCCAGGGCCGCAAAAATGGCTGCCCATACACCTATCCCGATGGCTGCCGCTGCGCACAGGCTTATGATAATGTTCTTCCTCATAAAAAATCACCTCATAAAAGGTTATGAGGTGATCTGTTCAAATATTATAATGTTTTATTGCTTTTAACCTTTCCTACAATGCCTATTATCAGGGCTGCACCGATCCCTGTAAGGACCGATGACACTGTAAGCAGGGCTGAAGCTCCGCTCACATCCAGTATGACTCCTCCCGAAAGGCTGGCAAAGACGGTACCCACCGTCGTCATTACGGTGTACAGCGCCTGACCCTTGACAGCTTCCCCTTTTTCCATTATCTCATCTATAAAGCTCACCATTGCCGGAAGGAAGATTCCAAAGGCCGCAGGCTGAAAAAGCTGCGCAATATATATCATGGTCACATTGGTAGCTATTGTGGCGCAGAAAATCTTCAGGAAAAAGCTGACCGCACCTATCTTGAGCAGCGTTTTGCAGGACACCCGCCTGTTGATCCTGTCAAACAGGAACAGCGGAGGGATCTCCAGAAATGCCATGATAGAAAGGATACGGCCCATGTCTTCGCTTGTACCTCCCACATTTTCCACCACCTGGAGCATAAAGTTGTTAAAGGCCGCATTGCTGAAGAACAGTCCGACAACACCGAGGCTTACCACGATGAAAAGTTTATTGCGCTTGACAAACTTTGAAAAATTGATCTCTTCCCGGCCGTCATCAATGACTTCGGAAATTTTCAGATCTTCCCCGGCAGCAATTTCACAGGCAGGACATGAATGTCCTGGCTCTGTCCGGGAGGCCATGGTTTTGACGCCTCTTGCCTTTTCTTCCTGCCGTCTTATGTAGCACGCTTTTTTAAAATGCTTTCCTGTCATTACCAGGGTCAATATAAGCAATATGAGCACGATTCCGTCGGTAACGGGCAGGACCTGCACGCCCATGCGCTCAGTCAGTGTGCCCAGTACGGCGCAGAGAGCCGAATACGCCAGCGAGCCTACAGCCCGGTTGACTCCGAACTTTATCTGGTGCCCGCTTTCTTCCAGCTTAAACGCCATGGAATTGAAGAGAGGCTGAAGCGCCGTATTCCATGCTACGAGCATTATGAATACCACCGTAAGGGCAGCCGACTCTTTTCGCAGGACGAAGGAAATGAAAGTCAAAATAATCATAAGGGCTGATACCATTTCCGTCAGTCCAAAAAGAGATATTTTTTTTGACCTGTCGGCAATATCGGCCAGGACAGGCTGCAAAAATATGGCAAGTACGCTGCCAACTGCGATTATAAGGCCGATAAAGGAGTTGGAATACCCCCTTCCCAGCAGAAAAGCCGACGCAAAGCTGCCAATTACCGCATAGGACATCCAGTAAAAGGCATGGATCGCGCCATACTCAAGGTTCAATATTTTTTTCATATCTTATTACTAAAATGACTACAGGAATTTTCTCAAATATTTAACAGTCCTTACCATCTGGGATACATAGCTGTTTTCATTGTCGTACCATGCTACCACCCTTACTTCATATATCTTAGTCCCGCACCTTTCTGCCAGTGTCTGGGTGGCGTCAAACAGGGAGCCGTATTCCATTCCTATTATATCGCTGGAAACAAGCTCTTCCTCCGTATAGCCAAAAGACTCACTGGATGCAGCCTTCATGGCAGCGTTTATCCCTTCCACGCTGACAGTCTCTGTATCGTCTTTTAAAGTGGCGTCCAGGATAGTTATGGAGCCTGACGGTACCGGGACTCTCTGGGCAGAGCCTATAAGCTTTCCGGCCAGCTCCGGTATGACAAGGCCTATGGCTTTGGCTGCTCCCGTACTGTTTGGCACTATATTAATGGCCCCCGCCCTGGCTCTTCTTAGATCTCCTTTTCTGTGGGGTCCATCAAGTATCATCTGGTCTCCAGTATAGGCATGTATCGTCGTCATGAATCCTGTCCTGAGCTCCCTGTATTCGTTAAGCACCTTGGCCATCGGCGCAAGGCAGTTAGTCGTGCATGAGGCTGTAGATATCACATCGTCCGCTTCTGTCAGTATATGGTGGTTGGTCCCGTAAACGATCGTCGGCAGGTCGTTTCCGGCCGGAGCTGAAATCACTACTTTTTTGGCTCCGGCTTTAATATGTGCGGATGCCTTTTCCTTGGAAGCAAAGAAACCTGTACATTCCAGGACTATATCTATTCCCATGTCTTTCCACGGCAGACTGGCCGGGTCTTTTTCGGAAAGGATCCTGATCTTTT
Source organism: uncultured Eubacteriales bacterium (assembly GCA_900542565.1). Classification (GTDB taxonomy): domain Bacteria; phylum Bacillota; class Clostridia; order Peptostreptococcales; family Anaerovoracaceae; genus Fimisoma; species Fimisoma avicola. The sequence goes on along the minus strand of UQOC01000024.1, from coordinate 27,475 downwards.
TTCCGTCAACTGTGATGGAACTGTCATCGTTTGTCACAGTGTGGCCCTTATAACTGCCCTGTACGCTGTCATATTTGAGCAGATGCGCCAGCATCCTCGGCTCTGTGAGATCGTTGACAGCGACGATCTCAATGGAATCGTCAGCAAAAAGCTGCCTGAACGCAAGCCGTCCTATCCTTCCGAATCCGTTTATAGCGATCTTTGTCATTGAAAGCACCTCCGTTTAGTCATTATATGATTTACCCGTCATAGGGTTATAATATCTTTTCCAGTTCCTCAATATCTTTATCGGTGGTAGCCCAGCTTGTTGCAAACCTTACCACCGTGCGGCCGCCGTCAAGTTTTTCCCAGAAGCTGAACCCGACTTTTTCCTGAAGCTTGTCCATCTTGTGATCCTCCAAGATTATGAACTGCTGGTTCGTAGGTGACTTGAGGAAAAACTCATATCCGGCCGATTCAAAGGCATTTATCAGCTTTTCTGCCTTGTCTATGGCATTCCTGCTGACCTTCATATACAGATCGTCGGTAAACAATGCATCAAACTGTATACCCAGCACCCTGCCTTTGGCAAGAAGCGCACCGTGCTGTTTTATCATCGTCTCCATGTGAGCAGGAGCATTTCCCTTTGTAAACACCAGAGCCTCACCGCACAGAGCGCCAACCTTTGTACCTCCTATGTAAAACACATCGCACAGGCAGGCTATATCCTCCAGGGTAACATCTGCCTGGCGGCTGGCAAGGCCATATCCCAGCCTTGCACCGTCGAGATAAAGGGGTATCTTGTGGGAACGGCATATTCCGGATATCTTTGTCAGTTCCTCCTTTGTGTACAGTGTGCCGTATTCAGTGGGATGGGAAATATAAACCATGCCTGGGAACACCATATGTTCATGATTTCCGTCCCCGTAAAAATCCCCGATATACCTATCCAGCTCTCCTGCGTCTATCTTGCCTTGATGGTTGGGCAGGGTAAGGACCTTATGTCCCGAATACTCTATAGCCCCCGCCTCATGGGTGCCTATGTGGGCCGTATCGGCTCCTATCACGCCCTCGTAAGGCTTTGTCATCACAGAGACGGCGATCTGGTTGGTCTGGGTGCCGCCGGAAAGAAAATATACTTCAGCGCCAGGACATCCGCAGGCTTTTCTTATCTTGTCTGCGGCTCTGCGTGAATACATATCACAGCCGTACCCGGACTGGGGATCAAGATTGGTCTGTATCAGGCTTTCAAGTATCTTGGGATGAGCTCCCATTATATAATCTGACTCAAAAGAAAGCATTTTACCCCTCCCTTGCTTTTATATCATGCTATAAATATATCACATTTCAGAAAAATAAAATAGTTTATGAGTAAAATATTATACGCTGTTTTTCATCAAGTTCAAACAGGGTCAGGGCCGCTCTGTTCATGTTTTCCTCACTGAACCTTACACAGGTTACGGCACTGTTTTCATATGTCTTGTAATAATACGCTCCTCTGGCCGTATCTATACAACACGAATAAGTTGTTATATCGCATTTTCCCTCACTTGTGACAACGCTGCCGCGGACCATCGCCACCGCATCAAGAATATGAAAAAACTGAGTGACCGAGCTGACAGGATCTTCGCCGCATACCGAATTGGCCTTGCAGAAATATGCTTTGGCAAATCTGGATGCCGGAGACCAGTCTCCCGGAAGCCCCACAGCGCCAAATCCCTGCCCCTGCGGTCTCACACCGTCCCTTAAAGGCGGATTGGCTGCAGTCAGGTTCAGGAAGTGGCTCATGTTAGCCTTGTGAAAAGGAAATGGCGGATTGTTGGTCAGGACACCAAAACCATTATCGTATATCTCTGTTCCGTCTTTCGTCTGTTCAAGCACCAGACAACGATTTCTGTCGCTTATCATCCAGTGCAGGTCAGTCAGCGGCATTTCCTGTGAAAAGCTTATATCTGTCAGGTTGATCCGTGACAGGTCATCCTCTGCTTCGTCAACAGACCCGTAATTGCCCAAAAGCCACGGTATCAGCTCAAAAGGCGCGATGTTTATCCTGCCCTCTTTAGGGCGGTTATATGACGCATTTCCGGGGAAGTACAGCCCTGCTATGCAAAGGCCCTTTTCATTGGCTGCTTCAGCATACAGGGGGTAATCTCCTGCCACTGCCGCCATCCCTATCATGGCATATCTTGTCCTGAAATCAGGCTCGCTCCTGAGTTTAAATCCATAATCCCGCGGCGTTATCACAACCTTTTCACCGAACCTGTATTCCAGATCAAGGTTGCGTCCGAAATAAAAATCTTTATTCTTAAGTTCAATACATGTGCACATTTTACTTTCCCCCTTCTGCAGCTTGTTAATGTCAATACCTTATCCTGCGTTCAAATTTTTCCCTGACTTTTCCCAGTTCTTCCTCAAATCTCCGCTGGTCCTGCCTTGCTTTTGCCACCGCTTTCTTCCATTTTTCTTCATCAAATGTCAGTCTGTCCTTTTGAGCAGTCCTCAGATCACGCATGACCTTTCTGGTATCTTTCCTTGCCTGTCTGAACCTTTCTTTTGCAGCCTTCCATTCCTTCATCATATCCTCAGGTCTGGCCTGGAGATCAGGATAAGCCTGGTGGATACGGCGTATCAGTATGTTCCTGTCTTTGAGCATTTCATGGACTTGTATGCTGATCTCCTCAGTGCTGTCTCCTGACTGGGCATCTATGGTCTTTTTCACTATTCCCATCAGAAAGTTTGATACCGCATAATCAACGGCGATAACAACGGCTATCATGACAGCAAGGATCTTCAGGGTGCCTGGCTGTATCTTTCCTGCCGTCTCAAAGAACCACGGGTCTATGATATGGACTATGACCACAGAGCCCAATCCAAAAAGTATCAGATTCCCTATCCACACCCTTCCGTTAAGGTTCATGGGCTTTTGGCTGTAATCCCACCAGCGGGCGTGGAATAGCTTTTCCATATACCAGCTGGCAAAATACTCCATAGCACCGCATATCACAAAACCGGCGAGAAAAGTCTCCCACACCGAACCATGGCGCATGAAGAATCCCCCTACCAATATGGTGACAGTCACTACACCCCATCCGTATATGGGGCAGTAAGGACCTATGAGGAAGCCTCTGTTGATAAACCGGCGAAACTGTATATATTTTAGTATTACTTCCATCAGCCAGCCTAAACATGAAAATATGAAAAATTCAAGTATCAGTATGTAAATTGTCGTACTCAATCCAAATATCCCCCTGTCTGCCTGATAGGCATCATATGAAAACAAGAGACTCTATCATCTCATCACCGGTTTCCTGCCACTGTTCCCTGAGCTCTTCCGTACAGTTGAAGCTTATGGCGGTCATCTTGCCGTCCTCAGAAAAGAATGCCATATTATTGTATATCTCTCCATCGGCAGCCTGACTGATAAATCTCATATTGGCCACCGTATGTCCATCCACCTGGTATTCCTCAGAGGACAGGATGCGGCATCCCATGCTTTCCATCATATTGTCCATATGGTTTCTGAACGGACCTACCTGGCTTTCGGACATTTCTGCACCCGAAATGCTGACGGCAAGGTTTACCGTTGCATTATCGTTGGAAAAGACAATATCAGGCACATCCCCGCTGTATTTTTTGTTTTTCAGGGAATCCTCCAGCAATGTAAAGCTTTCCGGCACTTTCACGCTGAAATTCTTATCGGCTATGCTTATGTATTCCATATCCACCGATATTTCCCCGCTTCGATCATCTCCTGCATAATGTACAGCGACCATCCCTGTCAGCACAAGGACTGCCGCCAGTACCACCATGACCACTATGGCAGTAGTATTTTTATTCTTTACCATTTTTGTCGCCTGTCTCTATTCATGCAAAGTCGTATCTTCTCTGCTGCTTGCCAGAAAACGGCGCATTACTGCCATGAGCCATGTAAACACGACTATGCCTTTGGCACAGCTTGATATGGTTATGCTCCACCATATGCCGTCAAGGCCCAGTACCGTGGCAGAAAGCAATACTGCCATAGGTATCCTTGCCAGATTTCCCAGGATGCCGGATATGGCCGGCGGCAGCGGCCTGCCCAGTCCCTGGAAGGCTCCGGCCGAAGTGATCTCTATGCACATGAGTATCTGGGAAAATCCCATTACCCTCAGATAAGACACTCCGATCTCAATGACATTTCCTTCTGAAACGAATATCCTCATCAGCGGAGCCGGGAATACTATCAGCACGATAGATGTGAACAGGCTCCATATCATCATTATCCCTATGGCCGTAGAAAATCCCTTTTTGATCCTGTCTGTCCTTCCGGCTCCGAAGTTCTGGGCAATGAAGGCGTTTATGGCGCTTCCGAACCCCTCTGCCGTGGTAAAGGAAATGGATTCTATCTGGCTCCCTACCTTCTGGGCCGCTATGGCCGCATCTCCCCAGGCAGCCACAAGCCTGGCTATGACCATGGACAGGAAAGAGAAGAATATGCTCTGCAGAGCAACAGGAAGGCCTATGCGGGCAACATCTTTCCATGCGTTCCACTGGCTTTTGGTCAGCAGGTGTACATTGGGGAATAAAAATGTATCTTTCTTTCCGGCGGCTATGAACATGGCACACACCATGCCCTGCGCAAGTATGGTAGCCAGAGCGGCTCCTGCAACTCCCATCTGCGGGAACGGCCCCACGCCGAATATGAACAACGGATCCAGTATGGCATTGGCAACAAGGCCCACGGATGTGGAACTGAGGACCGTGGTGCTGGCTCCCATTGCGGTGAAAAGTCCGGTATATATCTGGCTGGTAAATGTAAAAACATATCCTAAGGCCACGATGAACAGATAGCTGCGGGCGTCGGCTATGACATCAGGGCTGTTAAGCTTGAAGAATCCTATAAGAGGACCGTTGAGCAGAAGGCATACAGCAGTAAAAACGGCCATGAGCAGTCCTCCCATATGGAAGGCCGCCTGTGCGTATCCGGCCGCCTGCTCCATGTCTCCTGCTCCTATGGCCTGAGCAGACTTTACCTGACTGCCTATCCGGGGTATTGTGGAAAGTCCCTGAGATATCCACAGATACATTCCGGCGGCGCCTACAGCCGCCACAGCATCAGCCGATACGCGGCCTATCCATATCATGTCGATAATGTTATATGCCATCTGTACCAGTGAAGTCCCCATTATGGGCAAAGTAAGGCGCATGAGTGTTGGGACGATACGCCCGTTGAGAAGATCAACTTTCTGCATCTGATGCATCACCTCCTGCTCTTTTAAGACAGCTTACAGCCTCTATGCGGCCTGTCCACGGGAACATGTCCACAGGGGCAGTCTCCGAAAGTTCATATCCCAGTCCTGCAAGCTCTCTTATGTCCCTTGCCATGGTCGCCGGATCACATGATACATATACTATCCTTTTTACTCCGGCTGAAGCCACTGCCTGGAGAAGTTCAGGGCGGCAGCCTGCCCTTGGCGGATCCAATATAGCCACATCAGCTTCTGCGTTCAGTTTTGGCAGTTCTTCCTCAGCCTTTCCGCAGATATATACTGCATTTACTATGCCGTTTATCACGGCATTACGGTTTGCATCTATGACAGCTTCCCTGACGGCTTCGATCCCGATGACTTTTCCCCCTTGCTGCCCATGTCCGGCTTTTTTCCTCATGTGATCTGCGCAGAAAAGGCCTATGGTGCCTACTCCGCAATATATGTCCAGCACTGTCTCATTTCCCCTCAGATCTGCATATTCCAGCACTTTTTCATATAGTTTCACCATCTGGACCGGATTCACCTGATAAAACGACTGGGGCGATATTTCAAGATCCAATCCTCCGACATGCTCAAGTATCACATGTTTTCCGGCTGCGACTTTCCACTCGCTTCCAAATATCTCGGAGCCCTTGCCTTTCTTGATGTTCAATACAACGCTTTCAAGGCTGTATACCGTCCCGTTTTCTGCCGGTCCAAGGCCTGCTATGGCATCATCCAGCATTTGTACCAGTTTAGCCATGCCAGGTATCCCCTTTCCGTTTATGACAAGTATCACCATTACCTCTCCCGTCCCGAAAGCGGTCTTTACGACCATATGGCGCATGAGGCCCTTATCCCACCGTTCATCATATGAAGTTAAATTATCTTCTTTCATAAACTGCCTTACAGCCTGCGCTGCTGCCATGACAGGCGCCGCCTGCAGCATGCAGTCTGTACAGTCAGTGACATCATGGCTCCTGGCTTTATAAAAGCCTATCCTCGGCTCGTGTACCGGACAGATCATACCTCCTTTTTTTGTCAAAAGGCCTCCGGTGCTGACAGGCATTGATGCTTTATTCCTGTAGCGGAAAGGAGACTCCATCCCTATTACCGGTGTGACATTGGGCTTCCCCATACCGCCAAGGCGCATGAGCTTATCTGATACCTGTTTCCTCTTCAATGCGAGCTGGCCCTGGTACTTCATTTTCTGGTATGTACATCCGCCGCACCGGCCTTCGTATGGGCAGACAGGATCTGTCCTGTATGGAGACGGCGCCAGCATTTCTGTCATCCTGCCTATGGCGTAATTTTTTTTGAGTTTTATGAGTTCTGCCGCTATCCTGTCGCCGACCACCGTATCGCTGACAAATACCGCAAGCCCGCATGCCTTTCCGATACCCTGTCCATCGTTTGAAATATCTTCAATGGTGATCTCTACTATATCTCCCTTGTTCATTTTCTCCCGATCATCTCCTTATAGTCTTCCGGCGTGTTTATGTTTACAAGTTTTTCATCATCTATCCTGACGGTTTCATATCCTATCTGTTCTAATATGTCCCTCATCCTGTATGTCCCCGCAAGCAGCATCTGCCTCATCTGAGGCTCTGCCTTTTTGGGATATATGCCTACCAGAGGTTCTGTACCTCTGCTGCCCCTTGCAGTCATGATGATGTCCCGCTGTTTCAGGGCGTTCCACAGCCTTACTGCCGCCATGCGGTCTATCATCGGGCTGTCACACGGTACTACCATCAGCCACCGGCTCCGGCATACCTTCAGGGCCGTCACTATACCTGCTGCCGGGCCCTTTCCTTTCAGTTCCTTTTCGTCAGTCAGCGTTTCAAAGCCTTCAAGAGTCATTTGGTTTCCATAAAAATCCCTGTCATGTGAAAAAAATTTTTCCTCAAAATCTCCCATGGCGATCCTGATATTCCCCGCAAAAGTCCCGCCTGCCATCGCAAGGCCTGCTTTGTCCCGTCCCATGCGGTGCGAACGGCCTCCAGCCAGTATCAGGAGCCCTATTGATTTTTTTTCAAAAAACTTATCTGTCATATTACATTTTCCTGAATTTATTGTATAATCACAGTGTAACAGATTTAAGAGGTAACGGCAATGAACAAATTAGGTTTTTCGTACAATATGAATACCTGCGCAGCATGCGGTTCCTGCCAGGTTGCATGCAAAGAATCCCACGGTCTTAAACCCGAAGAATTTTTCAGAAGGGTGTCTTTGCTCATGGAGGGTCCCTATTCAGGAAGCTGCAACCACTGTGAAGATCCTGCATGCGTAAAGGCCTGCCCCACAGGCGCAATGTACAGATCGGCAGATGGCACCATACAGCACGATGACGGCAGATGTATAGGATGCGGTTCCTGTATGTGGAACTGTCCTTACGGAGCAATCTCTTTCAGCAAGACAAAGGGTGTGACCCAAAAATGTGACTCCTGTGTCCAAAGGCGCACCCTCGGCCTTGAGCCTTTATGTGTCGCCGCATGTCCCACAGGCAGCCTGAAATTCGGCCCTGTTGAAAATGTGTCCGCTGACATGAGTTTCCTTCCGGATCCGTCTGTAACCCATCCTGTCCTGAATATAACTCCGTCGTCCCGGTATCTGAGGATAAACAGTAATGACGGCGGCATAACGGAGGAAGCAGACAATGAGTAACACATATATCATAGTCGGAGCCGGGATCGCCGGGATCGCCGCAGCCGAAGCTATCAGGAAGATCGACAGCCATGGTCCGGTTATCATGTTCACCGCTGAACACAATCTCCCGTATTCAAGACCGATGCTCACCAAAACCCCTTTTTACAGTTTTGATCCGGACAAATGGACCATACACAGCCTTGAGTGGTTCGACGCAAACCGCATAGATCTTCATATGGATGAGCCGGTGTCAGCTGTGGATCCAAGCTCAAAGACCGTTACATCTTCCCGTGGAGTTTACCATTATGACAAGCTTATACTGGCAACGGGAGCTGAAAACTTTCTGCCGCCCATAACAGGCATAGACAGCGATATGGTCTTTACCATAAGGCGTGCCGAAGACATATTCGACCTGAAAAAAGTCTGCCGTGCTTCTGCAAAGGCGGTGGTCATCGGAGGCGGCGTCATCGGGCTGGAAACTGCTGTCGAACTATGGCGTTACGGCGCAGGCGTGACAGTCCTTGAAGCTGCTCCGTACCTGATGACAAGACAGATAGACGAAGAAATATCCGGTCTCATACAAAAAAAACTCCAGGGCCAGATAGATGTCTATACCGGCGTTTCCATCAAGGCTATCGAGGCCCCATCGGCGGCAGACAGCGCCTGCGTGGTCCTCAGCGACGGCAGGTCTTTTCCATGCGACCTGGTCATCGTAGCCTGCGGTGTGCGGGCATGCACATCCATAGTTCCTGGCACCGTAAATGTCCCGCGTGCCATAGACATAGACGACCACTGCCGCACATCAGATCCTTATATTTATGCTGCCGGAGACTGTTCCCAGCATAACGGTATCAACTATGCCCTCTGGTCCCAGTCCATGGCTCAGGGCCGCACAGCCGGCCTCAATGCAGCCGGCGCCGTCAGCCTGCTGGGGAAGTTCGACACTTCACTGGTGATAAACAGCCCTCTGCTCAGCCTGTTTGCTCTTGGCGACCTTGGCAAAGATCCTGATAAAAAATATGAGATAAAATACATTTCTTCTAAAGATGATATGGATACTTTTTTTGTCAACCCTTCCCACGGGGAAAGATTCGAAAAGCTGTTCTACTGCGGCGGCCACCTTGTCGGAGCCGCAATAATAGGCAATCTTTCCCATATGGAAAGCCTGAAAAAAGAAATCCTCGGAAAGGAGACCGCCAGATGACATCAGCCAATCAAACTATCTGCGACAAGTTCATCAGATATCATGCCATGAGAGTGTTCTTTCAGAGTCCGGATAAGTTCAAAGTCTTATGCAGTACTATGGGGCTCAATTTTGATATGGACAGACAGACATACAGCGACATGTTCTATGGCACCGATTCCGATATATATGTACCTCTGTGGGCGTCTGTTGCCAAGACCGGTGAAGATGTCCTCCTCAACCATGTGACCCTTGATGTAATAAAGTTTTATAAAGCGTACGGCTACGAACCTGTACGCATGGACGGAAATCCGGCGGATTTTGCCGGAGAACAGGTCCGTTTCCTTGAATATCTTGCTGCCTGCGTTCTTAATGGTTCCATGGACCAGAGCAGCGGTGCCAAAGCTATCATGGATTTTGAAGATCTGTTTTTAGTAGATACGCTCCATATGATCGCTTCAGCCATAAGAGATCAATTTGACCGTTCATCCGGGCAGATAAAGTTTGTCCTTGACCTTCTTGAAGATCCTCCAGGAACTGGCATTTATTCTTCTCTGTCCTTCGATCCAGGATCAGCAGACAGTTATTCATGGAAAAAAAGGCCGGCTGTCAGTGTCGAGGAACCTCATGTCATCAGTTTTGCCAGCGGTTCTGACTGCGGCAGCAAATGTAAGATGCTGGCTACCGTATGCGAGGGCTGTCTGCTGGCTGTAGAGCCGGATACCAGCGGCACACCCATAAGATTTTCCGGCTGTCCGCGAGGTCAGGCTTATGGCCAGACATTCCTCACTTCCAGACGGCTGCGCTTTCCTATGGAAAGAACCGCCAAAAGAGGTGAGGGCAAATTCCGCCGCATCTCCTGGGAAGAAGCGGTAGAGAAAATAGCTGATGCGACCCGGTCTGCACGCAGAAAATATGGTCCCGGCTCTCGTTTCGTCATCAATGCTTCAGGAGTTTCCTCCGCCGTAAGGGGAGATCAGTTTATGAAAAACCTTTTGGCCTGTGACGGAGGATATCTTGCATTCTATAATTATTACAGCGCAGCCTGCGCAACCTATACGACGCCATATATTTACGGAAAACTGCCGGCCAGCAACCACGAATCCACATATCTGGATTCAAAGCTGATGATCATGTGGGGGTTCAATCCTGCTGACTGTCATTACGGTCTATTGACAAAAGAGTTCTTCATGAAAGCCAGAGAAAATGGCACAAAGGTGATCGTCATCGACCCGCGTATGAGCGATACGGTCCTGACCATGGCAGACAAATGGATCCCCATAAGGCCTTCGTCTGATACGGCTCTGATAGACGCCATGGCCTATGTTATATGGAAAGAAGGGCTTCAGGATCAGGAGTTTATGGACAGGTTCTGCATCGGTTTCGATGAAGATCACATGCCTGACGGCGTTCCGTTCGGCGAAAGTTATCACAGCCATGTTTTCGGAGTCAAAGACGGCATAGAAAAAACTCCCCATTGGGCAGAACAGATCTGCGGCATATCAGCTCATATTATCCACGACCTGGCTGTTGAATATGCCACATCCAAACCTGCGGCTATTTTCCCCGGCTATGCAACACAGCGTACCATGACAGGTGAGCAGGCGTGCTTCGGCTTTGCGGCGCTTTGCTGCATGACAGGCAATGTGGGCGTTTCCGGCGGCAGCACCGGAGTGTTTCACCTCAAAGACGGCCATGACTGCCCATCCATGGCGGCAGCTGAAAATCCATATCCAGGACTTATACCGGTTTTTCAATGGACCAGAGCAATAGACCGGCCCGAAACCATGAATCAGGAGTATACCGGACTGAGAGGGGTTAAAAAGCTGGATTCGGGGATAAAAGTCCTTTACAGTTTAGCAAGCGGCACTGTCATAAACCAGCATTCCAACATAAACAACACCCGCCGCATACTCACAGACAGCGACAAACTGGATCATTTGATCGTATCTGACCTGTTCATGACACCCAGCGCAAAATTCGCCGACATCCTCCTGCCGGGCGCTTCATTTTTTGAATGTGATAATATCCCGGCAACTTGGGGACGCGCCGATTATCTCCTTTACTGCAACCATATAACCTCACCGCTTTTTGAAAGCCGGTTTGAATATTACTGGATCAGAGAAATGGCTTATCTCATGGAACTTGGAAAAGAATTTGACAACGGCAATCCTGATCTTGAAAGCTGGATAAGACAGGCTTACGAAAACTGCCGCCTCGTTGAAAGCGAACTGCCTGATTTTGAAACCTTTAAAAAAGACTCTTATTATGTTTATAAACATCATAAACCAAAAGTGGCATTTGAAGATAACATTAAAAACGGGACGCCTTTCAGCACGCCTTCCGGCAAGATCGAAATCTTCTCCAAGACTCTTTACGATCTGAACCGGCATAAAGAAATACCCGGCAGAGCAGGCTATATTGAATGCACCGAAGGTCCCAAAGACCCTCTGCGCAAAAAATATCCTCTCCAGCTTATAGCCTATCATACCAAAAGAAGGTGCCACTCTCAGCATGAGATCAACGCCCTGCTCCGAGAGCTGGATCCTACGGCCCTCTGGATAAATCCTGAAGATGCATCAGCCCGCGGTATCTGCGATGGAGATCTGGTAGAGGCTTTCAATGACCGCGGCGTCATGCGCATAACTGCAAAAGTCACCGAAAGGATAATGCCGGGCGTCATCGCTGTCAGTGAAGGCGGATGGTACAAGGCTGCTCCTGACGGAGCTGACATAGGCGGATGTATAAATGTGCTCACATCTACAGAAAAGGCCACGCCTCTTGCCAACGGCAACCCCCAGCACACAAACCTGGCTGATGTGAGGAAGGCTGCCCGGTAAACTGTTGATCCACCTCATATGGCGTCTATGATATGGCAGGCATGCGGCCTCTGGCAGCGGACGCCATGCCAGAGGCCGGCCCTGGCATGGACAAGGCTGTGCAGAGTCTGCATTTCTCAGCATATTCCCTGAGCCAGCATTGCATCGGCTACTTTTTCAAATCCGGCTATATTGGCTCCCATCACATAGTCTTTTTCATGGCCGTACCGCATGGCTGCGCCGGCCATTTTATGTGTTATATCTGCCATTATGCTCTGCAGCTTGGCATCGACCTGCTCAAAGGTCCAGTTGAGCCTGCCGGAGTTTTGTGACATTTCAAGGGCAGAGGTGGCTACTCCTCCGGCGTTTGCTGCCTTTCCCGGAGCAAAGATCACATTGTTTTCCTGAAAATGCCTTGTAGCTTCAAGGGTAGCAGGCATGTTCGCCCCTTCACATACGGCTGTCACGCCGTTTTCCGTAAGCATACGGGCATCGTCAAGGTCCAGCTCGTTTTGGGTTGCACATGGAAAAGCCAGATCAGCCTTTACTGACCATACGCCTCTGCCTTCTGTATACCTTGCGCCCGGCCTGTACTTTATATATTCTGTAAGCCGCCTGCGTTCAACTTCTTTTATCTGTTTAAGGACTTTTGTCGATATGCCATCAGGATCATATATCCATCCTTGCGAGTCAGAGCAGGTCAGCACTTTTACGCCCATTTCCTCAGCCTTTTCGATGGCATAGATGGCAACATTGCCTGAGCCTGATACCACTGCTGTCTTTCCGGCAATATCCATCCTGTTTATTTTCAGCAGTTCTCTGGTCAGATATATGAGTCCATATCCGGTAGCTTCTGTCCTTACTTCAGAACCGCTGTAGCTGAGGCTTTTTCCGGTTATCACGCCTTCATATACACCTCTTATCCTCTTGTACTGCCCGAAAAGATAAGCTATCTCCCTCTGTCCTACTCCTATATCTCTGGCAGGCACATCCGTATCTGCCCCTATGTATTTGCATAGTTCGGTCATGAAGCTCTGGCAGAATGCCATGACCTCTCTGTCTGATTTTCCTTTGGGGTCAAAGTCCGAACCGCCTTTGCCTCCTCCTATGGCCAGACCTGTAAGGCTGTTCTTGAATATCTGCTCGAATCCCAGGAATTTGATTATACCCAGGTTGACCGACGGATGAAAGCGCAGGCCTCCTTTGTATGGGCCTATGGCGCTGTTAAACTGCACACGGTAACCTGTGTTTATATGCGCCTGGCCTGTATCGTCAATCCACGATACACGGAATTTTAGCTGCCGCTCAGGTTCCACAAGCCTTTCCAGCAAGGCTTCCCGCCTATAGATCCTCTCGTTCTCTTCCACCACAGGGCGCAGAGAGTCCAGTACCTCTCTTACAGCCTGATGAAATTCCGGTTCCGCAGGATTATTTTCTACTACTGATCTGATGATCTCGTCCACATATGACATATGATCTTTTTCCTCCCTGTTTTTTTGTTAGTACATATGTGTTCTATTTTACACATTTTTTCTGCAAAAAGTTGAGATTTTTGCAAGAATACGGTATACATGTACTTTTTTTAAAACAAGGAACTGTTCATATCCCCGTTCATTCCGGGGCCAGTCAGTGACGGACGGTATGATATGCCGGCTGATCTTGCCTATAGCTTTGAAGCCAGCTCTTCTATCTTTCTCAGCCGACTGTTTATGCCGGATTTTTTGAGGGGCGGGTCGCACATTTCCCCAAGGGCGGCTATGGAAATATCAGGATTTTCCTTTCTGAGTATGGCTGTTTCCCGCAGCTTTTCAGGCAGCCATCCGAGCCCTTTTGTCTGCTCTATCTTTGCAATGGCCTGAACCTGCTTCATGGCTGCCTCCACGATCTTGTCCACATTTGCGTTATCGCAGTTGGCCAGCCGGTTGGCATCGTTCCTGACGGATTTTTCTACAAGTGTGTTTTCAATTATGAGGGAATGGGTATCTGCTCCCATTATCCCCAGCGTATCGCCCACATAGTCGGCCTTTTTCATATAGACCACATATGTCTTGCCCCGCTTATATTCCTTTGCCTGCAAATCGACAAATGAATTTATGAGTTTCCTCAGATCTCTGGCAAAAGCCTCCGTGTGGCACACAAATTCCAGATGATATGCCTTTTCCGGGTCGGACATGGTTCCATTCCCCATAAAAACACCTCTGAGATAAGACCTCTTGCAGCATTTGCTCTTGACGATACCATCGTAGATCCCGTCGGAAATGTAGTTATTTCCCTCCCGTACCAGCAGTATTCCGGTTTCTCTGAGTATCTGCTCACTCCTGTTATCCGGATCGATGGTTATGCTGTAAGAGTGTTTTTTGCCCACAGAGATGGCTTCTCCTACCGAAAGAGTCGTGTCCACATTGAAATACTCATGTATGAGCGCCTTATAATGCCGGATCACGGCAGGGTCCTCAGATGTGAGGATTATATTGAACTTGCCGCCTCCGGCCAGGCCTATGCTTCCGGCCACTCTGATAAAGCCTGCTATTTCTGCAAGCTGGCAGCATTTCTTTTCCGGCCATACCCTGGAAAGCTCATTTTTTACTTCTGAAGCGAAAGACATTGTCCCCTCCTGCTGTCATTTCCCTGTTATTAAACGAGGCGCCGCTTATGCGACGCCTCTGCTGATCTTCCTATGTATTGAACTATTTGCGAGGAGCCAGTCCAAGGATTTCTCTTGCTTCGTCAGGAGTTGCGATCTCTCTGCCGAGGAGCTTAGCCAGTTTAACTACTTTTTCTACCATTTCTCCGTTGGATTTGGCCAGTACGCCTTTTTCCAGATACAGGTTGTCCTCGAAACCTACTCTTACATGACCGCCCATGCTGATGGTAGCAGCTGCGATGTGCCAGGCGTTCTTGCCCAGGCCTGTAGCTGTCCAGGTGGAACCTTCAGGAATGGAGCCTACCATGTATACCAGGTCTCTGATGGTAGCTGTCATCTGTACGCCGAGAACGAAATCCCAGTGGATAGGCTTTGTCAGATAGCCTTTCTTGTAGGCAGTCTTCATGGCTGTGTCGATCATACCTTTGTCGAATACTTCACATTCAGGCTTGATGCCTCTTTCCTGAAGGATCTTGGCAAAGTTTATGATGGTGTTGTCAGTGTTGGTGAATACTTCGTCTCCGCCGAAGTTGCAGGTACCGCAGTCAAGAGTGGCCATTTCAGGAGTAGGTACTACTTCTGTGGACTGCAATCTTTCCAGATCGGTCATGCCTACAGCGCCGCCGGTTGAAGGCTGAATAATAACATCAGGACATTCTTTTCTGATAGCGTCGATACATTCCTGGAATCTGCCCTTATCCTGAGTAGGAGTTCCGTCGTCCCATCTTACATGAAGGTGGATCAAAGCTGCGCCTGCATCATAAGCAGCCTTTGCTTCTCTTGCGATTTCTTCTACCGTATAAGGTACATTAGGATTCTGTTCCTTGGTTACTTCCGCGCCGCAGATGCAAGCACTGATGATCAATTTTTCCATTTTTATCTCCTTTATTCTTATTATAGAATTAGTGACCTTAAAATATTATAACACTATAGTTCCCGGTGTTCAAGGGTTACCCGCCAGCCTTCAGCCGTAAAAATTTTATAAAATTCGTTTGCCAGCGCCACCGATCTGTGCTGGCCTCCGGTACAGCCAAATGCTATGGTGAGACTGTATTTTCCTTCTTTGACATAGCATGGCAAAAGCCTTGCTATGATCTCGTGGAAACGGTTGACAAACTCTTTGGTTATATCCTGCTTCATCACATACTGGGCGACTTTTTTGTTGTTTCCCGTAAGCTTTTTCAGGCTTGACACATAATACGGGTTTGGGATGAACCTTACATCTATGACCCAGTCGGCCTCAGCCGGCATGCCGTGCTTGTACCCGAAGGACATGAGGTTGAGCACAAAAGATGCTTTCTTGGTCTTGCTGCCGAACAGTTTGTCCAGTTCCGAATTCATCTCAGCTACCTTGAGGCTGGATGTATCTATCACATAATTGGCATGGCTCCGCAGCTCAGCCAGTTCTTCCCGTTCTATCTGGATAGCTTCACTTGTCATCAGCGATGCCGCCAGAGGATGGGTCCTCCTTGCCTCATTGAAACGGCGTATCAGTGCTTCATCAGAAGCTTCGATGAACAATATCTTAAAATCGATATTTATATCGTCCTCAAGGGATATTATGGTCTCTTTCAGATCTCCGAAAAACTGTCCGCCCCTTATGTCCACAACAAATGCAGCCTTCTGGATCTTTCTCTTGCCTGTCATGGCCAGATCTATAAAGTTCTTGATGAGGGCAGGCGGCATGTTGTCTATACAGTAATATCCCTTGTCCTCAAACCAGTCGGCGGCTTTCGTCTTTCCGGCCCCCGAAAGTCCGGTTATCATTACGACTTCCATATGTATTCCTTTCTATGTTGAAACCTGCGCAGTATCATATCCGTTCTATGTTGTCTATCCTCTCCGGCTCAAGCCCTGCTTCCAGCGCTCTGATGAGCGGTTCTTTAAATTCCCCGACTTTGTCCGGCACATGGGCATCGCTGCCTATAACAAACTTAACATCAAACTTTGCGGCGATCTTTATTTCCTCTGTCGTCAGATGTTTATGCTTTGCGTTTATCTCGATCATTGTCCCGGTATCACAGCAGGCTGCGGCTATGTCGTGGATGTCAAACGGCCCTTTGTCCCCCGGATGTGTCAGTATGTCGATCTTGTTTTCATACAGGGCTTTGAGTATCATGTCGGTGTTTTTCACCAGCAGGGACGAGCTGCCGCTGCCAAAGGCACCTGTCCTGCTGTATATATAATTGGGTACCATACCTGCTTTCAGTATCCCGAAGTGATAGCCGGCCAGCAATATGTCCAGCTGCTGTTTGTCTTTTTCTGTTACATCAAGATACGGCGGCACCCGCAATGTGTTGGCCTCTACACCCAGCAAGACCCTGACCGACGGATATATATCCCTGAGTCTTTGTATCTCAGCTTTCATTTCCGGTATCTTTTCCATCTTCATCCCATAAGTCAGATGTCCCGGCCCATGGTCAGTGATGGCAATGGAACTGAGCCCCTTTGCAGCTGCTGTCTTTACATTGTCCTCTATCGTACCCTTGCCATGTGAATATATGGTGTGTGTATGATGGTCGTATGTCATCCGGTACTGACATGCGGTCTTTTCGTATTTATCCAATTATCCTTACCTCCGGCTGGAGCATTACTCCTTTTTTATCATATACCGTATTTTGGACCAGAGTAATCAGGTCAATTATATCTGTGGCCGTAGCTCCTCCCTTGTTTATGATAAAGCCGCTGTGGAGGGTTGACACCTGGGCGCCGCCTATGGCAACGCCTTTCAGCCCTGCTTCTTCTATGAGCCTGCCTGCGAAATGTCCTTCAGGCCTTTTAAAAGTGCTGCCGGCAGATGGATAACTGACGGGCTGCTTGCTGTTTCGCTTTTCATTGAGTTCTTTCATGACTGCTGCGATCCTGCTGCGATCACCCCCGGCCAGTGTGATGACCGCTCCGGAAGCGATATATCCATTTTCCTGCAAAATACTGTGCCTGTAGCCAAATTCCATTTCTTCTGCAGTAAAAGTCTTTATCTCGCTTCCGTCAGGAGATACGGCCCGTACCTCTGTCACTATATCTTTCATCTCACCGCCATATGCCCCGGCGTTCATGAACAGGGCTCCTCCCAGACTGCCCGGTATGCCTGAGGCAAATTCAAAGCCTGTCAGACTCCTGTCCAGGATATTCCGTGCAAGGGATGACAGCAGCACAGACGCACCGCACCGGAGATAAACTTTTTCTCCGTCTTTTCCTCTGTCTCCTCCGGATTCTTCCTCTATATAAGAAAATCCGCTGCCCAGGCGTATCACTACGCCCTGGTATCCGCTGTCCCTGAACAGTGTATTGGTCCCGTTCCCCAATATCGTATGAGGTACTCCTGCGTTGCTGACAGCAGAAAGAACTGACAAAAGCTGCTGTTCAGACCCGGCGCATACAACCACGGCCGCCCGGCCTCCGGCCCGGAAAGAGGTATATTTCCCCATCGGGACATTTTCTTCAATTTCAGCTCCTGTATTTATCAGCAGTTCTTTCAGCCCCGCCATTTTTTCCGTCAGATGCGCACGCTTCTCTTCCAAAGATATCCTCCTTGTTGATCTGGTATTTTTCAAAATTTTCATATACTTCTGTCATGGTGGAAAGATTCCTGTCTGCCAGCCTGTTGTTTATCAGTCTGGCAAAATATATGTAGATGACTGCCATGGTAGGCACTCCCAGTATCATCCCCGGCAGCCCGAACAGGCCTCCTCCCACTATGATGGCAAAGAGCACCCAGAAGCTTGCCAGCCTTGTGGTCTTTCCCAATATCTTGGGTGCTATTATGTTGCCGTCGATCTGCTGGAGTATAAGTATCAACAGGGCAAATTTAACGGCAGCCCACGGGTCGATGAACAAAAGCAGCACCCCCGATGGAACTGCTCCGATAAACGGGCCGAAGAAAGGGATCACATCCGTTATCCCCACAACAACGCTTATGAGCAGAGCAAACGGCAGTCCCAATATGCTCATGGCTATAAAGCATAGTATGCCTACCATTATGGAATCTATGATCTTTCCGCTGATAAATCCTCCGAAAGTATCGTGACATATGTCAGCAAATTCAAAGAGCTGGGACGCCCTCCCCGGCGAACACACGGCAAGCACTATTTTTTTTGCCTGGGCCAGAAATATTTCTTTGCTGTTAAGGACATACAGGCATATTATGAACGCTACCAGCATATCTATCACAGCCCCCACAGTTCCCAGAATGCCTTCGGATATCCTCAGCAGCAATGTTTCTGCTCCCGGCAGCAGGTTATTCTGCCCCCATTCCAGGAACATGGTATAAGCATTTTCCAGCCTCCCTTCTATCAGATCGGCAAGGGCAGGGTTTTCTACTATATTGTTTTCAACCCATGCCGTGATGTTCTCTATATAGGCAGGAGCCTCCCTGACAAGGCCCACAACGCTGTTTATCAGTTCCGGTATTATAAGCATGAAGAATCCGGCAAGAACTATCACCAGCACGGCAAATGATACGAGGCTGGCCACGAACCGGGCCGTCTTGTATCCTCTGACCGGAGTCTTTGACCGGTCTTTCCTGTATCTATAGACAAGTTTGAGGGTTCCGTTATATATCGGACAAAGCAGATAGGCCATGATGATCCCCAGATAAAACGGTGTCAGTATGTCGTTTATGGTGCCTGCCATATTCCTGACATTGGCTGTGCTGTAAAGCAGATAATAAAGCAGGAGCAGTCCGGCCCCTGCGGCAAAGATACATATGCCCAGTTTTACATATCTGCTTTTTATCCGTTTCTTCTTTTCCATAATCTCTCTCCTGATCAGTCTCTTTTGACAGATTTATAATACCCCAAGTTCAATATCTGGTCAACTGGGTCATGAGCCTCAGCCTTTCAAGCAGGGCCTTTTTGAGAGCTTCGGCGCACTCATCGTTTTTTCCGGTCTTTATGTACCTTTCGATCATCAGGTTGTATTCCTGTTCTTTAAGGTCGAAGGTTATTAGGGGATAACCTTTGCTTATCATATAATAAGCCGCCGCTGACCTGGCTACCAGCCTGTCCTGCTGCCCATACGGAACGATGGCTGCTATCATATCATGTATGGAGGCCGCCATGAGGAAAAACTTTTCACTCTGAGGGTCTATACCGTCAGCCTCTATCAGCATGCCGGCCAGATGTTCCATCATCCCTGGGATTTCTGACGGCAAGGGCGGCGTATAGCTTAGTTCCTGTATTATGGTGTTACGCTTCCTGTAGCAGCTTCCCTGCCTGTCATCTGCGGCTCCGTCCATGGCCGAGACGAAAACATATATTTCCTTCAGAAGATTGAGCTCAAGTTCTCTTTTCATCTCCGCCATGCTCCACATTTTGTCGGGAAGCCCGGCTATTTTCTGGACGGCCACATGCTCTCCCACCGACGCATCGCTGCATATCTCTCCGTCGGCCATCGAATCTGCCTGCTGGGGTGTCAGTGATGAACCTTCGAGTTCAAGGTTGGCGTGGAGCCATTCCCGTTCTTCAATATGCCTGAAATAACTTTTGATATCGGGCGTGAACGGCATATGGTTTTTGAGTATGACCATTTTTTTCCTTATCTCTTGCAGCATTTCTGTTTCCTCCGCAGGATGGCTCTTTCTCTTTTATTTTAGCATACAATATTTTCTTTTTCTATGTTATACTATCATTTAGAGCAGATAATTTTGCAGAGAGGAAAACATATGCGCATTTTAGTAGTAAGCGATACCCACGGTGATCTTGAAAGATTTGACCGTGTCCTGTCCAAACTTGAAAAAGAATCCCCTGTGGATATGATCGTCCATTGCGGAGACTGTTATGAGGACGCCTTGAACATAAGGATGTCCTGCGGCATCCCTGTGGCGGCGGTAAAAGGCAACTGTGACCATGAGTTTTCCGAAACCGGTTTCCTGCTGCTTGCCACCGAAGCCGGAGATTTTCTCGTGACCCACGGCCACATGGAAAATGTGGGCCAGGACTTGCAGCGTCTTTATTATAAAGCGCTGGAAAACGACTGTATCGGCGCCTTATTCGGCCACACCCACAGAGGTGTGTTCACCGAGATCGATGGTGTTTACCTGATGAACCCAGGCAGCCTTTCCCGGCCAAGGGACGGTTCAGGCGGCTCTTTTGGGATCATAGAGACTGATGATGACCAGGTTTGCGGGAAAATATACAGATACAAAGAATTTACAGAAGGGCAGGCCGCCGGCCCATCAGGCGGCCTTAGGCCCAAAAGCGGCCGTCTCAGAAGGCTGCTCAATGACAGTGACAGATTATAATACGGAGGTACAAAATGGACATTAAAAAGCTGATGGTTGCCAATCCGGTCATAGGCAAGATGGCGGCCTGTGAAGAAATTTTCTGGGTCAATCCCCATGCCGGCCAGGACAAGCCTCTGCCATTTGGCAAAGAGGACATGGATGATGCTGAAGCCCGCCTTGCCCGCTTCGCTCCATATATCGCCAAGGCTTTTCCTGAAACCGCCCGCTCCGGAGGTATCATAGAATCCAAGCTGGTGGAGATCCCAAAGATGAAGCTCGCCTTAGAGCATATGTGCGGAAATTTTGACGGAAAGCTTTTTCTGAAATGTGACAGCCACTTGCCGATCTCTGGATCTGTCAAAGCCAGAGGCGGTATCTATGAGGTGCTGAAATTCGCTGAATCCATAGCATTGTCCCAGGGACTTCTGACTTTGGATGACGATTATTCAAAGCTGGACAGCGACCGTTTCAGAGAACTGTTCAGCCATTACTCTGTGGCTGTGGGTTCTACAGGCAATCTCGGTCTTTCCATCGGCATAATAAGCGCAAAACTTGGATTCAATGTGACCGTTCACATGTCCGCCGATGCACGCCAGTGGAAAAAGGACCTGCTCCGTTCCAAAGGCGCCAATGTCATAGAATATCCTGATGACTACCAGAAAGCAGTTGCCGAAGGCAGAAAAGAGGCCGCTTCTGATCCCATGTGCCATTTCGTAGATGATGAGGGTTCTGCCGACCTGTTCCTGGGATATTCCGTTGCCGCCAAGCGCCTGCTCCCTCAGCTCAAAGAAGCCGGCATAACCGTTGACAAAGATCATCCTCTGTTCGTATATATACCTTGCGGCGTGGGTGGCGCTCCCGGAGGCATCGCTTTCGGCCTTAAAAAAATGCTGGGAAGCAATGTCCACATACTCTTTGCAGAGCCTACTCACGCTCCTTGCATGACCCTGGGCCTGATCACCGGCCTCCATGACGGCATATCCGTCCGCGATATAGGCATAGACGGCAAGACCGATGCCGACGGCCTCGCTGTAGGAAGGCCGTCCAGACTGGTCGGCACCATGATGGATACGCTCCTTGACGGGTGCTATACCATCGGGGATGAAAAGTTATATCCTTTCCTGACGCAGCTTGCTGACAGGGAAAAAATATATATCGAACCATCGTCCTGCGCTTCCTTCACAGGCCCTTCCCTTGCCGCCGCTTCTGAGGAATATATGGGGGCCTTCGGTCTTAAGGACAAAATGGAGAACGCCTCTCACATCATATGGGCTACAGGCGGCAGCATGGTGCCTGACGGTGAAATGAAACTGTATTACGAAAGAGGCAAATAACATATTGAACTCCCAGGGGTACTGGGATCCCAAAGTTACTGAAATCCCAATGGTACCGAAGCTCCGATGATACTGAAGCTCGATGGGCCGCCCGATCCTTCACCAAGGTTCCGGCCCGCACCTTACCGTCCCCTCGGAATCTGTCCCGGCTGACATCTTTGCATGGTGCGGCTGACGCTTGTCACGCCTGCTATCTCTGTATGGAACATCTGATGCTTGTCTCACCTGCTGTTCCACCCAAATCAAATAAAATATCACTTTCAGGGGGAGCGGCTCCCCCTGAAAAGCTTTTTCTTAGGAAATCAGGGGGGGCATTTTCGGAGCTGGATCGGGATCCGGGAATATTTTTGACAATTATAGTTGGCATTTTTCCTTTTTTCTGGTTCTTTTTCTCCCCCTGAAACAATCAAAAACCTTGAAATCGGTGGAGTCGCTCCCCCTAAAAAATGAAAAACTACCGGAACCGGGGGAGCGGTTCCCCCTGAAAACAGAGGAAAACCCTTTTTCGGGTGGACATGATACACAAAAGAAAGAGCCTCGCTGTCACTTGTAAACAAGTGTACAGCGTGGCTCTTTACTTTCTACAGCTTTAACGGCACAGCCATGCAGACCAGCCTTTCGCTTATTCTATTATATTTACAATACCCCTTTTTTCCACATCCTGCGAAGGCTCAGAAGCGGCATACCCCAAGGCGGCAAGGCCATATATCACATGGTCGTCCGGGATTTTCCACTCTCTGAGTATGGCCCTTATCTCCGGCTCATCGCATATGCCTCTCAGCTGGTTTATCCATACAGAACCTATGCCAAGGGAATGGGCAGCCAGGAAGATATTTTCCAGTGCGCATGCATCGTCTTCCATTCCCCACCGGCTTTCTCTCTCATTTGTGGGAATTATGAGCACATCCGGGCTGTAAAAGTCATAACCCTCACGGCCAAGAACCTTTCCCACAGCGGCGGCTAATCTCTGTATCTTCAGCCTGTCTGTCACCACTGTGAACTGCCATGTCTGCATATTGCAGCCAGATGGCGCATACAGGGCTGTCTTGATTATAAGATCCAGATCCTCCCTTTTAATATGTTCCTCCGTAAAAGAGCGGACGCTCCTGCGCGTAAGCAGATTTCTTATCACTTCGTTCATGACTATCTCCTTAACATTCCTATCAGTTTTTTAGGGCTGAGCACATCTCCTCTGTAAAGGGCCAGAGACTGGTATATCTTTCCGGCCGCCAGCGATGCGATCAATGTCGTTATCAGGATGATCCCAAGGCAGCAGACCGATTTCCACAGTGGAAAACTACCTACCAGGATCTTTGCAGGCGCCACCATTACAGAAGTGAACGGTATCCAGTCAAGGAGCTCACTGCCGCTCCCTCCAAATGCCTCATTGCCGTAAAGTGATGCCAGAAAACTTGCTATGAGTACCAGGGTAAATATCAGGTTAGCTGACGACAGATCTTCTGCCTTGCTGGCCATAGCTCCGCCGATTGCCGCCAGAGCGCAGTACAGCAGCATGCCGGCCATCACGATCAGCAATGCCATGATACAGTTTGCAGGAGTGAACAGCCCTGAAGTCAGTTCTCCGACCATGTCAAACAGCTTCAATATGAACATATCCGAATCCGGATCCATTGATCTTACGGTCATGGTACCGACGGCAAAGCTTATGACAAGGGCTATTATCCAGCTCATCATCTGGACGATGCCTGTCATGGTTATGGCCAGGAGCTTTCCCAGTACGATAGCTGCCGGCCTTACGCTGATCAGGAAGCTTTCCATCAGCTTTGAACTTTTTTCCATTACAACGCTGTTTGCGACCCCCTGTCCGTATGCCAGAACAAAGAAATACAACACCATTACTATTATAAAGCTGAGGAATATGGAGATCATCATTTCCATAGAATCCTGGGAATCTCCTCCGCCCTCTGCTTCTTCCGATCCGTAGTAGCTTGCAGTACCGCCGTTGGCCACGCTCTGCATGTCTGCATAGGCCATCAGTACGGAGTCAAAACCCTGGGCGGTCTCCAAAGATATACCGCTGTCCTGCGGTATGACGATGTTCATTGTGTATTCCCTGCCCTGCTGCTTTGTCACTATCAGCAAAGTATCATCAGTTCCTGCGGCAGCTTTGGCGGCCTCATCAAGATCTCTTCCATAATCGGTAACATCCATCTCTAGCCCGGCACCCTGGCTAAGCATTGCAGGAAGGCCCGAAAAGTCTGCCAGTCTGTCGTCACTGAGATCCACCGTATAAATATGGTTTATCTGGGAAAGATCTGCGGCCGCAGCCTGTTCCTGCTGGCTTCCGGTAACAGGAGCAGGATCATTTCCGGACAAGCTTTCAACCGCTATCATTATGATGGCCGGGAGCAGCAGGCACAGCAGTCCTATCATTATGGTGCTGCTCTTATATCCCTTGCTTTTTACATGTTGCTTAAAAGTGAAAGAAAATATTCGGGAAAATCCTCTAAGCTCTTTCTTCATCTATTTTCCCTCCTTTCTTCCAAGGGCCATGGAAAAGATCTTGCCCAGCTTCATCCTGCTTCCCTTGTACATTATCAGGCTGTCATATATCTTTCCTGAAAGCTTGTAGAGCAGGAAGATGCATACTATCTGTATCACCCATGAAAGGATGAGTATTGCAAGCCCTATGTCTCCGGTCACATAATATGTCGGCGCCGCAAAGGCAGAAATAAACGGACAAAGGGACAGTATCACCGCCGGCCCGCTGCCGAAAGGCGCTGCAAACACGGTCACCAGATAACAGGCGAGGATTATCATGGTTGCCGCCATGTTGGCCGACTCCATGTCCTCCATGGTCGAACAGCCTGCTCCGCTCAAGGCGGCTATCAGAGACAGCATGAGACACCCGATCAGAATTGATATGACCACCGCTGCGATCATATCAACGCCAAGGTTCATGGTCTGTGAAGTTATTCCTGCGTTTTCCAGGATCTGTCCGATGAAAGAAGTATCCATGAACATCCCTGTCACAAAATATGACAGGGCAAAAGCCAGGACTATGGCAATGACCATGATGGCCACGAATGATATCACCGCCAGTATCTTTCCCATTATCATCGCTTCTGACCTGATGCTGACCATGAGTGTCTCCACCAGTTTGGAGGATTTTTCCTCTATGATGGCGCGCACGATGTATGTGCATGAAAAGATGCACACTATCATGACGATTATGGAATAAGCATACTGCAAAGTATATCTCGAATCATAACTTATCTGATCCTGACCCAAAAATTCATCTATGGTCATCACATCGGTCAAAAATGTGACGCCCGTTTCTCCATCGCCCATGAACAGGGCCATGACCGGTACGGCTAAGGCCGCTACCGCCACGAGCACAAGAAAGCTGGCCATGTTGGCTTTATTTTTGAATAGCTGGGTGAGCGTAAAGTTATACACTTTTCCTATTCCGGTAAATGATCCCTGTTTATTCATTGGCTCCACCTGCCACTTCTTCGGTGATCCCGGCAAGCTTATTGGCTTCACTCACTTTTTCCACAAAGATTTCGTGGAGAGACGGCTCTCTCAGATCGAAAGTGATGACCGTGATGCCCGCGTTCATAAGATCGCGCAGCAGGCGGTTTGCCTGTTCCTCTCCTGTTACCTTGATCTGATATTCTCTTTCTTTTTCCGTAACGATGACGGCGCCGGAATCCTTTATGATGTCCGCAGCCTCCTGTTCTGTTTTAAGATGAAGGTTTACACGGCCGTAACTCTTTTTGATCTCGTTGAGGTTTCCCTGCAATATGGGCTTGGATCTGTTCATTATGGTTATATCAGTACAGAACTCTTCCACAGTTGCCATCTGGTGGCTTGACATTATGAGATATTTGCCTGCTGCTATCTGTTCTCTGATTATCCCCTTGAACAGGTCAGTGTTTACCGGATCCAGTCCGGAAAGAGGTTCGTCAAGTATTATCAGTTCCGGGTCCGAGATAAGAGCTATCATGAACTGGATCTTTTGCTGGTTTCCTTTGGAAAGCTGATCTGCCAGTTTCGGCTTGAACGCCTTTTTTCTGGGGGTCTTTTTGAATTTTTTATTTTCCCCAAGAGCCGGCGCCGCCGAAACCTGAGGATAAAGATATTCCTCTGCCTCCAGCCTTTTTGCCCAATATCTTATCCTTTCCTTTGCCTCGGCCTTTGGTACTCCTCTGAGGCTTGCAAAGTACATCAGCTGATCCATAAGTGTATACTTGGGGTAAAGCCCTCTTTCTTCCGCCAGATAACCCACATTGCAGTTATCTGTGGTAAGCTGCTGTCCGTTCCACAGCACCTCTCCTCCGTCTCTTGTGAGCATGTTAAGCATCATCCTTATGGAAGTGGTCTTGCCGGCCCCGTTTGTGCCCAAAAGGGCATATACGCCCGGTCCTGGCATCTCAAAACTCAGGTCGTCCACGACAACCTTGTCTCCATAGGATTTTTTCAGGTTTTTTACTACCAGACTCATCTTTTTTCTCCCTTTGATCTTTATATCTTTTCAAGCAAAGTCATCAGTTCTGCTCTTCCTCATATATGAAGATGTCCTCTACCTTGGCATCGCACAGTTTGGCTATCCTGAGTGCAAGGGTGACTGACGGGGAATAGTCTCCCCGTTCTATCTGACTGATGGTCTGTCTGGACGCACCGACCATCCTGCCGAAATCCGACTGGTTCAATCCGGTTTTTGCTCGATATTCTTTGAGCTTGTTTCTCAGCGACATATTATCTTGCCTCCTCCGATAGCGAGGAAGTTTAAGGCCCCCCCCCGCAGATTTTGACAACTTTTCTTTTCATTTTGACAATTATATTTGTCAATCATTGATAGTATATCACTTTACTTGATCCGGTGTCAACATCACAGTCTTACTTTTTACACAAGATTTACATTTTAGACAGGGGGGCCGGCAGGGTTTTGGCTGGGCGCCGGCATGTTGCGGAGCGATGCGCAGAGGGAATCCCTGCTGCAAAAGCTGCCTCCCCGACCATACAAAAAGGCCGCCCCTGCGGGCGGCCTTTGCCAAGCTGGCGCTGACAGAGAGGCTCAAACCTCTGCTGGACTATGATCTTAAACACGGTACTGAACTGGTAAAGACCCTTGAAGTCTATTTCAATAACTGCCGCAATTCCGTCAACACAGCCCGCGACCTGTTCATACACCGCAACACCCTGCTATACAGGCTGGAACAGATCTCAAAGATCCTCGACCTTGACCTTAACAACAACGAACAGGTCCTCATCATCCAGCTTGCCTTAAAAGCTGGTAAAATGAAAAACTAACTTCCAGAAGAAAAAGTAAGTTCAGGATGAAAGATAAAGCTCGGTTTTCAATACGAAAAAGATAGATATATCTTGAAAAAGTACGGTCTTTTGTGTAAATTTAAGTAATGGACCTGGAATTTTGCGTACTCTAAAGCGGAAC
>UQOC01000023.1 GCA_900542565.1 uncultured Eubacteriales bacterium | reverse complement strand
TTGCTGTGGACAAGGGGAACTGTTTTAATTATGTGCCTGCTATTTGACACTTACTAAAAGGCTTTGTTTCGGTGGAGTCGTTCCCCCTGTAGTAGTGAAAAAGTAAGATTCAGGGGGAAAAAGGAGCATGCTGTAACAAATCCAGCATGCCTGAGCCCACATGCCTGCATGGCTTTGGCATGCTGCAGCCATTGCGGCGCAACAGGCCTGTTACGCCGCAACCTGCAGGGTGGTGATGAAAGGCGCCTGCATCTACGGACGGCCAGCCGCCAGCACCATCATTCACACACCCGTCAGCACCCGCATTCACAACCCAGCACCCGCATTCACAACCCAGCACCATCATTCACACACACCCCAGCACCCGCATTCACAACCCACCCCTTGAAAACACCGCATTTATAGTATATAATATTTTCCGATACGCAGGTTCGGGGCCGCAAAAATAATCCAATACGCAGGCTTAAGGCTGCAAAAACAATATGATACGCAGCCGCAGGGCCGCAAAAATAAAGAGAAGGTATATTCAGATGAAAGAAGTATTATTAAGAGAACTTTTCAGAAACACAAAAGACTATGACGGACAGGAGATACTGGTAAGGGGATGGGTCCGCAACAACAGGAACTCCAACAAGTTCGGGTTCATAGAACTGAATGACGGAACATTCTTTAAATCCGTGCAGGTGGTGTATGAAGAAGAATTTATAGATAACTTTGAGCAAATCGCAAAAGCCTATGTGGCCACGGCCCTTGCCGTGACCGGTATAGTGACTCTCACGCCAAACGCCAAACAGCCGTTTGAGATAAAAGCACGCAAGGTAGAGATAGAGGCGGCATCTACACCTGATTATCCGCTGCAGCCCAAGAGGCATACCATGGAATTCCTCAGGGAGATCGCTCACCTCAGACCGAGGAGTAATACATTTTCAGCAGTTTTCAGAGTCAGATCCCTCGTAGCCTATGCGATCCATAAATTTTTCCAGGACAGGGATTTTGTCTATGTCCACACGCCGATAATCACAGGCAGCGATGCCGAAGGCGCAGGAGAGATGTTCCAGGTGACGACACTGGACCTCGACAACCTGCCGAGGGCAGAGGATGGCAGGATAGACTACAGCAGCGATTTTTTCGGGAAAGAAACTAACCTGACAGTAAGCGGACAGCTGGAAGGAGAAACTTTTGCCATGGCTTTCCGCAACATATATACATTCGGACCTACTTTCAGGGCAGAAAACTCCAACACCGCAAGGCACGCATCCGAGTTCTGGATGATCGAGCCGGAGATCGCTTTTGCCGACCTTGAGGACAACATGGAGCTGGCAGAGGACATGATAAAATATATCATCAACTTCGTCCTCGAAAAAGCCCCTGAAGAAATGGAATTTTTCAGTAAATTTGTGGACAAAGGCCTGCTGGATCGTCTGGATCATATTGTCAGCTCGGATTTTGGCCGTGTCACATATACAGAAGCAGTCGATCTGCTGAAAAAATCCGGCAAGGAGTTCCAGTATCCGGTGGAATGGGGTATCGACCTGCAGACAGAGCACGAAAGATACCTGACAGAGCAGATATTCAAAAGACCGGTGTTTGTGACGGATTATCCTAAGGACATCAAGGCCTTCTACATGAGGCTCAACGACGACGACAAGACTGTTGCCGCCTGCGATCTTCTGGTGCCGGGAGTCGGAGAGATCATCGGAGGAAGCCAGAGAGAAGAGCGCCTTGAAGTGCTGACCGCACGGATGAAAGAGCTGGGACTTGACGAAAAGGATTACTGGTGGTATCTGGATCTGAGAAAATACGGAGGCGTAAAGCATGCCGGGTACGGCCTCGGATTCGAGAGGATCATCATGTATATAACAGGTATGAGCAACATAAGGGATGTGCTGCCGTTCCCGAGAACACCAAAGACAGCAGAGTTTTAACACGGATTTTAAAAAATTCTACAGCGCCGCGGCGAAAGAGCAGCGAAAGAATGTTGTAGAATTTTTTTAGGAGGAATAGATGAGCAAAAGAACCATAGGCGTCATAGGGGTTATCATTTCCGCCGTATTTTTCGGGTTTGTGCCGACATTTTCAACATATCTGACTTCAGTGGGAGGGACTACTTTAAGCGTGGTATTTCTGCGGTTTTCACTGTCGCTGATCCCGCTGCTCATATATTTAAAGGCGAAAAAGATACCCATGGGCATCACAAAATCCCAGTTCTGGAAATTGGTACTGATAACGGTGGCAGGATATGGAGGGACAGCGCCCCTGCTGTTCTCTTCCTATTCATTTATTCCCACCGGCATGGCGACCACGCTGCATTTCTGCTATCCGGCAATGGTGATAGTGTTCAGTGCGATATTTCTGAAAGAAAAGATAAAGCCTGTAAAGCTCATATGCGTGATAATGTGCATGGCAGGTATATTCCTGTTCTATGATGTCGGCATGGGCGGAAATATCATCGGCATACTCCTGGCTTTCATCTCCGGGAATACATACGCCTTTTACATAATTTACCTGGACAAGAGTGAACTCAAAGAGATGGATTCGCTGAAGATGATATTCTATATGAATGCCATAGGAACTGTGATGTTCTTCATAATATGCCTTGCCACAGGGCAGCTTGCCCTGGCGATGCCTTGGAGCGGATGGCTGGTTGCCGCTGTTTTCTCTGTCGGGGCTTCGTTTATCGCTGTTTTGGGATTCCAGATCGGGGTAAAATATACCGGAGGCCAAAGTGCGTCTATTCTGAGCACTTTTGAGCCCATAACCAGCGTTGTGATCGGCGTAGCCGCTCATGGAGAAAGCTTTTCTGCAAGAGGGATAGCAGGATGCGTGCTCATATTGGCTGCAACGGTGATAATCGCATGCGTCAGAGACGAAGAACCGGACAGGGACGGTCTGATGCAAGGAGATGAAAAAAAGAGTGCGTCATAAAAAAATATACTTTCGTCAAAAATAATTAAGATATTATTTAAACACATTTTATAATTGACTGATATAATCATCTGTAGAAAAGCAAAGTTATAGGTAGCAGAAAGGAGAGAACTATGCTGCTGGTGATTATTCCAGCCTACAAGCCGGATGATACTCTGATAAAACTCATCGGAGACCTGGAGCCTTATGATCTGGAAAAGATCGTTGTCGACGATGGGAGCGGGGAAGAGCACGAACATATCTTCAATGCGGTCGAAGACAGGTGCATAGTCCTCAGACATGAGGAAAACCGCGGAAAAGGAGCGGCAATAAAAACAGCACTGGGGTATATAAAGGACAAGACTGATGGAGTGGAGGCCATCGGTGTAATGGACTCAGACGGACAGCATCTGCCTGAGGACATGATGAAGCTGCTGGCTGCGGCTTCCCTGAGCAAAGAAGCCCTTGTCCTGGGTGTGAGAGCTGTGGGAAAAGATATGCCGACCAGATCACGGCTGGGCAATAAGATAACAAGAAATGTATTCCGAATGGTAAGCGGAGTTGCTGTGTCTGACACCCAGACAGGACTCAGAGCCTTTTCTCCGGAGCTGGTGGAGCGGCTCCTGTCCATTGAGGGCGAAAGATATGAATATGAGATGAATGTTCTCATAAAACTGGCAAAAGAAGGGGTGCCGATCAAAGAAATACCGATCAGCACCATTTACCACGACAAAAAGAATTCCGTGTCCCATTTCCGTTCTTTCAGGGATTCGGCAAGGATATATAAGGATATAATCAAATTCAGCCTGTCCTCTTTGAGCAGCTTTGTCCTTGATTATATCCTCTTCACGGCGATCATGCTCATAGTGCCGCATACAGCAGGCTGGGTACTTGGAGCCAATGTATCGGCAAGAGTTATAAGCGCCATGTATAACTACAGCATGAACTGCCGTTTCGTTTTCCGGGAAAAGCGCAGGCTAGGGACCGCATTGCAGTATTTTGCACTGGCCGGGTTTATCCTGATAATGAACAATCTCATACTGGAATTTTTCACCCAGATATTGGATATGTCAGTGTATCCGGCGAAGCTGCTCACAGAATGCATGCTGTTTGTGATGAGCTGGCTTATACAGAATTTCATTATCTTCAGGAAAGGCAGGACAGTGGTATAAGGCAGATATAAGAGCGGCAGGATAGTTGTAATGTACTTCATGCAGGCATTTTGCCTGCATGTTTTTTGTGCCTGACCCGGCGCCTGCCTTTAAATGGGCTTTCCCCGCTGCTTTAGGCGGCCCCATACTGTATGGCGTATCACTTTAAGAGCGTGCGGGTTATGGCGCATACGGGTTATTATGTCGGTTTTCTGAAAAAACGCCTTCCCCCTTGAAAGCATACGGATATTCGCATATAATACCAATATATCATTTACCATTGACAAGTCTGATATGTTTTTTCTCTGGGAGGCGGTGGCAAAATGGAAAATTATCTGTCCGTACGGCAGATGGCTGAGAAGTGGGGAGTATCTGAACGAAGGATCAATCAATACTGTGCAGAAGGGCGGATACCCGGCGCCCATAGATTCGGGAAATCCTGGGCAATTCCTGAAAACGCTCAAAAGCCAACGGATCCGCGGCATGCCGGGCGCTCTGCAGAAACCGGAGGATCCATACCCGGCCCGTTACAGCCAGAGAGTGTACATCTCAAGCAGCCGTCGGACGGACAAGCCAAACAGCCGTCGGGCAGTGCTGATACCGGAAAGAAATCCGGAGGGCTTTTGGACCATACAAACCTCATGCCCCTGATGAACACGGCATTTACACCGGGCAGGTGCAAAGAGGCTGTAGAAGCCATGGAGGAAGGGGCGCAAAAGGATATTGCCATGGCAGAATACCATTATTTCAGCGGACAGCCCGAAAAAGCCGCAAAAGAAGCAGAGCCCTATCTGACCAGTACTGATATGGGTGCGAGGCTTTCTGCATGCCTGCTCTATACATATGCCAATCTTTCCATAGGACAGATATCCAATGCAAGGTTTGCTCTGGGTGAACTGAATGCTTCCATAGCTGCTGCAGGAGAACGGTCGCCTCAGTTTAAGGCGGCTTCGGCTTTTGTAGCGTCAGCAGGGGCTGTCCTCCTTCATCTGCCGCTGCCTGACCAAATGCCGGAGGCAGGAAACTTCCTGCAGCTGCTTCCGCCGGGGCTCAGGGCTTTTGCCATGTATGTTCAGGCCCATTATATGTATCTTAAAGGCGAATATGCCCACAGTGCAGGCACCGTAGAGGCAACCCTTGCCATGGGGGCATCCCTTTATCCTATACCAGCCATATATCTGCACCTGGTGGCAGTGATGGACTACATGAGCCTCAAACAGCCTGACCGGGCCAGAGAACATCTTTTGGAAGCGTGGGATATAGCAAGGCCTGATGACCTTATTGAAGGCTTTGGCGAACACCATGGCCTGCTTGGAGCAATGCTGGAAGCGGTCATCAAGCCCAAATGGCCAAAAGATTTCAAGCGGATAATAGATATAACCTATCGTTTCTCTTCCGGATGGCGTAGAGTACATAACCCTATCACCGGACATGATGTGGCCGACGATCTGACCACGACCGAATTTGCCATGGCTATGCTTGCTGCCAGAGGCTGGACAAATCTTGAGATTGCCGAGCATCTGCATATTTCGGTCAATACGGTCAAGAGCCACATCTCCGAAGCTATGAGGAAACTGGATGTGGAGACACGAAAAGAACTGAAACAGTATATGCTGAGATGAGATGAAACGGCGCTCTGATTGAACATTCTGTCTGACCATCTTGAGCGCTCTGCCTGACCATGAGCAGTAGACATTCCGGGACTGGATCCCGTACGAGGATACACATCGTATTTTGAAAATGTGCAAATGCCCCGGCATTAAACGGAAAAATTCTCTAAATAGGCTCTTTTCAGATGCCGCCTTCTATATGAACGGCAGAGAATCCTGCTGTCCGAATTTCTTTGACCAGCACCTGCTGCTGCAGGTCGGAGAGAGTTTTGCGGTCTTTAGTTTGTCTGCAATATGTGCAGTCCTTTTGATAAAGGGCTGCTTTTTTTGTACAAAAAATGGGACGATATGCGGCAGGCCAGAGCCGCAGCCAAGCCTTTTCGGCTGTACATCCTGATAGGGCAGCCATGAGGCATCACCCATTTTCAGGGCAAAAACGGGTAATAGCAAACCCGTTTTTATTTTGTTAAAATTAAATAAACCATAGCAGTACAGGAGAAAGGAAAAAGAAAATGGAAAAGGAAAGGAGAGAAAATGAAAGTAAAACCGGCAGAAGCGGTTTAGCAGAAGATTTTGTGACATCCGAAGAACTTCTGGAATGGACCAGGGCCATGGTCGCCATCCCGTCATACAGCGGGAGGAAAGACCAGGAGGCCGGAGTGGGGAGGTACATAAAAGAGATCTTTGACAGGGAAGGCATAGAGTGCCGGATAGCGCCGCTGAAAGACGGGCGGTGCAATGTCTACGCCAGGCTGCCCGGAAAAGGCGGCGGCAGATCTCTGCTGCTGAACGGACATATGGATACGGTACCTGCTTACGGCATGGAAAAAGCATACGAGCCATGGACAGATGAAAACGGCTTTCTGCACGGCAGAGGAACTTCTGACATGAAAGGACCGCTGGCAGCCATGATGGGCGCAGTGATCGCTCTGAAGCGGAGCGGCGCCATCCTGGGAGGAGATCTGATCTTTTGCGGTGTAGCCGACGAAGAAGGCGCCAGTCTGGGAACCGTACATATGTTAAAAGACGGCATCAGGGCAGACGCCGCCATAGTAGGAGAAGCTCTGGGGCCGGGAGCCATAGGGATAGCCCAGAAAGGACTGGAGTGGTTCCGCTTTGATTTTGAGGGCAGGACGGTCCACGGCGGACAGTATCAGAACGGGGTAAATGCCATCTACAAAGCTGTGGATTTTATAAACGCTGTCCGTTCACGGCTGGAGCCTGAGCTGGTAAAACGGGAACTGCCCCTTGTGGGGAAAAGCACGGTAAACATTGGTGTGATACAGGGCGGCACACAGCTTTCTACCGTGGCAGGAAAATGCAGCGTGGAGCTTGACCGGAGATTTCTGCCGGGAGCCGAGACCTATGAACAATGCTGCGGCGAGCTGGAGGACATAATAGACAGGCTTGCGGAAACAGACCCGGATTTTCACTGTACCATGCACATACTGGAAGAAAGCGTGATGGAGCCGGGATATGTCCATGCCGGATTTTTCATGGGAGATGATGAAGAAGTAGTAAAGCAGCTAAAAGAAAGTTACAGGGAAGTTACAGAAAAAGACGCTGTCCTGGTGGGGTGCCCGTGCTGGACAGACGCCGGGCTGATATAT
This sequence comes from uncultured Eubacteriales bacterium, assembly GCA_900542565.1. Lineage (GTDB taxonomy): Bacteria > Bacillota > Clostridia > Peptostreptococcales > Anaerovoracaceae > Fimisoma > Fimisoma avicola. The sequence goes on along the minus strand of UQOC01000023.1, from coordinate 24,614 downwards.
CACTACGGACATATGCCGGTTGTGATCTACGGTCCCGGACATATGGAAGTGTGCCATTCAGACAAAGAGTACATCGACCCGCGGCAGATAACCGAATGTTACAGGGTATATACCAGGATGGCAGCAGCCTTTTGCCGGCAGACAGAAAAAAGGATGGCGGGAAAATGAGAAAGAAAACAGACGCTTATTTAGAACAGAAACAGGAAGAACTTCTGAAAGATATAAGGGAGCTGGTCAGGATACCCAGCCTCCACGGAGATGTGCAAAACTGCACTGCAGCGCTGGAATATGTGAGGCGGAGAGCGCAGGATTTTGGCCTTAAAACCTCGATGACCGCAGAAAAAGATGTGTGTGTCATAGAGCTGGGTGATGGTCCGGAAACTGTCGGTGTCCTTACTCATGTAGATGTGGTGGGTATCGGAGACCCGCAGAAGTGGACATATCCGCCGCTTGACATGACCATAGACAAGGGAGCCATATGGGGCAGGGGAACTGCCGATGATAAAGGCCCTGTGATGATAAGCCTTTATGTCTTGCGTGCAATCAAAGAACTGGGGATACCGCTGAAAAAGAAGATATGCCTCATTGTCGGTTCCTGTGAAGAAGGTATATGGACAGATATGGAGCATTTTAAGGAGCAGTTCCCGGCGCCGGATCACGGATTTACTCCGGATGGGGCTTTTCCCATTTACAATGTGGAAAAGGGATATGCGGATATATGTCTTACTTTCAGTGAACCGGAAGGCTGCCGGATCACCAGGCTGCTGGCCGGTGACAGCAGGAATACGATACCGTCCAGAGCCGTGATACAGCTCAAAGGCGGTGAGGAGATCGCTTATGACGGTATATCTGCCCACAGTTCGGCGCCGGAGTCGGCAGACAATGCCATAATCAAAATGTGCAAGGATCGGGAAAAGCTGTATCCTTTCAATTTTATGAAGTTTATAGACCGATTTTTGTCGGACTGCCATGTTCCCCAGCTGAAACTGGATGACGGGACTGAATTTTATAACGGAGAATATGCAGGAAAGACTACGGCGGCACCCACGGTCATTTCTGCAGAAAACGGTGTTGTGACTGTCAATGTCAATATCCGCCACAGGTTTGGAAATACAGGTGAAAGCATCCTCGCCCGATTCAGGGAACATGAAAGAGAGTATAACTTCAAAGCCCGGCTCATCGAATGCCAGGATCCGATCATGGTAAGTGAAAAACTTCCGTCGTTGAGACTGATGCAGCAGGTCTATGAGTCCTATGGGCACAAAAGTGAATTCTGCCTTGCGCCGGGATGCACTTATGCCAAGGCTCTGGAAAATTTCGTCTGCTGGGGCCCTTTCTTTCCGGATGATGTTGACCGCGTACACATGGAAGACGAATGTCTTTCAATAAAAACAATAATGGAAGCGGCAAAGATATATGCCGCATATCTGGTACTCGACGGGTCCGAAAGCGGACCGGAGAGGCCGGAGCAGGCTGAAAGCTGAAAGGCGGTGAAAAAATGGAAACTGTAAAAGAAAAAAGGAAAAAGTTTGAATTTCCCCATACTTATGTGATCATAGGCATAATACTCGTGTTTGTAACAGTCCTGACCTACATAATACCTGCCGGACAATATCAGCGGATAGAGGACGCAGATGGCCAGATGGTCGTACTGAGCGATTCCTTTGAATTTATAGAGCAGACTCCTGTGGGCCCAGGCGGAATGGTGATGGCCATAGTAGAAGGCATGGTCCAGAGCGCAGATATAATTTTTTTCATATTCTTTGCTTACGGGCTGGTGTACATGCTCATTGAAACAGGGGCATTCTTTGGAGGTATGGGAGCGCTGATTAAAAAAATGCGCGGCAAGGAATGGCTCATATTTCCTGTGTTTATGGCTCTGCTGGGAGTATGCGGATCCACATTTGGGCTGTATGAAGAGACTTATGGCCTGCTCCCCATGTTCATTGGAATAGGCATAGCCATGGGATATGACGGACTGGTAGGCGGAGCAGCCGTTGTTTTGGGCGTTGCTACCGGATTTGCCGCAGCAACCCTGAACCCCTTTACCATAGGTATAGCCCAGGGGATAGCCCAGGTGCCGCCGGGTTCGGGCCTGGTTTTCCGTATAGTGTGCCTGATACTGTTTGAGGGTCTTGCCATAGGGTATCTTATCTTTTATGCCCGCAGGGTAAAGGCAGACCCGGCCAGGTCGATCGTAAAAGATGTGACATTCAGCATGGATGAAGGGATGAGCCGCGAGCAGATGGAGGCGCTGCCGTTTACAGCAAGGCAGAAGGGGATAATCGGACTTTTCGTCCTTACCATTGGGATACTTGTATACGGTACGACTCAGCTTGGCTGGTATCTGCCGCAGCTTTCGGCGCTTTTCCTGGTCATGTCCTTTGTGGTCGGGCTGGTGGGCGGATACAATCTCAGCCAGGTATGTGTATTTCTGGTGAAAGCATCTTCTGAAGTCATATTTGGCGCTCTTGCCGTGGGAGTAGCCCGGTCAATGAGCATAGTCATGGAACAGGGAAATATAACCGATACAGTCATATATTATCTGACGAATATGCTCCAGGGTCTGCCGAGAGAGGTGGCTGCCGTCGGAATGGTGCTGGTCCAGAATATAATCAATTTCTTCATACCTTCCGGCTCAGCCAATGCAGCAGTTACAATGCCTATAATGGCTCCTCTGGCCGATTCGGTAGGACTGAGCAGGCAGATAGCTGTGCTCGCATACCAGTTTGGAGACGGATTCTCCAACATTTTCTGGCCTACATCAGTGGCCACTGAATGCGGGCTCATGGGTATACCTATCCAGAAATGGTACAAGTTCGTGACTCCGCTGTTCGGCATGATACTGGCACTGCAGATAATAATGATAGTGATAGCTACGATGATAAACTATTCCTGATGTGAGGAGACGGAAATAATGATGAAAAAAATATGTGCCTGCTTATTGAGCATCTTGATGGCAGCAGGACTTTTTGCCGGATGTACAGACCAGAATGAAAGCGCAGCGGATGAAGGGCAGCTTACCCTTTCCGATTTTGACAAAGTCGTCAGGATACCGCTCATACGGCAGGGGACCACATACTCATGCGGAGTGGCCGCCATGCATAGCCTGCTCAGGTGGGCCTCCTATGACCTTGATATAAACGATGAATATCTGATGGAGGACTGCGGCACCACTCCGGAAAACGGTACAAGCTACCAGAGCATCATGGATTACATGAACGGCACAGGGCTTCTGGATGTAACATGGCAGGAAGAAATGACCTCAGATGACATAAAAGCTGTCATTGACGAAGGCGGAGTTGTCATACTGCCTATCCAGGCATGGGATTACCACGAAACGGAGTCCGGAGAAATAGAATATTTCGATGGTGAAGATTATATAGATCACTGGTCGGCAGGACACTGGGCCATCGCCTGCGGCTACAGCGACAGCCGTGTACTGTTCATGGATCCGTCCACGGCGGGGACATATACTCAAATGACATGGACTGACCTGGAATACCGCTGGCATGACAGCGCCGACTATGTGGACGATCAGACTCCTTTCACCGGGGTTGACCACTGCGGCATGATAGTATATAAGACCGGAGGAGAAGAATACGATCCGGAAGCGGTCATGCCGCTCATGTAAATACGGAACTCTTCCGAACACCGAATAGTAGGTCATCGCCCGCAGAACAGAAAAACACCGGAAAGTCCGCATAAAACCGCAGAAAAAACCTGGAAAAGCCATATTCCTCCCCCATTTTAGAGGCCAAAACGGGTAATAGAAATGACTTTCACGCTTCTATATAATAAAGACAAGACATACGCCGCCCGGCAAAGGGCGTCACCCTTGCATCCCTACAGGAGAAAGGCGGATGAGAAATGGATAAAAAAGCCAATCTGTATGAGATCGGCGGTATGCCCCTAGAGATACCCGTGGTCTGGGACGAATATTCCCACAGGTATCTGGAAGATTACCGCAGTTTTATCGCCAATCCGGTGTTCACTCCGGAAGGCAGGCCCATAATGCTTACCATTGAAGACGCATGCCGGTATTCACAGCCGGCGAAGGGTGAGACTGAATGTGTCGACTGCGGCTCCTGCCGCTACTACAGCCAGACAGCAGGTACGCTGCTGGGAGTGTGCGGACATGAGAAGATGAGAGCCGGCGAAAAACCTCAACCAGAAAGAGAAAAGAAGGAGGAAACGAAGCCATGAAAAAACGATTTGCGGTCATAGTGCTGAGCCTGTGCATGGTGCTGGCGCTGATACCGACGGCTGCCTTTGCGGCGGACGGGGACACCATCCATGTGGGCGGAGTTGCGCTGACCGGCAGCGAGGCAGAACCGGCCTATGCCCTGACAGACGACAGAGGCTCGGTTACGACAGAGGGCGCTGGTGAAAGCAGCTACAATATCAGGTGGGACGGCAGCACCCTGACCTTAAATAATGCGACGATAACCCAAGGGTATTCGCAGGGATATTATAAGGGCGCGGTGACTGCCATTTCCTGCGGGACTGATCTGAAAATAGAGCTGGTCGGCAGCAACACGGTCCGAGGCCCAGCCCTTACAGATGAAGGAGCCGCAGAAACCTCCGGAATCTATTCCGAGGGCAGCATCACCATCTCCGGCACCGGCACTCTGTATGTAAGGGGCGGCGATATCACTAAAACGACAGGCGATGAATTTGTTCAAAGTTATGGCCTTTATTCCGGAGAAGAAGGAAATATAACCATCAGCAGCGGCACCGTCAATGCTTTCGGCGGAGATATTGGCACCGTAAACGGTTCTGCTTACAGCAGGGGTATCAGCGCTGACGGCGCTACCGTCATCACCGGCGGCAAAGTGACAGCTGCCGGCGGCGGGATAACAAATAACAGCGGAAATGCTGCAAGCATCGGCATAGAATCCTACGGCGGGATCAGCATTGCCGGCGGCAGCGTAGAAGCCACCGGCGGCAGTGTTGAGATCATTTCCCAGGATGAAAACGCAACGCTCTATGCGGAAAGCGGTGGTATAGATGCCGATAATATGAACGATTCAGGCGGTATGAGCATCACCGGCGGCAGCACCGTAACAGCCACCGGAGGTACGGCCGAGGGTTCAGAGTTTTCAGAAAGCTATGGTATCGAACATCTGGAAGTCATCGAGATATCCGCAAGCACCGTAACAGCATACGGCGAGGACGAGGCGATCCTGACAGATGAACCGGTCAGGGTCAGCTCCGGCGTTTCCGATCAGGCCCTCGAAGTTAAAGTAGGCGAAAATGCGGAAAGCGCCGAGGAGATAGGCGGCTCTCCGTTTACCGAAGAAACAGATATATGTCACAGCATCGAAGGAGCAAAATACTTCCACAGTGAACTGGTAGACCCAAGAGAGCCGCAGCCTGTTGAAGCATATGTTCGTGTGGGCGATCTGCAACTGACGGCAAGCGTAGGATCACCGGCCTATGCACTGACAGATGAGGACGGCTCGGTGACGGCAGAAGGCGCCGGAGAAAGCAATTACAATATCAGATGGGACGGCCAGACCCTGACCCTCAGGAATGCGACCATAACTGAGGGAGCCTGTGAATTTGATGATGGAGAAGCTGCTGCAGCCATCTATAAACTGTACGGCCTTGCGGTAGAACTTATCGGCAGCAACACTGTGACAGGTCCGTCAGACGGCGGTGGGGAGAGAGATACATTCAGCAGTTATGGTATTTTTGCAGAAGAAGGAGAACTTACCATCACCGGCAGCGGCAGCCTGGATGTAAGCGGCGGCAATGTTGCAGGCGAGAACCCGGTAATCTTCGTTGAAAGTATAGGTATCGGCGCTGACGGCGACATTATGATCACCGACACCACAGTGGAAGCTGCGGGAGGCACGGTCAGCGGCGATTATGCAGGGAGCCGGGGCATTGAGAGCAACGATGGTGTGATCATCACCGGCAGCACGGTAACAGCGGCCGGAGGTGAGACGACAGCAGGAGATTGGGGAGCTTACAGCACCGGTATCGAGGCTTACAATGATTTGGTCATCACCGGCAGCAAGGTTGAAGCTGCAGGCAGCGCCGCCGCAAGCAGCAGCGGAAGCGCAGGGAGTTCCGGCATCTACAGCTACTGGGATGTTACGATAACCGACAGCATAGTCAAAGCGGCCGGCAGCGAGGCGAACGCAGGAGCCTGGGATGCTTACAGCTTCGGGATATATGCAGAAGAAAATATTAACATAAGCAGCGGCAGCGTGAATGTTTTCGGCGGAAGCGCAGAGTGCTCCTCTGACCCTGAAACGGCAGCGAGCTTAGGAATGAACGCAGGAACTGTCAATATCAGCGGCGGCGATGTCACAGCGGAAGCAGGACAGACTGGGGCCTGGACTGCAGACGGCATATGGGCATTGCTCGACATCAACATAACCGGCGGCAGAGTGACCGCAACGGGAGCTTCTTCCTCTGCTGACGGAGTAATGCCGCAGTATTCCGGCGGATTGTTCAGCTACGCAGGCGACATTACCGTATCAGGTGAAGACACTGTCGTAAACGCAGGCGGCGGCGTGGCAGGAGAGGGGATAACAGCCATCGCGGCCACCGGCGGAGATATCGTCATAGAAAGCGGTGCAGTCCGTGCCGACGGCGCAAGCGGCGCCCCGTCGGGCTTTGAGGGACTTGCCAACGGCCTCAGCGCACTGAAAGACACTTATGAAGACGACGGCACAGGCGGAAATATAATCATTTCCGGCGGGTATCTATCCGTGACAGGGGTCACAGACAGTATCTACTATGAGGGAGACCTTGTCATCAGGCCTGCAAGCGGCGGGATCACCGTAAGGACCATGGACAACTGGATCACAGGCGGAGATGCCAGCGGCCCTGCCTGGGACAAGATGGATCAGGACGCCGCCGAGATAGACGGTTCACCTTTTACAGAAGAAACTGTCATAGAGAGAGGACTCACCGAAGGCAAGCTCTACCTGGGTGCCACCGACGGTTCAACATATCCGGAGGATCCGGCTGACCCTGATAATCCGGCAGATCCGACCGATCCTGACGATCCGGCTGACAGCACCGGCGGCCAGAACGGCGACGGTGCACAGAACGGAGACGCCGGACAGACCGGGGAAAGCACCAAGACAGGCGATGACAGCAATATCCTGATGTGGACAGCGCTGCTTGTTGCAGCCGGAGCGGGAATTTTCACATCGGCGGTATATATGAGCAAGAGGAAACAGAGAGAGAACAGGAGGGGCATATGAAAAAACGATTTGCGGCCATAGTGCTGAGCCTGTGCATGGTGCTGGCGCTGATGCCGTCGGCAGCCTTTGCGGCAGAGCCCGGCGGACAGGTCACGGTCACCATACCGATAGAAATAACGGTAGACCAGAACGGGGATGGAGTTCCGGGCGAACACACCGTTGAGCTGGAATTCAGCTCATGGTTTGAGGATCATGCAGATGATGTGACTATCGAAGGAGATCCTTTCACCATAAGTGGAGCGGGCCCGCATACAAGGGAAGTAAAGATCACGGGACCGGCTGATACCATTGAGGAGATCCTCCGGGGCCTGGAGGTCAAGCTGGCCGATACCTATGAAGCAGGCTGGAAAAATCCTGCTACACAGTACACGCTTGCTTATGTGGATGGACAGCTTGCAATATATTCGCCCGATATAGAAGAACCTGTAAAAACATGCAGCTTTGGCCTCACCTACCAAGAAGGCGCATATAATCTGTATGTAGGCGGCACCAGGGTGACCACGGACAATGCCGGCGATGTGCTCGGAGACGGAACTGTCTCCTATGATGAGCGGGCCAATACTCTCACATTGAGCGGTGCATCCGTCAGCGCACAAGATATGCCTTACGGCATATATGCGGAAAACGACCTGACCATAGTCCTTGAGGGCGAAAACTCAGTAAGTGTCAGCGGAGAGTTTTTCGAAGATGATCTGGCGCAGCTATCAGGAACAGACATTTCCGCTGCCATATACAGCGGCGGCAACCTGACCATCAGAGAAGGCGCAGGTTCAGGAACTCTGAACGCCTCGGCCTCAGCCCTTATGGAAGAAAACGCCAAGCGCGGGCTGACTTCATCCGGGATATATGCGTCCGGCAATCTCACATTGGAAGATGTGTCAGTTGAAGCCAGCGGCGGCGATGTAAATGTAGAATATGATGTGTCAGTGAGCACCGGTATCGAGTGCGCCGATGTGCTCACCGTGTCGGGAGGAGATCTCACAGCAAGATCAGGTGATGTTTCATCCGGCGCCAAAATCCGTGACAGCGAAGCCATCTCCGGCTATGACGGAGTCCTGATAGAAAACGGCGCAGTGGTGGACGCTCAGGCCGGTGAAGGGATGAGGAGCAGAGCAGTCTGGACAGCAGAAAGCATCCGGATCGACAGTTCCCAGGTGAAGGCCCAAAGCAATGCGGTCTCAGATGACACGGATGAAAGCTATGGGATCCAGGCTACAATGAACAACACCACCGAGAACAATATAACCATCACAGGCTCAACAGTAACGGCCAGCGCCGGGGTGGGCAGCAACAGAGCAGACGGTATCTACGCTAAGGATAACATAACCATAACAGACAGCCAGGTAACTGCCGACGGAGTCTCTGATTATGAGAAAGCCCCTGCATACGGAGGCGGCATCTTCAGCGACGCAGGCAATATCACCATTTCCGGTGAAGATACGGTCATCAAAGCCTACAGCGGCTACGGTCAAAACGGCATTGCCGGTATCAGCGCCGAGGGAGGAAATATCACCATCACGGATAAGGCCGATGTGACGGCACTGGCAGCCGGCCTCGATCCGTATTATGAAGAGGGCTACAGCCCGGTATTTACAACCGCTGACGGAGGCAGCGTCGGCGACGGTATCCGCGCCGCCGGAGACATAATCATTGACGATGCGACGGTGCACGCACTGGGCTGTGAGGCCAACTACAGCAGCGGTATTTTCAGTGAGACCGGCGATATCACCATAGAGAGCGGCAGCGTCAATGCCTACGGCGGCAGGGCGGTCAACCATACGGAGCCTGACGCAGCTGGAAGCGCCGGCATAAGCGCCGAGGACGGAAGCGTCACTATCAACGGAGGCGAAGTAGTCGCCGAAGTGGGTCTGACAGAGCACGGCATAGCCGACGGTATCAGAGCTCATGCTGATATCAGAATAGGCGGCGGAAAGGTGACGGCCGCAGGGGCGTTATCGTCCGTTGACGGAGTGGAACCTGAGTATTCGGGCGGTATTTTCAGCGAGACCGGCGATATTACCATCACAGGCAAGGATACGGTAGTTGAAGCGGGCGGCGGATATGCTGAAAAGGGCAGCACCGCCATCGGAGCAGAAGCCGGAAATCTCATTATAAAAGACGGTAAGGTACGGGCTGACGGCGTTTATCCTGTAACCTCGGATACCGGATTTGCCAACGGCTTCAGTGCCGTAAAGGCCGATGACGGCACAGGCGGAAATATCATCATTTCAGGCGGCGATTTTGAGGCGATCGGATATACAGATAGTGTATACTGTGAGGGTGATCTCATGGCAAGTCCTGATGGTACACAAATCACCATGAAGGTCCTTGGTGAACTGATATTTGACAGCGATAGCTGGGAACCGGACTGGGACAAGATGTATGATGAAGCCGGAGAAATCGAGGGGTCGCCGTTTACTTCAGAGATGATAGTTGCAGCTGATAGTACAGCAGGAATGCAGTATTTCGGCGGCAGCAGCCTTGCGTATGACCCTGCGGGTGATGGTACTGATGATCCGGCAGGATCTGAAGATCCTGGCGATGCATCCGGACAGGACAGCAGCAATGCAAAGACAGGCGATGATATGAACCTCATATTCTGGACTATTCTGATGCTTGCCGGAGGATGCGCCGCTACAGGTATAGTTGCCTGCAACAGACGCAAAAGATGATGAAAGCGTGTTTTGAATAAATAGTTAAGCCGCCGGCCCCATACGGAGCCGGCGGCTTTAAACTGGTGCGGCCTGACCAGGCAGCATTGTAAAAAAAGGAATTTCCGGGCAAAAGCCAGAAAGATCGTCTCTTGATGGTTGGACCAGGCCCGCCAGCAGGGTTCAACCTGCTCCATCGACCAGTATCCGCCTGGCGAAAGCGGCAGTCTGGGCTTTTATACCGGGAAGATCCATAGCTTCACCGGGATCGTTGGCGGTGGTCATGAGTGCAAAATTCCCCGGCAGGATCAGATTTTTGTTCATATTTATGGCGCCTATGATCTGCTGCGCCACGATGTCTCCTCCGCTGTAACCTGAAACGATGACAGCATAGACTCGCTTCTGGCTGAAATCGCGGGCTCTGAAAACTGCGGTAAGCCTGTTGATGAAGGCCATCATGTTGGCGCTGACCGAATCATTGTAGTTGGGACAGATGAGAACAAGGACATCGCTTCGCACTATGGCAGGATATACTTTTTCAACCATCACACCGCCATAGAAACAGTCTCCTTTTTCTCCGAAATGAAGGCATTCTTCGTATTTGCACCCGCGGCAGTCCCAAAGCTGGCCGTTCCTTATTGAGATAACTTCTATATCCGCTTTGCCGGCGAGATGTGCCGAAGTCATCTCCCAAAGGGCAAGGCTGTTGGAAGTCCTGCGGTTGCTGGCATGTACCGCAAGGATCGACGGATGATCCTGTACAGGAAGCCGAAAGTTGAGCACCTTTTGCAAGAGAAGAGTACATGACCTGACATAGGCCTCATAACAATCTGTTTGCCAGATCCCTGCCAGGACCCGGAAATTTCGCAGATCTGATGTTGCTTCAGAGAGAGGTTTTCCCGGGAAATTACATCCGGCAAGATTGGCAGTAAAAGCGAGGCGCCTTCCAAGATCCTTTGTAAAAAGGTCACATTGCCCGTCAACGATGATACCCCCTGCTGCACCTGAAAGGATAAGGTTTTCGGTATCTGGCAAAACTCCGTATCCGGAGCTGCTGATATCTGCCGTGCCGCTGCTGAAGGCACCGTCACGGCGGCCGTTGACGGCGGCTGCTGTGACGGAAGGCAAGTCTCCACAAGGAGCGGCAGGATATATGCTTTTGAGCCGAAGATAGCGGAGCAATTTGCAGGCTTCCGGATTGATGCCGCTTATGTCGGTCTCAACCGCAAATATCAGACGGCTGCTTTGCAGTTTTCCCTTGTCGGCAAGATCAGAAAACTGCTCGGTACTGGTGATGTATTCCGTTACAACCGGGATATCCAGTGATGAGACGGCCCTGTCTAGGACATGCTCCAGGCGTCCGGCAGACGGTGACGCCGCAAATTTTATGATATAAAGTTTCATACGATCCACCTGCCTTATACTGGCTTGACAAACAAGATCTGCCAAAGTTCATATGAGTTTGAGCAGATTATCATAGGCCCTTTCGATCCGGCAATATAGAGACGGAGAAAGGGGCAGATCTTCAATTTGGGCAGCACCTTCAAAGATACGGTTTTTTATGCCCAGAAAAGCGCCCTTTCTGTCATTGCCCATATACACAGAGCTGTAATTCCAGCGCCCCTGTAAAGTGAGGAGCAGAGAAACAGCTCCGGAGGACAGGGCCGGAGCGATATACGGTTTAAAGCCAAGTTCACGCACAGCCATATTGGCGTTGACGGTCAGCTTGGTAAGTTCATCGGAGAGAGATTCATCATAGTCGGTAATGCTGTTGGCGATCACAAGATCTGCGCCGTGGGGGCCAAAGGCCCGTCCCGATTGCAGATAAGAAGAAAAACGCTCGTCCTTGCGTGCAAAATATTCTGCCCTCTTGTTCATTACCCCCAGGCCGTAGCCGCGGACCTGAGACGGATGAAGCCCTGATGACAAAAGGACTTCTTTACACAGCGGATCGACAGGATCGGAAACGACAGCGAAAATACCTTTGAATCCTTTCTGCCCGGCGAGATTTCCGTAATATGAGGCGATCTTGCGATTGGCTTCAAACTGTGCCATGCGGACATCTCCTCCTGCGCCCACAGGGGGTACTGCCTTGCTGGCACAAAAGATGACAATGTCACAATCCAGCAGTTCTGCTTCTGTAACAGCCTTCACATCCGGCAGAGGGTGGGAGCCGAAAGGCCAGCCGATCTGGTTCATTTCCATTTCGTAACGTCGGATGATATTTTCGTTCATATCGTAGATCCCTATGGAAGACAACACATCTGCGCCCAGCAGCCTGAGGCCGAGGAGCAGGGCGGAGCCCACATCGCCCAGGGCGATGATATGTGCGGTCAGACGGCCAGAGGTGCCAGGACCGGGAAAACCGTCTGCCAGAGGGCAGCCGGCAGGCAGCAGCAGCTCTGGAGAGTCAGGACACAGTTCCCGTACAGACCGGGGCCTCAGGGACTGAGAGCTCTGTGAAAAGTGCCGCATTTCTGAAGATTGACGCTGTGAATTTGAACTGTGATTATTCATCTGAACATTTTCCTCATTCTTATAAGTTTTTCTATATCCATTTCCACAAAAGCCGAAGGTGCCATGCTTTCGTCAAGTTTCACATGGGCAAACATATCCGGATTTTTAGGGTCGGTGATGACCTCGCCAAGCCGTTTCAAGGTAAGCTTCCGTTCAAAGACTTTCTGATATTCCTCCTCAAGAGTTTTGAGTATGGATTCTGCGTTTTCAAGGCATGTCATGGAAAAATCATAAAAACTCTCGCCCGGTATGTCGCCGAGGAATGTCGGCACGGCAAAAGGCAATATCAGGTTCAGAGAGGAAATAAAATCATGGTCTGCGACCGGGATCCCTTCCTCCTTGATACTGTCACCTCCTATATAAGGATACATATCGCTCTCATCCAGCCAGCATTTCAGATTAGGCAGGAAATAAGCGCTGTCTACGGTCCTTTCCTTGATGGTCATCAGATCGCGGCCCCGGCCTGTCTGGACGCCGACAACCGTATCTATGACTTCGACTCCGATATCCTTGAGGACCGGGTCTATGCCCTTCATCCTGTAGCCTTTGTGGAGCAGATCATCTACCAGTATCACAGGCCGGTCAAAAGATTTGATGGTCCTGATCTGATCTTCGATGGTTGAGTAAAAACCCGATTCTTCTATGGAAAATCCCGTCACATCCCGGTTAAAGTATTTTTCCGTATGGAGAGATTTTGTTACGGTATTTGGTACTGCCGAACCTTCCAGCAATTTGCCGAAAGGCACAGCCATATATTTGCCGTAAGATTTTTTTTCGTAAGGAACCGGTGAAACTGAATTGATCTTTGCGAGCAGATGGATGATCTTGTGGTACATGATACCTGCATTATAAGAAATTATCAGTTCTCCCGGATATATGCGCCTCAGCATGGCAAGCAGCCGGTCATGGGCATCTTCAACGGAAGCCAGCACTGCGCGGTTCTTATTGAGAGGGTGCTTGATGATGGTCTCCACATTCTTAAAGATTATTACCGGCGACCGGGCGTTTACGGCATAGATCGGATCGGCGGTCTTTGGAGCTATATTGACAAATCCCTGCTTCTCTACCACATGTATGGCGCTCTCATTGAGCCCGGCCTTGTGACATGGGTGGTATACCACATAGGTAAAGTCATGGGCAAGCAGCTGGGAAAGGAGTTCCACCAGGATGATCTGGCCCAGGTTGGTGATGGAGCTGTTTTCAGTGAAGAAAAGCCCTCCGATAACGGCGATGGCTCCGGCGGCCATGCTCCTGATGTAGGCGGCAATGTCCTGGTCTCTGAAGGCAGATAAGAGATCTATGCTGTCCAGCCTGTTGACGGCTGCTACGGCTACCACCTTGTCATTGCTCCTGCCGTCTTTTATGAAGATCATGCGGACATTATCCTGGCTGAGGTATGAACAGAGTTCGTCCATATCGTAGCCTTGCTGGCTGAGGAGAGGGCGCAGATCCTCAAGGACAGCAGGATCACCGCTGCAGAATTCCGAGAGATGGATGTCTCTTGCCTGGAGCACATGCTTATATGCCGGCTCCCTCATGTAAAGGCCGTTTTCAAAGATGTAATTCTGCGCCACGGGATCGATCAGGTTGGATATATCCCTGTTGGAGTCTATGTTTTCCCTGATACGGGTGGAGCTTATGTCCTCAAAGTATTCTTCCAGATGAAGGTTGATGACATTGCCTGTGATCGGATATGGCTTTTCCCCGGCCAGACCGTCCCTGCGCTCATCGGAACTGCGCTTGAATATTATATGGTTCATCGAATGGATCGAGTCCGCTGCAGGCGGCTGCCGGTAACATGAGGCGTTTTTAATGACATCACTGCCTGCCACGAAGTACAGCTCCCTGCCGGAAAAGATCTTCTTCAGGCGGGCCAGGTCGGCAGGATTGGCAATGTTTACAGGTATATCGTCCGGAAAGATATATATGTTTTCCTCATCAGATACGGACATGCTGAGTATCTTGCGGCGCTGGAGCCGTGGCTGTGTCTTTTTTGACCAGCTGAATTCATCCAGGGCAAGATAAACTTCATAGCCCAGGTCTCTTATTTCTGTGGCTATGGCCTTATGGCTGAGGCTGAAGGGGTCGAATGTACCTGGGAAAAAAGCGATCTTCTGTATTTCTTCAATGTTGAACCTGCCGATCTCAAGTTCATATTCACAGATAAATCTGTATATGTGCTTGAGGACTGCGGCATTGTTGAAAAAGTCAAGTTCGCCTTCACGGCGGTTTTCGTACAGCGTCAGTATGCGTTTGCCGCAATGGCAGAAAATGTCGTACTTTTCGTCAAGCGAAAGATGTTCTGAACCGAAGATGTTCATTCCTATGGTCCAGAGCGCTTCCTGGCTTATTATGTCGTTGTAGTTGGCAAACCCGCGGATTATCAGGCTTACCAGCTTGTATTTGCGTGCCATGCGGGCCTCTGATGTTTCGCTGTGTCCGAAGAGGCCTTCGTAAATGTTGTAATTTTCAATGACTATACCGAATGTATGGAGCACGGCTGCCGCAACCTGACCGTTGGTAGCGCCGAGGAATTTTTCCAGGTCGGCGATGAGTTCGTCAAGTTCCCTGGGAGGCAGATGGAGCATGATGACACCCAGATAATCCGGTATATATTTTGAAAACTGATAGTCGCCGATCTCCAGACCTTTGCCCAGCTCTACGGCGATCTCATTCCGCTGAGAAAGAGGCATCTTGTCTATGATGGATACCAGTGCCTCTCCTGCACGGCGGCGGACTACGACGGTCTCGCTTACCTTCACAAGGTTGCCGAGATGGGTGGCCACATGGAGGACCTGCTCTTCCTTTCCTGCGCCTTCGAGGGTCTTGAGCATGAGGCGGATGTTGGCAACTTTAACGGGCCATGGAGTGCCAGCTTTCAGGTTATCGAGATACATTTCTGAAAGTTCGTCACTGGTAAGATCTGAAGCGGGATCATAACCGAGACATTCCTTGAGCTCCGGGATATAGGCTTCTTTTGCCCTTTCATCGCCGAAATGGCTGCGCACCGAAGCCGCAGCTACCTTGAGGCCCGAATTGCTGCCGGCCATGATCCTGTCTGCAAAGGTCAGTAAATCTGCTTTCTGTGCGTCCGAGCAATAGGAAGGATCTACCATTATGGCTGCCTGGAGCAGGGCTTCTTTGTTGCGTTCGGTAATATCATCCCTGCGGTACCACTGGATCAGATCTTCCAGATATGCATGGCGCTGATCAGGCGGACAGTTGGTGAGCAACGCCAGGACTATGCTCTTGAGACTGTTTTCTATCCATTTTTTGTGCTGATCTGTGAGCCTGTGGTCAGGCAGGAGGATCTGGGCCAGCAGGTCTTTCCACAAAGACTCGTTGGTCACATCTTTGTGAGGAAGATCTACTCCTGCAGGCAGCTCCTTTCTGTATTCTTCGTTGAAATGGGCTATTATCTGGCCGATTATGGCGCCTGCCTGATTGCGTATGTCGCTTTCCCTGTGGACCAGCAGTTCGCTGAGAAAACGCATGGTCATCAGTTTTTGCTTTTCGGTCATGTAAGTGGAATATTCACCGAAGATCGATATATAGGTCCTGAGGTTTTTCCACTGCTTTTCGCTCCTGGCAGTTTCCAAAAGGCCGGCAAAGGCTTCCTGATCGTAGAACTTGTTCATCAGGTTTATATTGTGTTCTATGGAAAGATATTTCAATTCCTTGACCACCTGGCTGCTGCCAAGCAGGGAATAATCTTTTTTGCCGGACGGTTGTGGGATGTCCGGGGTCTTTGCCGGAGGCTGCGGCAGGTCCACATTTACCCCAAGGTCTATGACATAGTCCTCGAAATCCTTGAGCTTGTTGTACACACGGCGATAACGGTGCTCCTTGGCCGCATCCACATTGTCAAGTTTATTGAGGATGACCTGAAAAGATTCTTCCAGAGTATAAAAATATACCAGTTCCCTGCCGCCGGCATCCCGTCCGCTCTTTACCCGAAAATCAGCATATATCAGCAGCAGAGATTCTACAGAAAGATTTTCCAGCTCCAGATCCCATGTGGAATGATTGGCGGCTATATGGCCGATCATAGGCATATCGAACCTGTTAAAGCAGATGTCCGTATAGTAATAGTGGAGATAAGGGACACGCTTTTCTTCGCTCTTCCTGCATCCGTATTTGCCTATATCATGTCCGGCGGCAGCTCCCGAAACCAGGGCAAGGTCAACAGGCACCCTCAGGGCTGAAAGCTGACGGGCCAGATGCATGGCTACATAATGTACGCCGGCTATGTGTCCCAGCGTGTTAAAGGGCGTCAGCTCTGTGCCAAGGCGCATGAACTCGTACAGATATCCGATATCTGCAAGACGGCGCAGATGAAGGTATTCTTCGGTATATTCGTTGGCGGTTACCTCATCAGCTTTCAGAAATTCTATATCTACCGTAGGGTCAAAAGGTAAGGTGAGGTTTTCATATTTATGCAGGGCCTTGAGAAATTGCAGCAGGAAAAGCCTGCCTCTGGCTATGTTCGTATCTTCTGAAGGGTCTATGGTATTTTTAGCAGGAAAAAGCTGGCCGAGGATAAAGCTGTATGCGTTTTGCAGCCATCCTCCGGCAGGCGCTTTTCCAAATGATCTCATTATGGGTTCCATGGCGGCTGCGGTTTTTTTTGCGGAAAATCTGCCGTCGCTTCTGGTGGAGTTTAAAATCTCTCTGCACAGTCTGTCTCTGCCGCAGATATCAAGGACCTGTCCTATTTCTGAGGCTGACATTTTCATCTGTTTTAAGAAGAATTTTTCCGTTAGGGTCTCTTCTATCACATCGTATAATGTAGTGGTCTCGTCCATCTTTATCATCTCCGTTCGGGCGGGCATATCAGTTTATTATAGTATAGCATAGCAAAAAACAGTCTGCAATTAAAAAGACTGCCGCATCCATTCTGCGGCAGTCCTTTGTGATGTATGGCATGTATGTTTGTATTTGATCCTTAGAATGGTCCGTATCCTATGGCGTTGGCTATACAGATCAGTATGTAGGCGGAAACTATCATAGTTGCGAAAGTTTTCCATGCCATCTTGAGCCATGTACCATAGTTAAGTCCGCACAGTGAGCAGGAGATCAGACCGCCTCCCGGCCACAGCATGTTGGTGATGCCGTCGCCCAGCTGATAGGTCAGCACCATTACTTGCTGGTTGATGCCCAGCATCTTGCCCAGAGGGCTCATGATAGGCATCATCATAACAGCTTTTCCAGAACCGGATACTACCAGGAAATTAAATGCCGTAACAAACAGGAAGATGAGGAGCAGTGTTACAAGAGTGCTCTTTCCGGCAAGGGCGTTGCCCATGTAGTAAACAAGAGTATCCATGATCTGTCCCTGGTTCAGCAGTACCATTACCGACTGAGCCATGCCTATGGCCAGGGCTGCAGCCAGTACCAGAGAAGCACCCTGAACGAAGATGGAACAGAATCTGTTCGGACTGATTTTGTAGATGAGAGCTACGATGATAGCGAATACTACATAGTATGCGGCAAACTGAGCAAGGGTGAATTCAAGTTCCAGGCAGCCGTAGGCGATGAAGATTATCAGAGCCAGGAAGATTATCAGCGTAAGTCCTTCTCTCCATGTGAAAGAAACATCCTCGTCTGCTCCGGATTCTTTGCTTGCTTCGAGATCTGCCAGGTTCTTTTTGTACTCTTCGGCTGCATAGCTCTTGTCAGGGTTTTTCCTGATCTTTCGTCCGTACAGCAGCACGCTTACCAATCCGATGGTGGCCAGGACCAGGAAAACTATGAATCTGTATCCTATCCCCGAAAACAGCGGCAGACCTACGATCTGCTGGGAAATACCGGTGGTGAACATGTTCACCATACCGCAGGCAAATCCGGCTGTGGCTGCGAACATGATGGTGCCGGCGGCCATGAGCCTGTCATAGCCCAGGGACATTATGATGGCGGTAACTATAGGGAAGAACGGGTAAACGCCTTCTCCTGCGCCCAGGATGTTCATGCCGGCAAAGTACAGATAAAATATGATGATCACGATGAGATTCTTTCCGTTGGTGATCCTGGTCAGCTTTTTTACACCTTTTTCGAGGACTCCTGTACTGTTGAGTATGCCGAGGCTTCCGGCGCTCAAGAGCAGCGAACCCATTATGGTGGAACCGTTTACGAACCCATCATAAAGGGATGACCAGAAATCCTGGAAACTTATGGGGTTTTCGTTTTCGATATAATGGAATGTGTCTGTGTCTATTACATTGTTTGCGTCCCTGTCAAAAGTTCCGCTGGGAACCACATAAGATAATACCGTCACCAGGAGCATGATGAGGAGCAATATGACAAACACATGAGGCATTTCAAAGCCTTTTTTCTTGTTGAGCGTTTCTCCCATTTTTGATGTTGGGGCAGCCTGTATCGGCTGCGTTTCCTCCTTTTTTTAATGATCGTTATGACTGTGATGATTGCTGTGGACCGGTGAGATCCTTTTGGCCGGATGCCGGGCCCTGCATGTAACTTGAGCAAATAAGCATTTATCTTGTCATAATTATAAAGCAAAAAGCGGGCCAACTCTTCAGATAAATGACGATAAAGCAACAAAACATCGGTGAAACCGTTGGAAAATGCATGAACGATCATCGAAATAAAAAACATGGATGATGGTAGAAAAAATAAGCAAACACACAAAGGTAAACAAAAATTTACGAATATTGTAAAAAAATGATACGAAATGTAAAAAATAATTTACAACATATGAAAAAATATTGTACATTTTTATGAAATGGTATTGCCCCAAAAGGATCGCTGTGCTATAATGCAGGCAAAATCAAAGACGGTTTCCGGGTCCTTTCGTGTAACTTGAGCCATTATAACGGAGGGAAAGAAATGAGTATTCTGGAAGCTTCTTTGGCGATCAAAGATCAGATCTTAAACGACAGGCACAATCTCCACAGATGTC
The DNA here is from genome assembly GCA_900542565.1 of uncultured Eubacteriales bacterium. Taxonomy (GTDB): domain Bacteria; phylum Bacillota; class Clostridia; order Peptostreptococcales; family Anaerovoracaceae; genus Fimisoma; species Fimisoma avicola. The sequence continues at coordinate 5,304 of UQOC01000023.1, read as the reverse complement.
CGGAGATTGGTTTTAACCTGCCTCAAACTGCAGCTTATGTACAGAAAAGGCTGACAGAGATGGGTATAGAGTCTCAGCTTTGCGGGGGCCCTATAGATAAACAGCTTAGAGATAATTTTGTGTTTGCAGGATTTCCTGATATGGAAGCCTCTACAGGTGTAGTTGCGACCATAGGCAAAGGGGAACCCTGTATTTTATTGCGTGCAGACATGGATGCGCTGCCTATGACTGAAACACCGGGATTGGTGGATTTTACCTCTGAAGTGCCCGGCATGGCTCACATGTGCGGCCATGATACACATACCGCCATGCTCCTGGGAGCTGCAAAACTGCTTAAAGACAGGGAGGATGAGCTGAAAGGCACAGTAAAGCTCATGTTCCAGACAGGCGAAGAATGCGGGTGCGGCTCAAGGTTCATGGTGGAACACGGAGTCCTGGAAAATCCTCATGTTGATGCCGCTTTTGCCATACATGTGATGTCCAATCAGGAGGTTGGGACATTGGGATATACTCCTGGGATCACTTCTGCAGCCATGGATACATTTATGATAAAGATCAAAGGCAAAGGCGGCCATACATCAACCCCGCAGCTTTGCATAGATCCCCTGATGATAGCCAACCAGCTTTACACCACCCTGAACCTGCTGAGCTGCCGTGAAATAGATCCAAGGGAGACTGTTGCCCTTTCTGCCGGAAAATGCGGAGGCGGCACAGCGGCCAATGTTATTCCTGACACAGCGGAGATACAGGTGGCTGCCAGGACTTTCAACCGGGATGTTACAAATCACCTGACCAAGCGCATACCGGAGATAATCGACCATACGGTAAAGATGTGGAGGGGAGATTACGAATGTATCCCGTTCCATACCCCATCCACTTACAACGATGAAAGCCTCTGCCAGGAGCTGAAACCTTTCCTGACTGAGATAATGGGAGAAGGAAAAGTACAGCAGGTACCTTGCATGGCCGGAACGGAGGACTTCGGATATATAGGGGAAAAGGTCCCTGCAATGTTCGTCACTCTGGGAGTAGGCGGAAAAGATGCGGCGCCTATGCACAACCCTAACATGGTGGTAGACGAGGACATGCTTCCTTATGGAGCCGCCCTGCATGCAAATGTAGCTATCAACTGGCTTAAAAATAATCAGAAATAGGAGAGAGAAATGAAATACGATGTTTTATATAGAAACGGCAAGATATTTACTTCCGATAAAGAAAATCTTTATGCGGAGGCAATGGCCGTAAAAGACGGAAAGATAGCATGGGTAGGAAAGGATGCTGACGCCGACCCAGGCAGCGCAGCCCAGGTGGAAGATCTCGGCGGCAAGAGAGTGCTGCCGGGCTTTGTGGACAGCCACATGCATGCCATAATGCTGGCGGACTGCTATCAGCAGATTTCCGCACTGCCTCCGGCGGTTTCTTCGATAGCCCAGTTACAGGAAGAGATCAAAAAGACCCGCACATCTCAGCAGGCCGGCCAGTGGATCATGGGCTGGGGATATGACGAAGGAAAGCTGGCTGAGGGCCGTGCGCCTTCCCGATATGATCTGGATAAGGGATGCAGTGATTCGCCTGTCATGGTAAAGAGGACCTGCGGGCATATCTGCGCCGTAAACAGCAAGGCCCTGGAAATGGCCGGAGTTACTGCCGATACTCCTGATCCTGAGGGTGGAAAGATAGGACGCGATGAAAACGGAGAGCCCAACGGCATACTCTACGAAAACGGCCGCAATGTGCTCAACGGTGTACTGCCGGACAAGACCGTCGAAGATATGGCCAATGACCTGACAGCTCTCAGCGATATACTCGTTTCTCAGGGTGTTACCACCGGAGCTGACATGGGCGAGTTTACCGATGCCGACTATAACAGCATATACGGCCGCGCCATCCAGAAAGGCATGAAGGTCAAAGTTGCTGCCTACTACATGTGGGACGAGGTCAAGGACAAAAAAGACTTTACCATAACGAAAGATGAACAGGATCCGGCAAGGCAGTTCCGTATAGCCGGTATCAAGCTCATAGGAGACGGCAGCGTTTCAGGCCGTACCGCATGGTGTGACAAACCGTATCTGGGCGGCAATGACGAATACGGCATACCTGTATGTACAGATGAAGATATTGAAAATGCAATGGCCTTCTGCAAAGAGCATGGATGCCAGCTTTCTATCCACGCAATGGGGGCAAGGACCATAGACAGAGCTATCGCACATACATGGCAGCAGGAACCTTGGGTTAAAGGCTGTGCGCCTTCCATCAGGATGGAACATGTGGCCATGCCGACACAGGACGCCATAGAAAAGGCTGCAAGGTCAGGGATAGCCTTTGTGACCCAGCCGATCTTCTTATATGCGGAGATAGAGAGTTATCTGGTGAACATGGGCCTTGAAAGGACTCAGGAAAATTATCCTATAGCTGACTGGATAAAGGCCGGAGTGCGATTTGCTTTCAGTACCGATGCTCCTGCCACCGCATGGGCAGAGCCTTCCGACCCGTTTGTCTGTCTCAAAGGGGCGGTTACGAGGAAAGCGTATGACGGAACAGACTGCGGCCAGCGCCACAAGGTGGATATTGAAACAGCCATCAGGCTTTACACCGCCGAATCGGCCCCAATGCTGGGATTTGAAGATGTGGGGATGCTAAAGGAAGGCTATGCGGCCGACTTTATAATCCTTGACAGGGATATCCTGTCCATACCTTCGGACGACATAGACAAGGTAAAGGTTGAAGAAACCTATATAGACGGACAGCAGGTATTCAAGAGACAGTAAGACATGAAATACAAGGAGCCGGGCTCATGAGCACGGCTCCTGCTTTTCAGTGTGACGGGCCTCCGGCGGCGGACGCCCTTTCTGGTGTACTGAAACAGTCCGGCATACCGTGCCGGGACTGGTCATTCTTCTGCCAGATCCAATGTATTCTTTACCACCGGTATCTTGTATTTGTTGATCTTCTGATTGAGGCTCTGGCGGCTGATGCCCAGGTAAGAGGCGGCGCTGACCAGATTCTTATGGGTCTTTATGGCTTTGATTATCATGTATTTTTCGTAGGCTTCCATGTTCTTTTTTAAACTGCCCAGCCACTGGATATCATCAATGGTAGCCTGATTTTCTGCAACGATCTTGTCAACCTCCACATCGGAAAGGAGATAGGACGGAAGGTCTCCAAGGCCTATGACGGTGGAGTCGCAGAGATTGAAGGCTCCTTCGATGACATTTTTCAGCTCCCTGACATTGCCGGGCCACGAATATGTATGAAATACGCCCATGACATCCCGCGAAACACCGAGGATGTTCTTGTTCATGGAGGCGTTGTACTGATCTACAAAATATTTTGTCAGCAGTTCTATATCGTCACGGCGTTCAGTAAGAGACGGCAGATTGAGGGTGACGCTGCCCAGCCTGTAAAAAAGGTCGGCCCGAAGGGTTCCATTTTTGATGCAGTCAAGGGGAGGCTTGTTCACGGCGGCGATGATACGCACATCTACATCCATGGAATCAGTGGAACCGATCCTGGTCACCTTTTTTTCCTCAAGTACGCGCAGCAGCTTTGCCTGAAGCCCTATATCCATGGAGTTTATCTCGTCAAGGAAAACCGTTCCGCCATCGGCAGTCTCAAATAGCCCGGCGTGGTTTTCGGCTCCGGTATAGCTGCCTTTCACCGTGCCGAAGAAAATGCTCTCCAGCAGGGACGATGGTATGGCTGCACAGTTTTGGGTAAGGAAGGGCCGGTTCTTTCGGTTGCTGCCTGAATGGACAGATTGGGCGACCATTTCTTTTCCTGTGCCGGTATCTCCGTATATGAGGAGCGAAGAAGCCGTCTGTGCAACCTTGCGTATCTGCCGGCGCAATGTGTTGATGGACTCGCTGCGGCCGATTATATCCGCTTCCGTAAAAAGCTGCCTTGGGGTCTTGGCCTGCGCAGTGCTTATGTTCAGGGCTTTCATTGCCTGCTTGCGCAGAGGTGAGAATGTGATGCAGACAGCTCCGATGATCTTGCCGTTTTCTCTTATGGGAAAAGTGTCGTCTATTACCTCAAAACTGTCCCCCTCCACCGTAGTCAGGATATTACGGTAATTGAGGGTCGTTTCGCCGGTCTTGAGAGCTTTTATTATCGTACTTGCGGAAGGATCCATATCGGGATAGATCTCAAAAAGGTTTTTTCCGATGTAATCTTTTTCGGTCAAAGTGGTCAGGTTTGGTGAATATTCATGGACATAGACCACATCTGCATTGTGGTCTGTTACAAGCACACCGTCAACGAAGTTTTCCATGTTGGTGATAATATCCAGGTAATTTTCTAACATAAGAGCGGCTCCTTTCTGTATATTTTCTTAATCATATCACACAACCGGCAAAAGCGACAATAAAAATTTACATGCTGTAAAATTTTTATAACAGATGCAGCATATCATCGGAACATATATCATTTTGACAAAATATTGATCTTCTCCGGAATAATAGTATAAAAAGACAGTTGTTTGAGAGCCGGGAGGCGGATATAATCGGTGCTGAGGCTACAGAAACTATGAAGAAACGGATATCAAAAAAAGGATAAAGATGATCGCAGTGCTGTCGGCCTTGGCTTTGCTGATAGTTTGCATTGCAGCCGCATGCAGCGGGATGGAAAAATCCTCCGGAGACAGGACAGACGGGGGAGCGGCTTCGGCGGAAACTGAAAGCAAAGAAGGTTCCGGCGTCTTGGCAGACACAGCAGAAGGGGAGCCTGCGGACAGTTCAGGGACCACAGGCGTATCAGACGCATCCTCCGGTTCAGGATCGTCAGGCGTATCAGATCAGTCAGGCATATCAGGCCAGTACGGCGGAGCAGGCAGTTCATCATCTGAAAGTTCCGGATCATCCGATGGAAATGCCGCATCAGGCAGCGCAGGTTCATCCGGAAGTTCCCATGTTCATGACTGGGCGGCGCAGACCACCACCGTACACCACGACCCTGCGTACAAGACCATTCATCACGATGCTGTAATGAAAGAGCGCCATATATGCAACGGCTGCGGCGCAGACATCACCGGCAGCGAATCAGCTCATATCAAGGAAAACATACTCAATGGCTGCGGCGGATGGCATAATGCATATGTCACAGTACAGGAGGCATATGATGAGCAGGAGCTGGTCAGCGAAGGCTGGGATGAGACGGTGATAACCGGATACAAATGCTCTGTATGCGGCGTCTATAAGTGAATATTTCTGACAGCTTTAACAAAATAAAGACCTTGTCCGGCCGGACAAGGTCTCAGACTGTAGACAAACCCCAGACAGATTGTATGGTCGTCTGGGGTTTTTTCTT
>UQOC01000022.1 GCA_900542565.1 uncultured Eubacteriales bacterium | reverse complement strand
AACGACAACACAAGGAGTTTGTCAAGCAAAAACTCCACAACAACTTGACACGGCCAGGATACTGCTCCGGCTTTACAAAAATATGGTCTGATAGTAAAATGTACTCCTGAGGAGAAAAAAATGAAAACAAGCAAAACCATGACACCGTCACATATAAAGATACGCGGCGGGCGTGTACACAATCTGAAAAATATAGATGTGGATATCCCTCTTAATAACATCGTTGGGATCGCAGGAGTATCAGGTTCAGGCAAATCATCCCTGGCCCTTGGGATACTTTATGCCGAAGGATCGAGAAGATATCTGGAAGCCCTTTCCACATATACAAGAAGGCGGATGACACAGGCAGAAAGAGCGCAGGTAGATGAAGTCCTTTATGTACCGGCAGCACTGGCTCTCCGTCAGAGACCGGGGGTGCCGGGCATAAGGAGCACTTTCGGAACAGGGACAGAGCTGCTTAACATTCTGCGGCTGATGTTTTCAAGACTGGCAAGTCACAGGTGCCCGTTTGGACATTATGTGGAGCCTTCTGTAAGGGTGGCGGCGGGGCAGGAACTCGTATGCCCTGTGTGCGGCACGCATTTTTTTGCACCCGGCGCTGAGGAACTTTCTTTTAACAGTCAGGGGGCCTGTAAAAAGTGCAATGGTACAGGCATAGTCAGGATAGTGGACCAATCAACACTGGTGCCGGACGAGAATCTGTCCATAGACGAAGGGGCGGTCGCTCCATGGCAGACGCTGATGTGGTCATTGATGAAAGATATTGCCAGGGAAATGGGAGTAAGGACCCATGTGCCATTTAAAGATCTTACTGCCAGGGAACGGGATATCGTTTTCCATGGACCTGCGGTCAAGAAGCACATTGTCTATCAAAACAAGACCAGCGGAGCTGCAGGAGATATGGATTTTACATATTTCAATGCTACTTACACTGTAGAAAACGCTCTTTCAAAGGTAAAGGACGAAAAGGGCATGAAGCGTGTGGAAAAATTTCTCAGACAGGATGTGTGCCCGGACTGTGGTGGCACCAGACTTTCAGAAGCTGCAAGAGCGCCGCTTATCAGGGGTATTTCCCTGGCCGATGCATGCAAGATGACATTGTCAGAACTGTCGAAGTGGGTTGACGAGGTGCCTGGCAGCATGCCTTTGGAGATGAGGAGGATGGCAGAAAACATATGTGATTCTTTCAGAGGTGCAGCAAAGCGGCTCATTGACCTGGGGCTTTCTTATCTGACTCTTGACAGGGCAGCTTCGACTCTTTCTACAGGAGAGCGGCAGCGTATGCAGCTTGCCAGAGCAGTAAGGAACAGGACAACAGGAGTTCTTTATGTGCTGGATGAGCCTTCTATCGGACTTCATCCGTCCAATATGGAAGGACTTAACGGTGTTATGGAGGACTTGCTGGCCGATGGCAATACAGTCATACTGGTGGACCATGATATCAATGTGCTCTGCAAGTCAGACTGGCTCATTGAGCTGGGGCCGCAAGCCGGAGCAAAAGGCGGGATGATAATCGCTCAGGGTACTGTTGAGGAAATAAAGAGGGACCCATCATCCGTGATCGCCGGATTCCTGACAGGAGATACTGTCATAAATGTGGGGGAACAGGCTGCAGCCGGACGGATGTTTGATATGGGGACCATACATATTTCCACATCACAGCTCCATACGGTAAAGCCACTGGAAGTGGATTTTCCAAAGGGAAGGATGACAGCGGTGACAGGGGTATCGGGCTCCGGAAAGACCACGATGGTCCTTGAAAGCCTTATACCGGCCCTTGACGGTAAGATAAAAGGGAAAAAACTGCCGGAACATATAAAAGCTGTTTCTGCTGAAGGCATCAGACAGGTAAAACTCATCGATGCGACGCCTATCGGGATAAATATACGCTCTACAGTGGCCACTTATGCAGACATACATGACGAACTGCGAAAGGTTTATGCGAGGACGCCTGATGCGAAAGAAAAGGGCTATAAGGCGGGAGACTTTTCATATAATACGGGAAAACTGCGCTGCCCGGTGTGCGACGGGACAGGGAGCATCAGCCTTGACATACAGTTCCTGCCGGATGTTGACATCCCTTGTCCTGAATGCGGAGGATCGCGGTATTCAAAAGAGGCGGGGCTGATAAGGCGTTTTCAAAAGAGGCCGGCCGGAGAGACAGAACATGCAAATGGGGAAAACACACAAAGACCATATCCAAGGTCAGAACAATCGCAGCCTGGATATTCGCTCCCTGAGCTTATGGACATGAGCGTGGATCAGGCCATTGAAGCCTGCGGCGATCTGCCCAATGTTGCGAAAAAACTGAAGATATTGCACGATCTCGGCCTGGGATACCTGACGCTGGGAGAGGAAACCCCAAGTCTTTCGGGAGGGGAAGCCCAGAGACTCAAGCTGGCAGGCGAAATGGGAAAAGGCCAGCATGATTCGGTATTTATATTTGACGAACCTACTATAGGCTTGCATCCCCTTGATGTGAAAACGCTCCTTAAAGTTTTCAGGAAACTTATAGAAAGCGGAGCAACTGTGATAGTTATAGAACATGATCTTGATGTCATACGAAATTCAGACTATGTCATAGATATGGGGCCGGGCGGCGGCAATGAAGGCGGCAGGATAGTGGCCTGCGGTACACCGGAAGAAATATGCGCCAGTGCAGACAGCAGGACCGGATTTTATCTGAAAAAGTATATCGAGAAGAGCCGGTAAGATACGGCGGAAGGCACCAAAGGATACGGCATTATGGCAGGAGCACAGGCTGATATGGGGCTAAGATGTCCGATTGCTTTTGAACCTTTGATGATGGACAGCTCGATGCCATCTGGAAAAAAGATGACATCGGGCTGTCCATATGGCAAAAGTCTTTAAGAAAAATAATGACAGAAAGGAGCAAGTGTGTTATAATATAGAAAAATAAAAGTGTGCGGGTGTAGTTCAATGGCAGAACATCAGCTTCCCAAGCTGGTCACGAGGGTTCGATTCCCTTCACTCGCTCCATATGAGGACAACAAAAAAGATATTGTCCGAGAAAACCCCGGTCTTATCGGGGTTTTTGCATTTCCAAAAGCGGTTTTCGCAAGTACAGATCCATAGATGTAAAATAGATATTTGCCCTTTGCACGGTCAATTTCACTATACTGTATCGTAAAATCCATACCATCGGGCAATATCTGATTCCGGAGCAGCTTTTTCTCTGCGATGAGAAAGTTAGCTTTTACTGTCCTTTGACAGCTGTCCTCGATGCAGGAGACTACGAAGAACATGAAGGTTACACGCCGGTTTCCAATCGGTATATTGCTTACAATCGCATTAGTATAGAGGACAGACTATATGAGGAACAAATGCCGGATTTGGGTGATATGGCAGAATACCTTGGTGAACACAGTGGCATTGGTAAAAAACTTATCTATGCGGTTTGGGGACTGGATGAAATAAACGGCAGGCTTTATGGAAAAATTGACTGTTATTTGCACTTTGCCTTAAATGAGGAAGAAATCGAGGATCTTCGCAAGGCGATCATCGGGCAAAACAGCGGACGGTGACCTGTATGTGTTTTTCTGGAATCCGGACAAAGACTATTTTCTCCATACCGAATCCGAAATGGACGCATATATTCATGGTATGAACGGTCAGCATATGGGAGGGATGTAAACAGTGGAACATGGTATGACACGCAAGCAAGTTGAGCAGTACAAAGAAAGATATAAGCCGGGGACAAGGCTCCTGCCCATGAATATGAATGACCCATATGCTCCGGTACCGTCTGGCACAAAGGGAAAGCATATATTGACGGCATTTTGCTTTCATAAAATCTGACAGAGGGACTTCGCTTGATTTACTTTGCCGCTGAAAAAGGGTTGCCTTCAGCCGGATAATACGAAGCCGTATAGAATCCGGCAGAAAAGACGGAGCACATATGCATATAGACAGAAAGCTCAGAAGAAAGATAGAGGAAAAGAAACAGGCGCATGGATTGAGGCAGAGCTAAACCCGCAGATCACACTGATGATCTGCGGGCTTTTAAGTTATGCCTTTATATATTTTTGCCTGCTGCTGGTTGGCTTATCAGGCACGGTCATTTTTAATTTTCCGGACTCAAGAAGCGGATTGATAAATTTTTTTGTAAAGTTTTTGTAATCACTATATCCGCAGTGATCCATGATCTCTTTTCTGCTCTTTGGTGTTGAGCAATATAACAGAATCTTATTGATCATACTATCTTCGGGGGGGGTGACTTCGGGAGTCGGCCCGACTTTATCCGTCATAACAGGGCGCAGCGGTATTATGATCGTGAAAATATCACCTTCAATAAACTTAGGCTCAGCCCTTGAATACAGCTGGGTATATTTGTATGTGTTGCGCATACCGGAGCCAAGCTCATCGGCTAAGGAAACCTCCCTGAAAACCTTTGCGATAGAAGGATTCTTGGAGTAAGGCCTGAATTGCTTAGAATCCAGAACTCCGAAACCATGTGGGCTGTTACCGTTTTCGGTATACATCTTATCCTTATCAATGACGAATTTAGCTACATCATGCGCAAGGTGCGCACGCTCTTCAAAGAGAAGACCGAAGAAATTTCATCCTTCGATATCATAGCTGCGGCCATATTGACATACTTTGATTAAGTATCCCGTTATAGACACATAGCCATATACAGAGGCAGATGCCATATCCCGTCTTTTTCCATTACATCTTTTGGATAAAGAACATATGATGTCCCTATCTTGGATGAAAATTTCTTTCTGAACTTATCGAGGGAAGTATGGAAGCGATAGTTTGCGGATTTCACTTCCACAGGTGATATTTTTTTACCTTGTGTGATGAGGAAATCTATTTCCATGTGGTTTTTTCTGTTTGTACTATCACTGCGAGAATAGAAGTACAGTTTATGTCCGCTTTGGCGGAGCATTTGTGCTACGATATTTTCCATGAGCATCCCCTCGTTGACATCCAGCTTGTCAAACAGGATAGCCTTGTATAGTTCATTATCTGTAAAGTTTCTGTCCATAAAGGTTTGAGTTACGAGCAATCCTGTGTCAGCCATATAACATTTTTGTGTGGAATGATCAGCACTTAGCGCCAGCCCCACATTGGGATCAGTTGCGTTAAAGCATGTGTTGATTATCATAGCCTCGTTAAGCCATATAAATGAATCTTCGTAACCTCGAAAACGAGCTTCTTTGTTGATGGATGCATAGGTGTATTTTTTCTTTTTCTTGGAAAGCTGTCCCGGAATCCCATCAAAAACAGCATATACCTTCTCCTCGTATCCTGCGGCAAATTTGGAAATGTCGCTGCGGTATAAATTAAGAATGCGCCGCTTAGCCTCATCTGCGGCTGCAAAGTTTTTGCCGGCAAGGTATGCGAGAATGGACTGAGGCATCCCGCCTACAAGGATATATTGTCGGAAATCGTTCATGACTTTTCGGTGCAGAGTCTGGCCAAGTGGTTTTTTAGATTCAAAACAAGTCCGGATGAGCGGCATTGTAGCCTCATCTCCCATAGCCCATAGAAACTCCTCGAAATCCAATGGAAACATTTCTATATGCTCTTCTTCTGATGGTATGATTATATTTTCCGTATTCTTTTTCAGGCGTATGAGCGAACCGGTTTCCAGAAAATCATATCGTCCATCTGCAACGAGATACTTTATAAGCTGTCTTGCTCTGGGAAACTGCTGTACTTCATCGAATATGATGAGAGAATCCCGCTCATGCAGTGCAGTTGAGTAAAATGCGGATAATTTGGCGAAAAACAGATCAAGGTCCGAACTTTCATGTTGAAAAAGATCAAGAATATCGGCAGGAGCATTACCAAAATCAATGATTATGTGGCTCTTATATTCTTGCCTGGCGAATAGCTCAGTAATATAACTTTTTCCTACACGGCGGGCCCCATCGATCAGCATGGCAGTTTGACCATTGCTTCTTTTTTTCCAGTCAAGTAATTGGTCATAAATCTTTCTTTTTAGCATTTTAAGACCTCCCGTATAACATATTTTGCTCTCAATATGTTATTATTATACCCGGAAGCTCACGAAAAAGCAAGTTGCCATTTGGATAAAATACACGAAAGAGCAAATTAAGGTCCGTAGAATTTGCACGAATAAGCAACTTGAAACATTTTTAATGTTATAAAATGGAAGCCATAATAAAAAGCTGTCCGGCGCCGGGGATCCTCCGCAAACATATCTTCTCCATTGCAGATAGACCTTTCCTTTCCGAAAACGGCAGAGCCTTCCTTTCGCAACGCAGAAATCCTCTCTCCACATGGCACAGCAGTAGAAAATGCATGAAAGACATGGCAGGATCAAGGATTTTCTGTGCATTTAATACAAAATAAACATGTTTTTTTAATATAATTATACATATTGGGCAAATTGACTAACAAGAAACTGCTGTGTATAATAAATACAGCTAAACCATTGCCGGCGCATCGGACATCAAGCCAAAGATCGCACTGCAAAGAAAGGACATAAAAATAATATGAAGATGAGGATATTGAGCCGCAGCGACATAATGAAAGCTGTTGACTTAGACAAGATCATGGAGACAGTGGAAAATGTGTACAAACTCAGAGCACAGGAAAAGACCGTAGTCTGGCCAACGGTATTCTATGATTTTGTACAGGGACACAAAGATATGGATATAAAATCCGGCTATCTCAAAGGAGAAGAGATCCACGGACTCAAGATCATAAACTGGACAGAGGCCAATGCAGAAAAAGGTCTGCCAACTCTTGTGGGCCTTATAATGGTCTTTGATACCGATACCGGCATGCCTCTGGGAGTGCTGGACGGCAGCTATATCACAGGCCTTAGGACCGGATGCGCAGGAGCTATCGGAGCAAGGTACCTGGCAAAAAAGGACCCCGAAACACTTTTTGTACTGGGTGCGGGCAATCAGGCATTTTTCCAGGTAGGAGCCTTTATAAAACAGTTTGAGAGCCTGAAAAAAATATATGTTGCAGATCCGGTGGCACCGGACAATGCCCGTAAATTTACGCAGCAGATCAGGCAAAGACTGGATGAGCAGCTGAGGGTAGATGCCGGAGATATTGTGTTTGAAGCGGCTTGCGGAGAGGAAGAAATGCGCAGGGCGGTGGCTGACAGCCATATGATAGTGACGGTCACACCTGCAAGAGTTCCTGTTATCAAAAAAGAGTGGATAAAGCCGGGAACACATCTGAGCTGTATCGGGTCAGACATGAGCGGAAAAGAGGAAATAGAGCCGGAAATCTTTGAAAAAGCTGTTATTTACTGTGACGATAAGGAACACTGCATGGAAGTTGGCGAAATGGAGATCCCTCTCAAAAAAGGCCTTATAACTGAAGAGGACATTTCCGGAGAGATAGGAAATCTCATACTTGGCCGTTCCGCAGGAAGGACAGGCGACGACCAGATAACCATCTATGACGCTACCGGTATGGCGCTGCTCGATATAGCGGCGGCAAAGGCGGCGCTTGAAACAGCAGAGAAGATGGGGCTGGGACAGGTCGTAGAAATTTAGCTGGCATTAAATATTGGCATATAAGGAGGCAGGAGAATGGACGGCAGGTTTACTGCAAAAGAAGTCTTTGAGGCAAGAGACAGGATAAGGGACTATGTATATAAGACGCCGCTGGAGCAATCTATTTACCTTGGCAGGGATGGAAGAGAATATTTTTTCAAACTTGAATGTCTCCAGACCGTAAAGAGCTTCAAGATACGCGGAGCTATCAATAAGATGCTTACCCTTACAGATGAGCAGAGAAAAAAAGGCGTGGTCGCCATTTCGTCTGGTAATCACGGTGCATCGGTAAGTTACGGGGCGAAACTCCTGGGAATTGAAAAAGCTGTTGTGATCGTACCTGAGACAACCCCGAAAGCCAAGACAGATAAGATAGAATTTTACGGCGGCCAGGTACTCCGGCTGGGGAAAAACTATGATGAGGCTGATAAACTGGGAACGGAATACATCCTTGAACATGATATGACCAAGATAGATGCGTATTATGATGATGTCAAAATTTATGGAGGACAAGGCACTGTAGGGGTAGAGATACTGGAGCAGAGACCCGATATAGACACCATAGTCGTTCCCATAGGAGGAGGCGGGCTGATAACAGGCATAGCTGTCGCAGCAAAAGCCATAAAGCCGGACATAAGGATAATCGGCGTCCAGACAGAGGCCTGCCCTGCAATGATCAAGGCCTTGGAGGATCATGTCTTTTATCATGAATATCCGGTAACGGGAGATACTGTATGCGACGCTCTGGTCGGCGGAGTCGGAAAACTTTCGTATGAGATCGCCGGAGACTATGTTGACGACATCATACAGGTGAGTGAGCCATCCATCAGGAAAGCTGTAAAGTATATGATAAAGGATGAGAAGATCATAGCTGAAGGCGGAAGCTGTACGACGGTGGCCGCTGTCAGGGATTTCCGCGAGAGAGTAGGTGGAAAAAAGGTGGCACTGGTCATAAGCGGAGGAAATATCGACGGAGATCTGATGGTTTCGCTTTTGAATGATTAGCCGGAAAGAAAAGGAGAAATTATGGATACAAAATTAAAAAGGCTGATAATAGATACTGTTGACAAGTCCATGGAAGAGCTGGAAGATATAAGGACTTATCTGTATGAGAACCCAGAAGTAGGTGGAGAAGAGCTCAAGGCCAGCGCTCTCCTCACTGACACCATGGAAAAGCATGGATTTGATGTGACAAGAGAAATACTGGCCATACCATACAGTTTTCAGGCGGTATATGACAGCGGCAGAGAAGGTGCGTCCATAGGGATAACTTGTGAATACGATGCGCTTCCCACAATTGGACACGGGTGCGGCCACAATGTAATAGCTGCTGCCACAGTCGGCGCAGCCATTGCCCTGAAAGAAGTGGTAAAGGAAACTGGCGGAAAGGTCATACTGTTCGGTACTCCGGCTGAGGAATGTTTTGTGACCAAGGCTCCCATGGCAGATAATGGAGTATTTGAACAGATAGATGTGGCTCTTACAGTGCATCCTAATCCCATAAATCTTTCCAGCGGAAAGACCACGGCCCTTGATGCATGGCAGGTGGACTTCTTTGGAAAGTCTTCCCATGCGGGAGCGGCTCCGGAACAGGGTATAAACGCCCTTGATGCGGCAGTGCATTTCTACAGCCTGATCGGTTTTGAAAAACAATATCTGAAGAATACCAATATATACGGAGTGTTTGTGTACGGAGGCGAAAAATGCAGCGTGATACCTGACTATTCCGCCGTTAAATACCTGGTCAGAGCAGAGACCATGAAAGATATAAAAAAGATACGGGATCTGTTTGAAAGGTGCGCTCAGGCTGCCTGCTCGGCTGTAGGAACGACATATAAGATATGGAACAATGAGCCGGGAAACAAGAACATGGTCAGCAACAGGGCCCTTGCCGATATATTTGATAAATTTTACGAGGAATTGGGAGGAGGCAAAATGCCTCATGTTGACAGCAACGGCTCTACTGATATGGGTGATGTGAGCCAGGTGGTACCGGCGATACATCCATGGATAAGCCTGGACTGCCCTGACCTGCAGTTACACACAGAAGAGTTTGCAGAGATGACAATGACCCCGGCTGCGGACAGAGCCATAAGGATAGGATCTGCGGCAATGGCAATGACAGGTGCGGAGGTACTGACTGACCCTGGACTCCTTGCCGAGATAAAAGAAGAATTCAGGCAGATGATAGAAAGCGGAAATTATTGACCATTTTCTTTCTGACAAAAACCTCCCCATCAGAATATGATGATAGGGAACGGGATTTTCAGAAAGGAAGCTGATCATGTATTTTTTTAATAAACATGCCCACATCTCCTGCCGCCCCTGCTGCTGCGGCACAAGGTGGCTGAAGGTATTCAGGATACCATCCGATGAAACATTTACAGTCACTTATATTGCCAACGGAGGGACCGGTCAGTTTGTTGACCGTGGTCTGCCGGACGGTTCGTTTTATACGGTAAAGTCCGCAGACCAGACGGGGATAACAAGGGCCGGTTATACCTTGATCGGATGGAACACGCAGCCCGACGGAAGCGGTGAAGCCTTTAAAGCAGGCGTAGGGTTGAATATAAGAGAAAATCTGACCCTTTATGCCCAGTGGGAGCCTGACGGAACGCAAGGCTGAAGGCTTGAAAGACTTTAAAAACTTCCGCAGTCTCTGCGGAAGTTTTTATATGAGAGGATATGGCAGATATGGAAGAAAAGACAAATGTCATGAGGATGCTGGATCAGAAAAAGATCCCGTATGTGGGCCATTATTACGGCGATACAGGGGCGATATCAGGAAATGATGCTGCCGCTGCTCTTGGAGAGGACCCGGACAGGGTATTTAAAACTTTGGTGACTGTAGGTAAGAGCAAAGAGCATTATGTATTTATGGTTCCCGTCTCAGGCGAGCTTAACCTGAAAAAAGCGGCAAGAGCCGTAGGGGAAAAATCTATCGAGATGATAAGATCAAAAGAACTGCTTCCGCTTACCGGATATATACACGGAGGCTGCTCGCCCATAGGAATGAAAAAATTCTTTAAGACGACTATAGATGTTTCTGCCGGGAATGCGGAGACGATATTCGTAAGTGCCGGGAAGATCGGATATCAGATCGAAATTTCTCTGGAAGATCTGAAAAAAGTAATACGGTTACAGGAGGCCGATATAGTATGATAACCGGGTACGGATTTGGAGCTCTGGGACAGGGTGCTTCTTACTACTTTATCTCATCTTATTTCGTGGTTTTTCTGACCAACTGCGTAGGATTCAGTTCATCCACGGCAGGGACCATATCGTCATTGGCCATGGTAGTGGAAGTTATTGCCGGCATGGTCGTGGGGAATTTCTCTGACAGATGTACTTCAAAGATGGGAAGACGCAGGCCCTTTATGATGGCTGCGGCTCTGGCAATGATGCCTGTCTGTGTTCTGCTGTTCAGATATATACAGATGCCAGCAGGACTGAGGATAGCGTATTATCTGATTTTGGCAGTTGCTTTCAGGATAGCGTTTTCTACCAATGAGATACCGTATAACGCTCTCGGTGCAGAAATCGTGACAGGATATGAAAGCCGCATCAGGCTCAGGAGCATAACAAGAGCGTTTTCCATAGCAGGAAATGCCATAGGTTATATAATGCCGCTCATGGTACTTGACATGTTCACAGACCAGCGGATGGCATGGCAGGTGATGGGCCTGATAATAGGAGCTTGCTGTCTGATCGGCTGGATGACCTGCGTTGCGGCAACAGGCAAAAACATATATGTATTGGAGAAGGCCGAAAAGAAAGAAAACCTTGTGAAAGAGATCCTAATCAGTTACAGGCAGCTCCTTGCCCTGCGGCCGATGAAGCTGGCTGTGGTCTACAAAATAGCATTTACATGTGCCTTTTCGCTGTACAGCGTAGGAACGATATATTTCCTCCAGTACAATCTGGGACTGGATAACAGGTACACATCATATATCTATATATTCACCGTTGCGATCTTTGCTCTTGCAACTCCGCTGACAGATAAGATGGCTATGGCAAAGAGCAAGGCGTGGCAGCAGATGGTGGTAATGGCCTCATGTGCTGTGGCAGGGATCGCCATATACCTGTTTGCCAGCGATTCTGTCATGGGCTGTGCCGTATATATCGGTATATTTGCCATGGTGCAGACAGGTTTCTGGCAACTGAGCAGCTCTATTTTTTATGACATAGTGGAAGTAGACGAGTATGTGAACCATAAGAGACGAGAGGGAGATATCATGTCCGCTGTATCGGTACTGGGAACGCTGATAACAGCCATAATGGTCCAGGCTTTCGGCATATTCTTTGATCTGGCAGGCTTTGATCCGGATCTGCAGGTTCAGCCGGAAAGCGTTACGGGATTCCTGAACATAGCTTACATTTTGTTCCCGTGTATCTGTTTGCTGGTGGGAGCAGCAGTGCTGAAGATCTTCCCGATCAACAAAGAGACATTCGCATCTTTGCAGACTGCTTTGAGCCTGCGTAAAAAGGGCGAAAGATATGACCAGTACATGGCGGATATAGAGAGGATAATAGGGACCAAAGCCGGCTGATATATATGCAGGACAAATATAACCCTGCCGGGCAGCATAACATCTTGAGCCATGAGGACACATGGCCGGGAGGATGTCCGTAATCTGGAAAAAGATCTTAAAAATAAAAACCTGCAATCTTGCGGATGCAGGTTTTTTTGTGGTGACTCTATCGGGATTCGAACCCGAGTTGCCGCCGTGAGAGGGCGGAGTCTTAACCGCTTGACCATAGAGCCATAATGGCTGTCACGACATATATTATATCATAAAATCTCAAACATGCAAGCAAAAGTTTAAGTTTTTTCAGCCATCAAAAACAAGAAAACGGAGGGAAAACAGCATGCCAGTACAAGGCTGCGCCTTTGGAGCCGGAAGGGATATTAAAGGATCATAAGCGGGCATACCGTATCTTCCATGAACTTTTTCAGGAATTCCCTGACAAAGGTGTTGATCTCCATGTAATGGGCAGAACGGCCATCTGTCACATGCAGAAAACCGTTGATAAAGTGAGGATAGTTCCTGAACTTTTCCAGATCGTCAAGATAAAGGCGCAAGTTGAGAAAGACATTGCCTTTATGGCGTTCTGTTCGGAAATCAAATTTAAAATGGTTATCCTCTCGGAATTCGCATGAAAAATGCTCGGTAAAGCTATCATACGCCATATAGGAAAAACCTTCACCGCCGTATATGCCGGAAACGCTTATGCCCCATGTCCCGGTCCTGATGGATGAAACGCACAGGGTCGGCCATCCGCTCACGCCCTTTACAGGGAAGCCAAGGGAGTAGAATGCGCGGTGGATATCGGTCTGCATAAGTATGGGCATGATCT
Organism: uncultured Eubacteriales bacterium; assembly: GCA_900542565.1. GTDB lineage: Bacteria > Bacillota > Clostridia > Peptostreptococcales > Anaerovoracaceae > Fimisoma > Fimisoma avicola. Next base: position 19,679 of record UQOC01000022.1, on the reverse strand, counting down.
TGTAAAGCTGGATTATATCATCATGGTTGTGGAGCAGTATCTTGTTTTGGATCATGGATCTTTCATCCGGATTTTCGCAGCGTATGAACCTTTCATAAAGCTCTATGCTTTCTGCGCCGGAGATCATGTCGTCACGGCCGGTGTCAAGGCCCATGAAACGCTCTACTGTTTTCTGCCGGAGGTTTTTCATGAAAAATTTCACCTGGCTGTAGCCGTTGAGGACCATGTAAAGGTCAAGGTCATAGACACTGAAAGGGCCGGGAACGCCAAGTTTCTCCGCCCGCTTTTCTACAAAAGGGATGTCAAAATGTCTTCCGTTATATGTCAGTATATAGTCAACACGGCTGAGATCATCCTGTATCCTCTTTATGATAAGGCTTTCGTCTTCGGGGACTTCGGCAAAGTACTGGGTGATACGGCAGGCGCCGCCTGCACCCGGTTCAAGGAATCCGGCCAGGACGATGGGGCAGTACTGAGGATTCAGGCCGAGAGTCTCGATGTCAAAGACTCCCAGTGACATGCCCCCCAGATACTGGGAGATCAGTCCGGAATCAAACTCCTTTATCAAACATTCATCTTGTATGATCTTCATGGTCCCTCCTGTGGAAAAGTGATAACAAAATAGCCTGCAGGGGAGCAGGCTACTTTGTTCAAAAGGGGTATTTTGGATTTGAGATTATGAGGTTATCAGGGGGGATAACCACAATGCTATTATACAAATTTATTTGATGAATTGCAAGGGAAAAGTGAAAAAAAAGTGAAAAAAGTTGATTGATGGGTGAAATTGTCGAAGAGTTTCAGACAACATCCATGACAAATCCGTTATAATTATTTTATCGCAGATACCCGGGATGCGATGTGCAAGCGATGCCTTTTGTGCAGAAAGGTAAAGATAAAAGATCATAACAGGAGGAATAATAATGGAGATCTTAAAAGTATCAGCCAAATCCAATCCCAATTCGGTAGCAGGAGCCTTAGCAGGTGTGTTAAGAGAAAAAGGAGGAGCCGAGATCCAGGCCATAGGAGCGGGAGCCCTCAATCAGGCCATCAAGGCCACAGCCATTGCCAGAGGTTTTGTCGCTCCCAGCGGGATAGATCTGGTATGCATTCCGGCCTTTACGGACATCCAGATCGAAGGAGAGGAAAGAACGGCCATAAAACTGCTGATCGAACCGAGATGATACATACCGTCCGCATGCCGGACGGTTTTTTTATGCAAAATGCTTGACTTAAAGCTGACTTTAAATTATATAATCAGTATGAACATTAAGGCCATAGAAAGCAGAAAGGAACAGAGATATGATCTACAAAGATTTTAAGGGCATGAAGCTTTCGCAGCTGGGCATGGGATCAATGCGTCTTCCTGTCATCGGCGGAGACGATTCAAAGATCGATGAAAGCGCAGCCATGGAAATGGTAGACTACGCCATCAGAAACGGCATAAACTATTTTGATACGGCATGGGGATATCACGGGGGCAATTCAGAGACGGTAATGGGAAAGGCGCTTTCCCGTTATCCGAGAGAAAGTTTTTATCTGGCCAGCAAATTCCCCGGTTACGATCTTTCCAACATGGATAAGGTGGAAGAAATTTTTGAAAAGCAGCTTGAAAAATGCCGGGTCGGATATTTTGACTTCTATCTTGTCCATAATGTGTGCGAGATGAACATAGATGAATATCTGAATGAAGAACACGGGATCCACGCATATCTCACCCAGCAGAAAAAGAATGGAAGGATCCGCCATCTGGGATTTTCCGTTCATGGAAGCTATGAGGTGATGATGCGTTTCCTGGACGCTTACGGCCATGATATGGAGTTCTGCCAGATACAGCTCAATTATCTTGACTACGATTTCCAGAACGCCAAGGCAAAGGTGGAAAAACTCAATGAACTAGACATACCTGTATGGGTAATGGAACCCCTCAGAGGCGGCAGATTGTGCAGGCTCAAAGATGATGAAAAGAAGAGGCTCAGCATGCTGGATCCAGATAGGACTCCTCAGGAATGGGCTTTCCGCTTCCTTCAGGGAGTGCCGGGCGTTACCGTCATCTTGTCAGGAATGTCCGACCTTGAACAGATGAAGGAGAATATTTTCATCTTCTCCAAGGATCAGCCCCTCAGCAGTGAAGAAACCAAGGCCATCACCGATCTGGCGGGAGAAATGGTAAATAAGATAGCGCTGCCTTGTACTGCATGCCGGTACTGTGTCAGCCACTGTCCAATGGGACTGGATATACCGGGACTGCTGGCATTGTATAATGAACACGCCTTTACAGAAGGCGGTTTTATCGCTCCTATGGCCCTTTCCGCCATACCTGAGGATAAACAGCCAAGCGCCTGCATAGGATGCGGCAGCTGTGAGGAGGTATGTCCTCAGCAGATACATATACCGGATGTCATGGAGGACTTTGTTGAAAGGCTTAATGGATAGATCGCAAAGCGGGATATTAAGGGGAGACCAAAAATGACTTTCGAGGAAAAAACACTTAAAACAGAGCGGATATATGAAGGAAAGATAATCAATCTCAGGCGGGACGAAGTGACCACCGTCAGCGGCACATCTTTCCGGGAGATAGTTGAACATAACGGAGGAGCTGTGATCGCGGCCGTTACCGGGCAGGGAAAGATGGTAATGGTGAAGCAGTACAGAAAACCTGCCGGCAGGGTAATGCTCGAAGCGCCGGCCGGAAAAATAGATCCGGGTGAAGATCCCAGGGATGCAGCCCTGAGAGAACTCAGAGAGGAGACAGGTTACAAGGCTGGAAAGATCAAGTATATTACATATTTTTATCCTTCCGTGGGGTATTCAGAGGAGAAACTGTACCTGTATCTGTGCTCCAGCCTGGAAGCCGGCGAAACAAGCCCAGATGAGGGTGAAGCCATAGACATAGAAGAGATGGATATAGATGAACTTTGCAGTATGGCCCTAAAGGGACAGATCAATGACGCCAAGACTATCATAGCCATATGGGCGGCCAAAGAAGCCGTCAGTTCAGGAGAGCTTCTATAACGCACGAAACGGCCAGCAGCGCCGCTGATACTGAAAAAAACATCAAATAATGCCTTGCGTGCCTGCGCAGGGCATTTTTGACGGCCAAACGGCGCTTCCCGGCAAGCAGGGCTTTTACGGCAAAAGCTGCGTTTTCTGCGGAAAAGGCAGCCATGACGCACATCAGAGGTATCTGGATGAGAGAGTGGGGCACGAGCGTCGAAAGGATGTACCAGCCGCCTTTCAATCCAAAGGTTTCAGCCAGCATAGCAGCAGAAAATCCGACAGACAGGCCTTTTGCCAGGCATATCAGGGGGCCGCAAAGGACAAGGGGCGGAAAAAACGGAGTCACAAATAAAATGACCGTTATCATCAGCCATGTACCGGCACATCGGGAAAAATCAGAAATGAACGGCGCATTATTACCATCGGTAAAAAATCCGGACAGTGCATCCATAAGCTGATCCTTGCCCGCTCCTGTCATGGAGACCTCAAAAAAAGAACCGGCACACAGACCTACCGCAAATATAAAAAGATATATCCAAAATAGTTTTTTGTTTATCGCCATATTTATCTCCTCTTTTCAAACATTACGCAGCCATGCATGTGTGCGTTACCATAATCTTCCGATAAAAACCCCCCTGTTATGACAATTTTTTCGTTGAAATCACCTTAAATACAAGCTATACTTAACATATAAGAGTGGTAGGGGAAAGATATGTACAAGGATCAGTTTGAAAAATATTTAAAGGAAGAGAAGAAATCAGCAGGCAACACTTCAAGGGCGTATATAAGGGATGTTGAGCAGTTCAGCCGTTTTTTAAAGGACAGGGGCCTTGACGAAGATGTTTTCGCAACAAATGCCGATGTTGTGGCTTTTCTGATGGAACTGAAAAACGCCGGATCGTCCAAGTCAACGGTGAACAGAAAGCTTTCCTCAATAAGGATATATTATGATTTCCTGATGAAAAAAGCCGGGATGGCCAGCAATCCGGCAGATAATATCAAATCACCTAAGATAGAAAAAAAGTCCATGGATTTTCTGACTGTAGAGCAGATCAACAGATTGATGGAGCTGCCCGATGACAGTAAAAAGGGAATCCGAGACAGAGCTTTGCTGGAACTGATGTACGCCACCGGGATAAGAGCAGGAGAGGTCATAAACCTCGAAATGGCTGATCTCAATCTCCGCATGGGTTTTATAACATGCCAGGGAGAACATATGCGTGCCAGGATCATACCTATTGGCCGCATGGCAAGGAACGCCATGGAAAAGTATCTTCAGATCTCAAGGGAACAATTTGTCAGGGGCAGGCAGGACGAGCCTCACCTGTTCGTAAACTGCCGAGGCAGCAAGATCACGAGACAGGGACTGTGGAAGATACTGAAAGAGTATGGCGAGGCGGCAGGATTTGATATAAACCTGACACCTCAGGCAATCAGGAACTCTTTCGCCATACACATGCTCCAGAATGGTGCTGATCTCAAATCTCTTCAGGAACTGATGGGACATGAGGATATTTCGGCCACCCAGAACTATCTAGCCTTTACCAAGAACCGTATAAAGGATGTATATGACAAGAGCCATCCGCGGGCGTAAAAGTCCATAAGGCTTGAAAAAAGCTGACATGATATATAAAATCTGCTTGCAAAGGTGCGGTGGATGTGTTAAACTATATAAGTTATTACGGGCGGTCCTCTGGAAATGATTGCGCCACGAACGCCTTGGAGGGAAGGAGGATACAAATGGATATTTTAAGATCGATAACAGAAGAATATAAGAAAGACGATATCCCTGCTTTTGGTGTAGGCGACACTGTCAGGGTCCACATCAAAATCAAAGAAGGCAACAGAGAAAGGATCCAGGTTTTTGAGGGATTCGTTCTCAAGAGACAGAACGGCGGTATCAGCGAAACTTTTACCGTCAGGAAGATTTCTTCGGGAGTAGGCGTAGAAAAAACTTTCCCGCTTCATTCACCGAAGATCGAAAAGATCGAAGTCGTAAGAAAAGGCGATGTCAGAAGAGCAAAACTCAACTATATGCGTGAGAGAACAGGCAAAGCCGCAAAAATTAAAACTAAGGAATAGTTTTGAACAGGGAGTCCGTATGGATTCCCTTTTTTCATTATGGATACAAAATACATTCCCGGCAGTACCAAGAATGCAGCTCTTAAAAAGCCGCTGCATTGGTTTTAAAGGAAAACAGACAGATGATGGATTACAATACTAACATGAAAAATATCAACTGGTATCCCGGACACATGAAAAAGACCAGGGAGCTGATAGAAGAAAACCTCAAGATGGTAGATCTGGTCATTGAAGTTGTGGACGCAAGGATACCTGTCTCAAGCCGCAATCCGATCATAGATGATCTCATCAAAGGCAAGAGGAGGGTGATCGCCTTAAACAAAAGCGATCTGGCCGACAGCCGGGCCAGCGAACAGTGGATAAAACACTTTAAAGGCGAAGGCTATGACGCCCTTGCCATGGACTGCGCCAAAGGCAGCGGAGTAAACCAGCTGTTTAAACTGCTGACAGCAATACAGGAAGAAAAAGACAAAGAACGGATGAGAAAGAAGCCTCTGCGTATGATGATAGTAGGCGTTCCCAATGTGGGCAAGTCGTCTCTCATAAACAGGATGACCGGAAGGAAGAGCGCCAAGACCGGTGACAAACCGGGAGTCACAAGGGGAAAACAGTGGCTCGCCTTGAAAAACGGCATGCAGCTTCTGGACACACCGGGAATCCTATGGCCCAAATTTCAAGACCCAAAAGCCGGACTTGATCTTGCCTTCTGCGGATCCATAAGAGATGAGATCATAGATCAGGCAGATCTGGCGCTGGAATTGATAAAGGTTTTGCAAAAGGATTATCCGGATGAACTTGTGGCACGATATAAATTGGATGAGATCAGCGGTGATGCTCTTGTCAATATGGAGTCAATAGCTGCAAAGCGTGGATTCATATTGCAGGGAAAGCGGATAGATTATGTGAGATGTGCAAGAACGGTCCTGGATGAATTCCGCAGCGGAAAGATCGGAAACATCACATTGGAGAAAGCAGATGACTAAGAAAGAAAGAGAAGAATTTCAAAAGGAAAAATTCCGCATCATGCGGGAGTTTGACATTCAGGCTGCCGGGATGGCCGGAGCTGACGCCTGTATCATAGCAGGAATAGACGAAGCCGGCCGGGGCCCACTGGCAGGCCCTGTAACAGCAGCCTGCGTCGTCCTGGGACAAGACTTTGATGTGATGGGAATAGACGATTCCAAAAAAATTTCCGAAAAGCGCAGAGAAGAACTTTTTGGACAGATAACATCAAAAGCACTTGCTTACGGCGTAGGAATGGCAGATAATAATGTCATAGACCAGATAAACATATTGAACGCTACCAAACAGGCTATGAAAGAAGCAGTTATTTCCGCATCGGACATGCTTGAGCAGAGGACAGGCAAGAAAATCGGACTGCTGCTCATAGATGCGGTGGCGCTTGAAGATATAAAGATACCTCAGCATGCCATCATAAAAGGAGACGCAAAGAGCCTTTCCATTGCGGCGGCATCCATAATAGCCAAAGTTACCAGAGACAGGTTCATGCTCGGCTGTCATCAACAATATCCTCAGTATGGTTTTGACAAAAACAAGGGATACGGCACAAAGTCCCATTACGAAGCGATAGCACAAAACGGCATAACGCCAATACACAGGAAAACTTTCCTGAAGAATATATTGTAAAGCATTTTATCTTATCAAGGAGGCACATATGGAATTTAAAAGTGACATTCAGATCGCTCAGGAGACCGTACCCCAGCCTATAACTGCCATAAGCGAAAAAGCGGGCATAGACAGCAGATATCTGGAACAGTACGGCAGCTACAAGGCAAAGGTAGACTACAGGATATTAAAGGACCTTGCTGACCGGCCCGACGGGAAACTCATTCTTGTGACCGCCATTTCGCCTACTCCTGCCGGTGAAGGCAAGACCACCACATCCGTAGGCCTGGCAGACGCACTGCAAAAGATAGGCAAGAATGTGTTTGCAGCCCTCAGGGAACCTTCCATGGGACCGGTCTTTGGGATAAAAGGCGGGGCCGCAGGCGGCGGATATGCTCAGATCATACCGATGGAGGATATCAATCTGCACTTTACCGGCGACATGCACGCCATTGGGGCGGCCAACAACCTGATCGCTGCCTGTCTGGACAATCATATACAGCAGGGCAACGAGCTGGGAATAGATGTAAAGAAGATCACATGGAAAAGAGCGCTGGATATGAACGACCGTCAGCTGAGGTTCATAGTAGACGGACTTGGCGGAAGGACCAACGGCGTTCCCAGAGAAGACGGCTTTGACATTACCGTAGCCAGTGAGATCATGGCCATCCTCTGTCTTTCATCCGGTATAAATGACCTTAAAGAAAAACTTGCTTCCATAACTGTGGGATATACATATGACGACAGACCGGTGACTGTCCGTGACCTTAAAGTACAAGGCGCGGCGGCGGCTATCCTTAAAGATGCCTTAAAGCCAAATCTGGTGCAGACGCTTGAGCATACTCCTGCCTTTGTTCATGGAGGTCCTTTCGCCAACATAGCTCATGGCTGCAACTCCATAATGGCCACCAGGATGGCGCTGAAACTGGCAGATTATGTTGTGACAGAAGCAGGATTTGCGGCCGATCTGGGTGCAGAAAAATTCGTAGACATCAAGTGCCGTAAGGCCGGGCTGCGACCGTCGGCAGCCGTTGTGGTAGCTACTGTAAGAGCCCTCAAATATCACGGCGGAGTGGCCAAGGACGATCTGGGCGAGGAGAATCTCGAAGCTCTCAAGAAGGGACTGCCTAATCTGCTCAGACATGTGGAAAATGTCACAAAGAACTTTGGCCTCCCATGCGTTGTGGCCGTAAACAGGTTTCCTACTGATACGGAAGCCGAACTGGCCATGGTAAAGGAAAAATGTGCGGCGCTGGGAGTAAACGCAGTCGTTTCAGAAGTGTGGGGAAAAGGCGGAGAAGGCGGTATACAGCTGGCCAATGAAGTGGTAAAACTGGTGGAAGGAGAAAATGATTTCCACTTTGTGTATGAGGATGACCTCACGCTGAAGGAAAAGATCGGCGCCGTTGCTTCAAAGATATACAGGGCAGACGGAGTTGATTATACTGCGGCGGCGTTGAAACAGATGGCAGCCATAGAAAGAGACGGGTTCGGCCACCTGCCTGTGTGCATAGCCAAGACCCAGTACAGTTTTTCAGATGATCCCAAACTGCTGGGAGCACCGGAAAATTTCCGCATAACCGTCAGAGAAGTTAAACTCTGTTCGGGAGCAGGATTCGTTGTAGTAAAGACGGGAGATATAATGACCATGCCGGGTCTTCCAAAAGTTCCTGCAGCTGAAAAGATAGATGTGGACGAGGACGGAAAAATAACTGGACTGTTCTGATGCCTGGCAGGAGACAGCCGTTAAGCTTGTGCTGATACCGGCAGTCCTTGCAGGACTGCCGGTGTTTTTACGCCCTAAAAGCGGCTTACTGCCTGAAACGCAACTGCCGGTTGACAAATTTCCAAGTCTGATTGGTAGATGAAACCGAGCAAAAAAGTTATGATCCTACCAAAAGGAACTTTGGAGGTAAACGATAAATATGAACTTAGCTGATAAGATAATCCAGCTTAGAAAGAAAAAAGGCTGGTCTCAGGAAGAACTTGCTGAAATGATAAATGTGACACGCCAGTCCGTGTCAAAGTGGGAAAGCAGAGCATCCATGCCTGACCTGGATAAGATCGTCAGGCTCTCAGAAATATTCGGAGTGACCGTAGACTATCTGCTGAAAGATGAAAGCCATGCAGATGTTGTTCCGGACACTGGCGCCGCCCAAAGACAGGAAAAGGCGAAAAAAGGAAGAAAAGTGACGCTGGACGAAGCCGCAGACTTTCTTTCCGCAAAAAAAGAAACAGAAAAAGTTATAAGCGCAGGAGTAGCTTTGTGCATAATTTCTCCTGTATGTATGCTGCTGCTGGCAGGAGCATCCGAATACGGTGTCATAATAGCCTCAGAAGACGGGATGGGAATGGTGGGGATACTTATAATGTTCTTTATAGTAGCTGCTGCTGTGGCAATGTTCATCTGGTGCGGGAGCAAGACTTCCCGCTTTGCGTATCTTGAAAAAGAAGTCCTGGAATTGGACGAGTCAACAGAAGAAACCATAAGGAAGTGGCGCGAAGAGGCCAAACCTGCTTATACACGCAAGCTCATAATAGGGGTATGTATTGCGATCTTGTCAGTAGTGCCTCTTTTTGCTGCCGGCGCCCTGACTGGAGAAGAGGACGGCTATCAGTTTATTGTGGGATTAGCGGCCATGTTCGTGACCGTGGCAGTTTCCATGATGTTCATCATTCCGGCGGGGATAACTATTGAAAGCTTTTCAAAACTGCTACAGGAGGAAGAGTACGCAAAAGAGGAAAAGGACCCTATACTGGATGCCATTACAACAGCATACTGGCTGGTGGTGACGGCCATATATCTGATATACAGCTTTATCAGTCATGACTGGCATATGAGCTGGGTGATCTGGCCTGCAGCGGGAGTCATTTATGCCGCCGCCAGGGGCATATATACTGCACTGCTCCGCAAAAGAGGACAGTGATCGGAGGAGAAAACAGACAGATGAACGGGAACTGGAAAAAGAAATTTGTTACCATTGCGGCAGGACAGGCGGCTTCCCTTATAGGAAGCTCCGCTGTTCAGTTTGCACTTATCTGGTGGATCGCCAGCGAAACCGGCTCTGCATTTATGATGGGTATGGCGGGCCTTGCCGCATTTTTGCCTGCAACTTTGCTCAGCCCCCTGGCCGGGATAGCAGCAGACCGCTATAACCGAAAATATATATGTGTATGTGCCGATATGTTTGTCGGAGCGGTGGCAGCGGTATTTGCAGTGCTGCTGTGGGTCAGGCCGATGCCTGTGTGGACTGCCGTAGTCATCCTTTTTCTCAGGAGCATGAGCAGCGCATTTCATTCTCCATCTTTTCAGGCAATGATACCTCAATTTGTGCCGGCTGAAGACCTGATGAAAGTGGGCGGCTGGAATCAGATGGTAGTATCCGGCTCTTTCCTGCTGGGACCGGCAATCGGAGCGGCGCTGTATGCGGCTTTCCCTCTGCCGGTCGTACTGCTGACAGATCTGGCAGGAGCCCTTATCGCCAGCATTATGCTGATGATAGTGCGCATTGCGCCTATAGAAAAGACCTTAGCCGAAAAACATTCCATGATAAAGGAATTTAAAGAGGGCGTGCAGGTCATCAAGGCTGACAGGGCCCTTTCAGTGCTGATACTTGTAGAGACTCTGTGCATGGTGTTCTTTATGCCCTTGTCCTCCTTTTATCCGCTGATGACCAGCGATTATTTCGGAGGTTCGGCCTGGCACGGCAGCGCCGTGGAAGTTGCATATGCTCTTGGCATGATGGCGGCGGCATTTCTGATAGGAAATGTCATTAAGATCAGGAGACAGCTGTTTGCCTCATATATAGGCATACTGGGAGTGGGAGTCACTTCGGCCCTATGCGGGATATTGCCGCATTACATGTGGGCATGGGCAGCCTTTGCCGTTCTCTGCGGCATAATGGGAGCTTTTGCCAATGTAAACAGCATTCCTTTTGTAGCGTATATGCAGGCTACCATACCGGCTGAAAAAATGGGACGTGCTTTTTCGCTGTTCGCTCTGGCTTCATCACTGGCGATGCCTCTGGGACTCCTGGTAGCATCGCCCCTTGCCGAGATCATAGGAGTGCCCATGTGGTTTTTGATATCCGGAGCTTCGACGGTGGTAATCTCGATAGCAGGGATGATAATACACAGCAGCCTGGAAAAGGCTGAAAACCACCGGGAGCAGCAGTAAGACCGTGCCTGGATGATGCCTCGTCTTTGTGACTGCACAGAGACGGGGATTTTTTTACAAAAAATATTGACACAGTGTCAGAATGGTATTATAATATGCGTATACTGACACGATGTCAGAAAAAAGGAGGTATCATAATGAGCAAGACATTAGTAGCATATTTCAGCGCCAGCGGCGTTACGGAAAAAGCCGCCCAGAACCTGGCCAAAGCCGCAGGCGCAGATCTTTACCAGATAAGGCCGGCTGTTCCGTATACCGGCGCAGATCTCAACTGGATGGATAAAAAGTCCCGCAGCTCTGTGGAGATGAACGATAAGTCCAGCCGTCCGGCCATCGCAGATAAGGACGCTCATATAGAGCAGTACGACACCATCTTTCTTGGATTCCCGATCTGGTGGTATGTAGCTCCAACCATCATAAATACTTTTCTTGAAAGTTATGACTGGACCGGCAAGAAAATAGTGCTTTTTGCCACATCCGGCGGCAGCGGACTGGGAAAAAGCGCAGCAGGCCTCAGAGACAGCGCCAAAGGAGCTCAGATCATAGAAGGAAAGATGCTTAACGGGAACTATTCCCCGGAAGTTCTTAAAAAATGGGTGGAAAGCATATGAAATATATTAAATTAGGCAGTTCAGACCTTAATGTATCTCGAATCTGTATGGGATGTATGGGTTTCGGGAATGCAGCCACCGGTCAGCATAGCTGGACAGTGGATGAGGAAACGACACGCAGGATAATAAAACACGGTCTTGATTCAGGGATAAATTTTTTCGACACGGCTGTCGTATACCAGAACGGTACCAGCGAGCAATATGTGGGCAGGGCGCTCAGGGATTTTGCCCGGCGTGACGATTATGTCATAGCTACTAAATTTACGCCGCGCACCCAAGAAGAGATCGACGGCAATGTGACTGGGCAGCAGCATATAGCAGACTATCTGGACAGAAGCCTCAGCAATCTCGGTATGGATCATGTAGATCTGTATATCTATCATATGTGGGATTATCATACTCCGATGGAAGAGATAATGGAGGGCCTGGATAATGTGGTGAAAGCAGGAAAGGTGCGCTACATAGGCATATCTAACTGCTTTGCATGGCAGTTGTGTAAGGCTAATGATTTTGCTAGGGAAAACGGAATGGCTCAGTTCATTTCAGTTCAGAGCCATTATAATCTGATAGCCAGAGAGGAAGAACGGGAGATGATTCCTTTCTGCCAAAGCGAAAATATTGCCATGACTCCGTATAGTTCCCTTGCAGGTGGAAGGCTGTCCCGCAGGCCGGGCGAGACTTCCAAAAGATTTGAGGAGGACTCCTATGCTCACTTTAAATATGACGCCACTGCCGAGGCTGACGGAAAGATCATTGACCGTGTATGGGAGACCGCACAGAAACGGGGAGTATCAATGACAGAGGTCTCTCTGGCGTGGCTTCTCACAAAAGTTGCTGCGCCGGTGGTGGGCGCCACAAAATTCTCCCATGTGGACGGAGCCGTCAAAGCAGTGGAGCTGGAACTGACTGATGAAGAAATTGCTTATCTGGAAGAACTGTATGTGCCTCATGCCCTTGTAGGTGTCATGGCCCAAAACGGAAAACAAAAGGCTGGGAATGTAGTGTAGGATCAGGGCTGACCACAGGTGAATTGAGACATACTGCAGGCCAGTTGGGCCGGATTGCAGGCCAGCTGGGCCGGACTACACCGAAAATCGTTTTTTTCAGTCTGCCAGGGGGATGACATCCCCCTGTTTTTTTATATTTATCAGTTCGAGGGGGAGCAAAAATTCAATATTCTGGAAAATTAGCGAGGATTTCCGACAAATTGACAATGAAACTTGTCATTTTTGCGTGGTAAAGCTTTCGCGGTCTCCCCCTAAATTCACGAAAAACAATGATTTCGGTGTAGTCGCTCCCCCTGTTATGAGATGATCGTCCATTTTCGGTGTAGTCGTTTCCCCTGAAACATCGAACTTTCCTGCTGCAGGGGAAACATCCGGCATATACTCCCTGGCCACGCCTCTTCCATTTGTAAAAAACCTGTTCCTATCCGGCAGAGATTGAGTTATACTTATGATATAACCCGATGTCGGAGGGACAGAAATGGAGCAGATGTCTATATTTGAAAATCAGGTGAGCCAGCCCTTGGCTGCAAGGATAAGGCCGGAGAATCTGGATGAATATGTGGGACAGCAGCATTTGCTGGGGAAAGGAAAAGTGCTGCGAAATCTCATAGAAAGCGACAATATTTCATCCATGATCTTCTGGGGACCGCCGGGAGTGGGAAAGACCACTCTGGCCAGGATCATCGCCAATATGACCAAAGCGTCTTTTATTGATTTTTCCGCAGTGACCAGCGGCATCAAGGAGATCCGTGCAGTCATGAAGCAGGCTGAAGATAACAGGCTTTACGGAGAAAAGACCATACTGTTCGTAGACGAGATACACAGGTTCAATAAGGCTCAGCAGGACGCATTCCTGCCTTTTGTGGAAAAGGGCAGCATAATACTCATTGGAGCCACCACAGAAAACCCGTCCTTTGAGGTTAACGGAGCTCTTCTGTCCAGGTGCCGTGTATTTGTCCTTAAGCCTCTTACGGAGGTCGACCTGACAGAACTTCTCAGGCGGGCCATCGAGGATCCCAGAGGTTTCGGCGGTCAGAATATAATTATAACGGATGAGATGCTCATGGCCATCGCACGATTTGCCAACGGCGACGCCCGTATGGCACTTTCAACTTTGGAAATGGCGGTGCTCAACAGTGAGAGCAGCAGGCAGGACGAAGGACCGGCTTCTGAGTCAGGCCAGACACGGCAGGAAGCCCCCAAAGAAACGGTAACGGTCACAGAAGAGACCCTGGAACAATGCACATCTAAAAAATCTCTTCTTTACGATAAAAACGGAGAAGAACATTATAATCTTATTTCTGCACTGCACAAATCCATGCGCAATTCGGATCCTGATGCGGCAGTATATTGGCTGGCCAGGATGCTTGAAGCAGGAGAAGATCCGCTGTATATCGCCAGAAGGGTGACAAGATTTGCCAGTGAGGATATAGGGCTGGCTGATCCGAGAGCTCTTGAAATAGCTGTTGCTGCCTATCAGGCATGTCACTTCATAGGAATGCCTGAATGTTCTGTACATCTGACTGAAGCTGTAATATATATGTCTATGGTGCCCAAATCCAACTCCGTCTATATGGCTTACGAGAGCGCCAAAAAAGATGCACTTTCTCAGCTTGCCGAACCTGTGCCGCTGGTCATAAGGAACGGCGTTACCAAGCTGATGCGGGATCTGGATTACGGAAAGGACTATCAATACGCCCATAACGCAGCAGACAAGCTGACCAATATGCAGTGCCTGCCAGATTCTCTTCAGGGAAAAGAATATTACAGGCCGACTGCGGAGGGAGTAGAGGGAAGGTTCAAGGACAGGCTGGAACAGATCAAAAAATGGAAAAAGGAACATCAGAAATAGAAAAACCGAAAAAACATTGACATTTACCTGAGATGAGCATATACTGGAATTGGTTTACTTGTAAACTAATTCCGAGCGATAAAGCCCGGCGCCGTATTGCCGGGCTTTATTTTGCAGAAGGCAGGAAAATCCCAGGGTATCGCCGAAGGGCATCAAAGCCGCACGCCTTCAGAAAAGAAAGCACTTAAAGCTAAACATAAAAAGGAAAACAGGAAAAGATGGTAAGAACAGTAGAAAACATGCTTGATTACCTTTCGAGGATAAGAAAAGTATATGCGGAACGGATAAACCTGAGCCTTGAAGGAGAAAAGTTCACCCCCAACGAAATATCCATATTGATATTGCTTTACAATAATAAAAGCATTACAACCGCAGGTGAACTCACCTTTGTTCTTGGCGTCTCAAAAGGCCTTGTCAGCAGGAGCCTTTCAGCCCTGAGAGAAAAGGGGCTGGTCATTGCTGAGGAAGATGAGACAGACCGCAGGAGCAGCCGCCTTAAACTGACGGAAAACGCCATGCCTCTTATTGACAGGATAAAAAATGAGATACGAAAGATAAACAGCGAAGTCCTGAGTGACATCCCTGATAAAGACATACAGAACATGGAAGAAACCATGGAAAAGATCCTCGGTAATTTTGAAAAAGGGAGAAAAGAACATGAGAAAAAATAGGAGCATCAATATGAGCAACGAGGTGGATCTGGGCAATGAGCCTGTTAAGCACCTGCTTTTCATTCTGGCCGTACCTGCCATAGTCTCCCAGCTTGTCAACGCTCTTTACAATATGGTAGACAGGATGTATATCGGACACATAGCTGATATAGGAGCTACGGCCCTGACCGGCGTGGGCGTGTGCTTCCCGATAATAATGATAGTCTCAGCTTTTGCATATCTTGTCGGCATGGGAGGCGCACCTAGGGCAAGTATCTTTATGGGCAGAGGAGACAGAAAAACAGCGGAAAAGATACTCGGCAACTGTTTTTCTGCTCTTCTGGCTGTAGCGGCGGGTTTACCAGCCATAGTGCTGATATTTCAAAGACCGCTGCTGTATATGTTCGGTGCCAGCGACAACACGATAGGTTATGCCATGGACTATATGACCATATACGCTGTCGGGACTGTCTTTGTGCAGCTGACTCTTGGTCTCAATGCCTTTATCTCTGCCCAGGGCTTTTCCAAGATAAGCATGATGACAGTGGTTATCGGAGCTATATCTAACATAGTCCTTGACCCTGTATTTATTTTTGCTTTTGATATGGGCGTAAGGGGCGCAGCATTGGCAACGGTGATCTCACAGGCGATAAGCGCCGTCTGGGCCTTGCGTTTTCTTTGCGGCAAAAAAGCGACTTTGAAGATAAGGCGAGAAAATATGCCCATAAGCCTTTCCATACTTCTGCCAGCGGTAGCCCTGGGTATTGCACCTTTTGTAATGCAGTTTACGGAAAGCGTTCTGGTGCTGTGCTTCAACTCTTCACTGCTTAAATACGGAGGAGATCTGGCTGTCGGCACGATGACCATACTTTCAAGTGTAATGCAGTTTGCAATGTTGCCTCTGCAGGGATTCACCCAGGGAGGCCAGCCGATAATAAGCTTTAATTACGGCGCCGGGAACCTTCACCGAGTCAAAGAGGCATTTAAGCTCCAGACCATGTGCTGCTTGGGATATTCGTGTATATTGTGGGCACTTGTACAGCTGTTTCCGTCAATATTTGTGGCGGTCTTTACCGACGATCCGGAACTGGCCGAAATGTCCTGCTGGGCGCTGCGCATATACATGGCCATGATATGCATAATGGGATTGCAGACAAGCTGCCAGCAGACTTTTGTGGCTTTCGGCAATGCCAAGACCAGCTCTTTTCTGGCGATATTCAGAAAGATCATAGTCCTTATCCCGCTGATCTACATCCTGCCTGTATTTATGGAAGATAATGTCCTTGCAGTTTTCCTGGCTGAGCCGGTTGCTGATACCATAGCTGTTGCCACTACGGTGACCATGTTCTGGTTCACTTTCAGAAAGATGCTGAGAGAAGGGAAATGACAGCAGATGTGAAAGGCCATGCCCTTCCGGGATTTTTCGTTGTACATTAGTCAATGATGTGAGACCAAATTCGTGAAAAAGAAAAAGGTCAAGTGATACCATTAAAACGGTTGCCAAAGGTAGTCACATCGAACATGATCCAGATGCCATTGCTTCCAGTTGAAAGCGTTTTTCTATAGGCGACATCCATCCAAGCACAGCCATAGGGATCCTGTTTGATCGACGCATATATCGGTACATCTGTGTCTTTAAGTCATCAAATGAGTAGAAAGTCAGGAAGTTGTAAAACCTCTCCTGATCGTTTCTGTGACTGCGTTCGACCTTGCCGTTGTGCCACGGAGTTCTTGGCCGTATAAGCTTGTGGTTGATACAGTAACTCTGGCAAAACTTATCAAAAGGATGTGTGCGTTTGTATTCTTTTGAATAAGTAAATTCGCTGCCGTTATCCGTCTGGATCGTTTCAGGTTTGTACCCGAAGAATGCTATGGCTCGTTTAACAAAGTCAATCGTACTGTAACTGCTTTGCTCTTTGTACGGATAGATAAACCGCTCCCGGGAGGCTTCATCTATCACTGTGTACTGGTAGAATTTATCGGGCATCTGGCCAACATAACAGGCGCTTGGGACATATTTTACATCCATTTGCCATTTGATCCCAAGAGAAGAAGGAGTGTGGTACTTTTGAGGCTTTCTTTTCTTCTTGGTAGAAGAGGCTTTGGAAGAAAAGCCAAGGGCCTTATATATTCTGTAAAGTGAGCCGGGATGCCTGCTATACCCCTTTTGAGAGCGAAGCTTGCCATACATCTCACAGACAGAGATATTAGGATTCCTGCGGTGAAGATCTTTGATCCATTTAAGCTCGATGTGCGTATGAGCGTTGGGATGTGGGGTGATCGGTCTGTGAGACTTATCCATAAGGGAGTCTTTGGTCCCATCGAATCGCTTGTTCCAACGCATCAGGGAAGCTTTGGAGATATGATATCTGCGGCAGACAAAATTAACGGAGCAGCCGCTGCGGTATAGGTTTACCGCATAGAA
Organism: uncultured Eubacteriales bacterium; assembly: GCA_900542565.1. Taxonomy (GTDB): domain Bacteria; phylum Bacillota; class Clostridia; order Peptostreptococcales; family Anaerovoracaceae; genus Fimisoma; species Fimisoma avicola. Next base: position 2,252 of record UQOC01000022.1, on the reverse strand, counting down.
TCTTGTGTTAAAAGTATGTGGCAAATATCGTTGTGAGTGTGTTATACTATTCATAGCGATTGATAGTCCTTTCTTTAGATGATTTGTGGTAAAACCATTCTAATGGACTCAATCGCTTTTTTCTACTACTAAAGTCTCACATCTATTGTAAAGCTACAGGCCATGCCCTTCCGGGATTTTTCGTATCATTGCAAATTTCAGGGCCGGATGATATAATTAGCAAGACAAGTATTTTGATTTAAAGGAGAACAACATGCAGCTGCTCAAAGGCAAACCGGTATCAGATTATATAAAAGAAAAGACGACGGACATGGTGTCCGCCATGCTGGAAAAGAACATCGTGCCCACATTAGGCATCCTCAGGGTCGGCGCAAACGAGAGCGATATGGCCTACGAAAACAGCGCTGTCAAGACGGCCAATGCTCTGGGGATACATATTGAAAAATATATAATGGACGCAGACAGCGATGAAAGCGATATATTAGATGTGCTGAAAGTCATGAACGAAGACGGCAACATACATGGCATACTGCTTTTCCGCCCCCTGCCCAAGTCGGTAGACGAAGACAAGATAAGGAATCACATCGCTCCACAAAAGGATGTGGACGGCATATCAGACGCCAGCGTGGCAGGGCTTTTTACCGGGAACCGCAGAGGTTTTCCGCCTTGTACCGCTGAGGCGGCCATTGCCATATTGGATTACTACGGTATAGGGCTTGAAGGAAAAAAGGTCACGGTAATAGGCAGGAGCCTGGTAGTCGGCAAGCCTGTCTCCATGATGCTCCTTGACAGGAATGCCGCCGTGACCATGTGCCACAGCAAAGTTTCGCCGGAAGATCTGGCCGGGATATGCAAGAATTCAGACATCATCATCTCTGCTGCCGGCAGGATAAACACGGTGACAGCAGACCATGTAAGCGGCAGTCAGACCATCATAGATGTAGGGATCAACTTCGACCCGTCCGGCAAAATGTGCGGTGATGCTGATATGGATGATATAGGAAAAAAGGCTTCGGCCATCACCCCTGTTCCGGGAGGCGTAGGGAGCGTGACTACAGCTCTGCTCATGTACCATGTGGCTGAAGCTGCCGAGGCGGCCGCCGCCAAGCAGGAGGACTAAACTAAGGGGGGGAGACAGATGAAAAAAGAATATATCATAGGACCATGCAGCGGCATGGCCATAGATGCCAAGGCCGGCCAGAATATCACGGTGGTAGATATAGAAGGCGGTCAGGTAGTAGATTCTTCGCAGAAAGCGCTGAAACTCCCAATGAATTCCTTTCCACCGGAGTAACCATAGACTGCAACGAATCGCTGAAACTCAGAGCCGGCGACATGGTATATACCAATCTTTACAGACCTATGTTTGAAGTGACTTATGACGAGGTGGGTGAGCATGACCTGCTGCACCCTTGCTGCCGTCCGGAGATGTACGATTTTTTCTACCACAATGGAGACGGCCATCCCAACTGTCTGGATAATATCAACGGCGCCCTCGGCGAAAAGCGGCCTATGATCTGCCCTGTCAATCTGTTCATGTATACAGAGATCCTGGACGGCGGCAGGATCGCCGTCAGGAAGCCTCTTTCCAAAGCCGGGAGCAAGGTGGTCCTGAAGGCCAAGATGGATGTACGCCTTGGCATAGCCGCATGCAGCGTATCGGAGAGCGATTGCAACAGCGGAAAATGCACCTCCATAAAGATCATCGTCGAGGACTGAACTTAGCGCAATCATGCAGACCATCGGACTGATTATCTGCGAGGGCCTATTGACTTTTGCCGGAAAAATATATAAAATATCACCATAGCAATTTCATAAAAACGATGACGAAGAGGAGTAAGCAGGGTCCAGCCCCTTACAGAGAGGAAAGCCGCAGGCTGAGAGCTTTCCGGAAGGCGTCTGCCGAAGGTTGCTTCTGAGTTTTACTGATAACGAGGGCTCCCGGTGCCCGGCTCTGCCGCATTTTGACTGGTAGATACGAGCAGGGAGAATAAAGGTGGTACCGCGGAAATATCCGTCCTTTAGCGAGGACGGTTTTTTTATTTTCCGTGTATTGTGAAGGACCGTGTCCGGAGCCGAAAGCAATAGGGCAAAAACGGCGTATCAGCGCCGATTCAATCATAAACAAAAGGAGACATCAATGGAAAAGAATCTTGCGAAAAATTACGATCCAAAAGATTTTGAAGAACGGATCTACAACATGTGGGAAGAAAACGGCTGTTTTAGAGCAGAAGTCTGCAAAGATAAAAAGC
>UQOC01000021.1 GCA_900542565.1 uncultured Eubacteriales bacterium | reverse complement strand
CGTAGTAGTAATCCCTTGGCAGGTTCAGTCTGCCGATCTCTGTGAGCAGGCTGCGCTCTCTGTTCTTTTCTTTGAGGATAAGGCCTCTTGCTTTTCGTGATGGTTTATCTTCTCTTATCTTAATGTTCAGATCGGAAACGATCGCCTCAAGGATATCTCTTGCTGCTGACTTGCAGTCTTCCAATACTGAGCTTGAAAGGAGATCGATATCGCAGATCCCGCCTGAATATGCCTTTTCTAATATTTTTTTGGTGAGTTTTTCTGAGATCTGTTGTATAATATTATTCATAGAGACCCTCCTTGTGTTTGGTTGTTTTTGGGTAATATCATTTTAACACATTGGAGTTGGTCTCTTTTTCTTTTTCAGTAAAAACTCCACAATTATTTTACACTATCATCAAACTTCTCCGCATAAGAAACAGTGCTTATGCGGATTTTTTATGCCGTAAATTTTCATGACCTGCATAATCTGAAGCTCTTTCAAAATCAGAATATAACATGGATATAAAAAAACAAAGAAATATTGCGGCAGGCACAGGCCGAAGGAACAAGATCCTTACAATGCTTCAGAAGTCTTAAATCAGCAAAGATCACTGCCAGAGAAGATACAGCGGAGTCCCATGAGACAAAGAAAAACATATGGCATAAGGCCAGTAAGATGTGGAAATTTCCGACGAGTGATAGTATAATCAAATATATAGATAAGCATAGGAGGAAAAAATGTCTGAATATCAGTATCCTGATAAAGACGATAAACTGACCGCTGCTCTTATCAACAATGAATACGATGGACTGTCATGGCAAAAAAGCGAAGAAAAAGTAATGTCCGTGGCTGTTGCGGCTGTGTCTGGACTTTCCACCGGACGGCATCACAGGACTCTTTTAGATGTCGGATGCGGAATAGGCAGGATGTTTGGAGTCTTTGCGGAATATGTCGGGCGTATTGACGCATTGGAGCCAGACAGAGACAGAGCGGACAGGGCGCATTCCCAAGGCCGGCGCATTGAGGAGCGCACAGGGACAAAGATTTCTGTAATAAACGGGACGATCGGCTCCATAGCGAAAGATACAAAATACGATGTCGTCCTTTCCAGCCATGTGATCCAGCATTTGGGCAGCAGACAGGCCGAAGAATTGGTCAGAGCCATGTCAGACAGGCTCTGTACAGGTGGTTTGCTGATCCTGACAACGACATATGCCTGTGACGGCCAGGAAAGATTTTACAGTGAAAGCTGGGACGGAAAAGTGCGGAAAAGCGTCAGGATAACACCTGAAGATTTTGAGCGTGTATATAGAGATGGCACAGATCTGCCTGTAAGGATGTTTGCTGAAGAAACGATAACTAAAATGGCAGAAACAGCCAGTCTGAGACTTGCCGATTTTCGGCCTTTCCACGGGAAGATCGACGGTCAGAGGACGGAACATGAACATCAGCCCAGGGATGCATTTTATCTGTTTGTAAAAGTGCAGGAGAACAAAAGCGTAAAAGAGGTAGGACGATGATGGACGGAAAAATAACCGGTAATATCTGCTATTGCTTCACTTTCAGTATATATGACGAAACGGCCGGTCTGGGGCCGGACAAAAAGACGGAACTGAAAAAATCCATACTTTCCAATTACCCAAATGCTGTCTTTGATGATGATCCGGAGCGGGACAAGTGGCCGCTGCTGAAAGATATAAAGACAGGTCAGGAGTTCCTTCATGGACAGGGCCTTCCGTTTCCCTGCTTTCGTGTGCTGCTGCCGGATTACAGCCTGACAATGGACGGGTTTGACATATTTGATTCCGGCGTTTTCATGAGCGTGTTCCCGGAATATGATACTGCCAATGTGTATGTCTGCATAAGCGTCAAAGAGGGCAGTACGGATGATCTTGTCTATATGAGGCATGTGCAGGGAAACGGCCGCAAGCTGAAAAACAGTGACGGAAGAGAACTTTCTGTCAGTGAGATCTTCGATGAAGTGAGCAGATCCATCCAAAGACCTGTGGGCGAGGTAGAAAGCACATATCTTCTGGAGATCAAAAAATTCGGCGGTTATGAGGATGTGCAGACCATAATTGAGAAAGAGATGAGGCCGATATACGGGATCATGTGCGGCGATGAGGGATGGCGCAATGTGCCTGCGGATCTTGCGTCAGAGCGGATGAGGCACCAGTGGGGCAGCAGAGACTTTACACGGCTGGTTACTTTCGGCACCAGCACGGTGTTTTTTAACCTCAACGGATGCAGCCTGGCGGGCAGCTATTTAGATAACAGAAGGCGCTTTGATGAAATATATTATGACGGTGTTGAGAATCCATATTTTCTCATGGACAGCAATATGGCCGGGATCAACCATGGGATCATTTTTTCCCTTGAGATGGTGCTGGTGATAAAGACCATATGCAGCCGCGTGATAAACAGGCAGGCCCGGTTTTATGCCAGCAGCGGCGGATTGATAAATATGGAGATGCGGAAGATAAAAACCTACAGGGGAGAGCTGATAGTGATACTGAATAAGGTGGAGAACCTCCAGATCTCGGAAATGGGAGAACTGGAAAGGGTATTGTTAAGGAGCTACAACATAGAACCTGTAATAGAAAAGATAAAATATCTCCTGGAAATACTGGAGTCAGAGCTGGAGCTGCTCTATCAGAACAGCACCAACAGACTCATAAATCTGCTTACCATTGCCGGAGTAGTGCTGGCGGCTATACAGGTGCTGCAGGGGGTGTTTGGATGACGGCAGTATACAGGTGCCCGGAAAGCGTCCGTATCTATCTGGACATCTTCTTGGCGTGATCTTTTATGGCTTCAAAACTTTCAGAACTGATGACATGTTCGATCCGGCAGGCATCTTCGGCGGCGGTCTTTGGATCCACACCGAGCCGCTCTAACCAGTCGCTGAGGAGCGTATGCCTTTCGTATATTTTTTCTGCTATCTGCTGCCCCGGAGGTTCCAGAGAGATCATGCCGTCGGCATCTATGCTGATATAACCGTTTTCCCGGAGATTTTTCATGGCAATGCTAACGCTGGGCTTTGAGAAACTCAGTTCATTGGCGATATCTATAGACCTTACAGAGCCTTTTCTGTTTTTTATCATCAAAATGGCTTCCAGATAGTTCTCTGCTGACTCATGTATCTTCATAAAATTCCTCCGTCTGTTTTATATGTATTGATTTTATCATAGCTGATATAAAATTTCAAATTTTTGAAAAAAACTGTTGACAAATCGGTTAGATAATGCTAACTTATAACTGTAGTTAGCAATAACTAACTAACAAAAGGAATTTCATCAGACAGACTACTATGCAGGTGATGCCGGGCGGTGTTTTCTAGTTTGTTCCAGAAAAATTTGTGCTGTTCCTGTTCTTAGCCTTCCGCAGAAAGTGCGGCCTGTGCATTGCCTGCTCTGTCTAAAAGACTGTTTGAGCAACCTCCTGCTCTTAATGATGAGTGTGCTTATCATCAATAGGAGCGTGCCATAACAAAAAATAAAATCCATATGTGCAAACCCGAAAGGACCCGCCTGCAAGGCGGGTCCTTTCGGGTTTGTCATTGCATAAAAAAGGTATGCTGTCCTGAACGGCTATTTCGTCAGGACGGCATACCATCTTGAGATGCTCGCTTTATGGACGGCCAGCGATAAGCTGACGCTGCGAGGCACTTTCCTACCAGCGGCTTACCAGTTCCCTTACCCAGCTGCAGAGGTTTTCACTGGCCCTGTCTGCGGTCTTGAGGACTTCTGCATGGTCGTGCTTGGTCTTGGAGATCCCTGTAGCCATATTGGTTATGCAGGAAATCCCCAGAACCTTAATGCCCAGATAATTGGCTGCGATGACTTCAGGCACGGTTGACATGCCTACTGCATCTGCGCCGAGAGCGGCAAAAGCCCTGATCTCGGCTGCTGTTTCAAAGCAAGGTCCCGGAAAGAAGATGTACACGCCATGTTCGTATTCAAGGCCCATATGGTCAGCTATCTCCTGAGCCTTGTGGATGAGCTCTCTGTTGTACGCTTCCGTCATGTCCGGAAAACGGGGACCGAGGCGGTCGTCATTTATACCGATCAGAGAATTGTTGGCCGAGAAATTTATATGGTCTGTTATTATCATCAGATCCCCCGGCTTGAAGCTTTTGTTTATCCCGCCGCAGGCGTTGGTAACGATAAGGTATCTGACTCCCAGCTGCTTCATCACATACACAGGATAGGTGACCTCCTGCATATGGAAACCTTCATAGTAATGGAATCTCCCCTGCATGCATACAACGCTTTTTCCGCCTATGGAGCCAAAGACCAGATTGCCGGCGTGGCCTTCAACATGGGACACAGGGAAATGAGGGATCTGGCTGTAAGGGATGACTTCTTTGTTTTCCATTATATCTACAAGACCTCCCAGCCCGCTGCCGAGGATTATGCCTATTTCCGGGGTCTGAGAAACGGCTGCCTTTATAAATGCGGCGGATTCCATGATATTATCGTAAAGCATTGGTTACTCCTTTAATCTTTGATAAATTCTTTTACGGAAGTTGCAAGGCCGGCAAGCCCCTGTATCTCGGAAGGGATGATGATCTTGGTTGCCTGGCCGTCAGCGGCCTTGGAGAAGGCTTCAAGGCTCTTGAGCTTGATAACGGAATCATCAGCTCCGGCATCTTTTATCATTTTCAGACCGTCAGCGGTAGCTTTGTTGAGCATGAGGATGGCTTCGGACTGACCTTCTGCTTCTTTGATGGCTGTCTGCTTCTTGGCTTCGGCCTGCAGTATGGCGGCTTCTTTTTGCCCTTCTGCGATGAGGATCTGGGATTTCTTTTCGCCTTCTGCGATGAGGATGGCTTCCCGCCTTTCACGCTCTGCTCTCATCTGCTTTTCCATAGCAACCTGGATATCCTTTGGAGGTGTGATGTTCTTTACCTCCACACGGTTGATCTTGATGCCCCAAGGGTCGGTGGCTTCATCGAGCACCATGCGTATCTTGGTATTGATGTGTTCTCTGCTGGTCAGAGATTCGTCAAGTTCCAGTTCGCCGATGATATTTCTGAGGGTGGTGGCAGTGAGGTTTTCAATGGCGTCCATCGGGCTTTCCACACCATAGGTATAGAGCTTCGGATCGGTTATCTGGAAATAAACTACCGTGTCTATCTCCATGGTCACATTATCTTTGGTGATGACCGGCTGCGGAGGAAAGTCTATGACTTTTTCCTTGAGAGAGACTTTTCTGGAGATCTTGTCTATCAAAGGGATCTTAAAGTGCAGACCCACCTGCCATGTGCCGTAGTAAGCGCCGAGTCTTTCCACGACATATGCCCTTGCCTGCGGTACGATCCTGATGTTGGCTACCAGTAGCCATATTATCAGTGCTGCGACTATCAAGGCAATGATAACTTCTAACATGATATCTTATTCCTTTCTATTGTTGAGATTCGGGCACAACAATGAGTTTAACGCCCTCTATAGCTATAACTTTTACGAATGTGCCTTTTTCGATGAGGGTCTCATCACGGCATACAGCGGACCATTCCTGGCCTTTTATCCGCACCTGTCCTGTTTCAAGCGGCCTGATCTGTGCTGTGACCCGTCCCGTTTCTCCGATGAGGGCCTCCACATTGGTGCGTACCCTGCCTGTCTTGAGCTTTTCCACAAAGATCTTTCTGGTGAAAAGGAGCAGACAGAAAGATACTATCAGGAAAACGATGAACTGAGCGATAACAGGCACATGGAACATAGAGAGGATCAGAGCCACAAATGCTCCTGCGGCGAACCAGATAGTGGTCAGTCCTACGGTCACGGCTTCGATTATCAGAAAGATGACCGCAACGGCCAGCCAGAAAACTGCCAGGCTTATATAAGTACCGAAAATTACCATAATCCTTCCCCTTTTTTCATTTTTCTTTATTGTACCACATTTGAAGTCCGGCGGCTACTTTAATGTAAGATTTTACATCTAAGATACATAGCTTTTATCAAACTCTACCACACAGCGAAAATCAGGGTTATATGCAGCGACGGCCTGTGACAGCAGATCCTGGATCTCATCTCTTGAACTGCGGCAGTCGGCGGCAAGCAGCACATCAAAGATAACATTGGTGTGGGTGGCCCCCGGTACTATGCGCAGGTCGTGGAAACTCAGAGCGCCGGGTATGGTTTTGAGGGTTGCGCTTATTACATTCTCAAGGGGGATCCTGTTGGGGTCATTTACATTGATAGGGTCCATGTGGGCGGTCATCACAATGTGGAGGTCGCTGCTGATCTTCTTTTCGATATTATCCACCAGATCATGGCTTATCATCACATCAACCTTTGAATCCACTTCTATATGGATAGATGCAAAGATCTTTCCGGGACCGTAGTTATGGACTACGAGATCGTGTATCCCCAGGACTCCGTCAAAGCTCATGGCCGCCTGTTCTATCTGCTGCACCAGCTGGGGGTCGGGTGCCTCGCCCAGAAGAGGGCTGACAGTCTCTTTTACAAGGCATATTCCGGACCACAGGATAAACAGTGCCACAAGAAGTCCGAGATAGCCGTCAATATGCAGGTCAAAAAAGTAGCCCGCCAGAAGCCCGGCAAGGACCACTGCAGTGGAGATCACATCGTTGCGGCTGTCTGTTCCCGTGGCGATCAGCGTAAGGGAATCGATCTTTTTTCCGGCGGAAATATTGAACAAGGCCTGCCATATCTTTATGATTATGGCCAGAACCAGGACGGCTACGGCAACCCAGCTGAAATCAACCGGTTCGGGGTTTAAGATCTTATCAAAGGAACTTTTTCCCAGCTCCGCTCCAACCAGGATTATCATTATGGATACTGCCATGCCGGCAAGGTATTCTATCCGTGCATGTCCATAGGGATGTTCCTTGTCCTCAGGCATAGACGCCAGCTTAAATCCCACAAGGGTTATAAGGGATGAAGAGGCGTCAGCCAGGTTGTTGACGGCGTCTGCCACTATGGCTATACTTCCGGAGAGCCAGCCGATGATCATTTTTGCTGCGCACAGCAGGCTGTTGGAGATTATCCCGACTGCACCTGCCAGCTTTCCGTAGCTGTCGCGTACCTTGGGATCTTTGACATCGCTGTAGTTTTTTATGAATTTTTTAAAAAGAAAAGTTCCCATCATACACCTCCGAAGTAATTCTTGTCATGCCGTCTCATGATCTTTCTGCCACAGCTTCTTCGATGGCCTTTGTAAGCTGGTCGCTGCATGAAGTCTTGCGGAAGCCGCACTGGATGCCGGAGAGTCTCTTGAGGACTTCTTCGTAAGGCATGCCTTCCACAAGGGCGGAAAGGGCTTTGAGGTTCCCCGGACAGCCGCCTGTAAAGCGGACATTTTTAAGGATACCGTTATCTATTTCAAATTCTATCTGCCTTGAACATACGCCTTTTGGCGTGTAACTGTAAAACATGCAAAACTCCTTTCAAACATGGACATATATATGTTAAAATAAAAATATCAAACTATAACAGTATAGCACAATTTATGAAAATAAACTACAGATATGATGGAAAACAAATTGTTATTAAATATGGCCGAAGATAAATACCGCCGTTTTGAACGGGAGTATGCCATTGTGGCTACGGATTTTTACGATCTTGCCCAGCAGTCTGTGCTGGCCTCTTTTGTGAGGGAACACGCCGGGGAAGGGGCATTGTTTTTCGGCGGATTTGAAGATGCAGAACGCAGGGGCATCATCTTTTTGCCTGACTATCTGGGGATAGGCAGCCAAAGGGAACTGGCGGATTTTTTCAGAGATAATCCTCAGGAATGCCCTTATGCCATCCTGGATGTAAAGACCGGGCAGAAAGACGCAGGCCTGAAGCATTCCGACTACCTGGGTTCTCTCCTGGCCCTGGGGATAAAAAGGGAAAAGACAGGCGACATACTGGTCAGCCACAGCGGAGCCCAGATATTTGTGACAAAGGAAATCGCGCCTTATCTTGCAGAAAATTATACAAAAGCAGGAAGGGTATCCCTGAATGTTCGGATGATCCCCATATCGGAACTGATGGTCACATCTCCAGACCTGAAAAGGATGAGGATAGCCATTGCTTCGCCAAGGCTTGATAACGCTGTAGCAGCGGTTTTTTCCCTGTCGCGCAGATCTGCCGCCGAAGCCATTTCAAAGGGGCTTGTTTTTGTGAACAATATGGAAGCAAAAAAACCGGATCTTTATCTTAAAGGCGGTGAAAAGCTGGTGCTCAGAGGCAGGGGAAAAGCCATATATCTGGGAGACTGCGGAACTTCGCGCAAAGGAAAGACCTACGCAGAGTTTGACAGATATATATGACTTATAAACTTTACAGGATGGCTCAGGACAGATGAAAGACAGCTATGGCAGAGAAATAAATTATATAAGGATTTCGGTAACGGACAGGTGCAATCTCCGGTGCCGGTACTGCATGCCGCCGGAAGGCGTCCGGTTCGCAAGATCTGACAAGCTCCTGACTTTTGGAGAGATAGTACGGATAGCTGATATATGCGGACGCATGGGCATAGTGAATATCCGTCTGACAGGCGGAGAACCGCTTGTGCGAAAAGATATTTCTTTTCTGATAAGGGAGCTGAAAAGCTTGCCGGCAATAAAAAACCTGAAACTTACCACCAATGGGATCCTTCTTTCGGGAATGCTTGGCGGCCTTGCAAAAGCCGGCCTTGACGGTGTCAACATAAGCCTTGATACTCTCGACAGGGAAAAATACAGGATGCTTACCGGATATGACGGTCTGGAGCATGTGCGTGACGCTGTTAAAAAAGCTCTGGACATGGGCTGCTTTTCTGTAAAGACCAATACGGTCATGCTTGCCGGCATAAATGACAGCGAGCTGCCTGACATTGCCGCCATGGCCTGCAATGACAGCCTTATGGTAAGGTTCATCGAGGTCATGCCCATAGGTCTCGGAAAGAAATGTGCGGGGATCTCTGCCGGCGAAGTGATGAAACGGATCTCCCAGGTCTTTGGCAGGCCGGTGCCGTCCCGGACGGCATCAGAAGGCTGCGGGCCTGCCGTATATTACAGATTTCCCGGATTAAAAGGGCAGATAGGTTTTATCAGTCCTCTGTCAGAAGGCTTCTGCCCGGGGTGCAATAAGATAAGGCTTACAGCCGAAGGCAGGCTCAAACCCTGCCTGCAATACGGAGACGGATATGACCTGAGACAGCTCATGCGAAAGGGCTGTACCGATGATGACATAGCTGCTCTTATACAGGAGGCAGTCATGTCTAAACCGCTGTGCCACCATTTTGAAGAAAAAAACCTGCCGGGGGAGGAAAAGGATCTGATGTCACAGATCGGAGGTTAAGAGACAGTGAAAAATGTAAAAAAATTACAACAAGCCCTTGACTGGGGGCAGATGACTGTGGTAATATGATAACATCAAGATAAATGTAAATAAATGTAAGAAAAGCAAGCGGGCAAACCGCGGCACAAACGGCCGGAAGGCCGTTTTTTTATATCAAAAAAAGGGGGATATTTATTATGAAAGGAAAGAAAAAAGGAATGCCTGCCGCTGTATTTCTGGCGGTGATGATGGTGATGTCATCGGCGGCTCCTGCCTTCGGAGCATCAGTAACAGTTAATATGAGGACTTTGAAAGGCTACGAAAACTATCACAACATCCTCAACTGGGGGATCCTTCCCGATTCAACCCTTACAAGATTCACGGTAAACGGCAGCGCCGCATTCTGCATCCAGTCAGGACGGGTGATAAGGGATACGGATGGGAACGCCTTTGTGCCCGGAACGCCCAACATAAGCATGGATGTGGATTATACTGTTGAGACAGTTTCCGGAGATAATTCACAACAGTCAAAGATAGCGTATCTGGGGTATTACGGAAAGACGGCGCCGACAGATAAGGATTATGCATTCACCCAGATGATGATATGGCAGACATTGCCGGCGTCAGACCAGACGGCCAACGGAAAAGACGGCAAAGGTGCTTTCCGCTCATATTTTAACGATCCTGCCGTCAGAAAGGAGTATGACGAATGGAAGGAGAAGATACAGGAAAAAACAGCAAGCTGGAACACATATCCGGCTTTCCACAAAAAGACCATCAGTATACAGGCAGGAGAGACTCTTGAACTGACAGACAGCAACAGGGTACTGGAGGATTACGGAGATTTTTCGTTTACCCAGGATAAGGTTACCGTATCTCATCAAAAGGGCAGCAACATTCTCAAAGTCAGAGCCGGATCAGATTGCTCAAAGGCATCTGTAACCATGAGCGCGCAGGAACTTGCAGCGGCAGGGGCGCAAAAATACGAAGGTACAGCCCGTGCAAACTATATATATAAGGCTGACCGTTCCCAGGATATGGCTGTTTACGGAAATGTTGAGACGATACCCCTTGAGCTGTCGTTTTCCGTGACATTAAAAGGCGATCTCAGCATAAAAAAACTCAGTGAGGACGGCCATGTCGAAAATATAAAGTTCAGGATAACAGGAAACGGCGTAGATGAAACTGTAACGACCGACAGCAGCGGACAGATAAAAATGCAGGGGCTGGCACCAGGCACATATACGGTGACCGAAGTGGAAACACCGGACAGATATGTGCCCGTAAGTTCGCAGCAGGTCACGGTGATGAGCGGACAGACAGTTTCGGTGACATTTGACAATATATTGAAAAAAGGTAAGGTGGTCGTCATAAAATCATCAGAGGACGGGTTTATCCAGGGGATCAGTTTCAGGCTGCATGGAACGAGCATGGCCGGAACGAAGGTGGATGTGACAGTGCAGACAGATGAAACGGGCAGGGCTGTTTTCGATGATGTTCCCATAAGCAGCGATGCCTGTCCTTATATGATCGAGGAACTTGAGACCGATGAAAAATACACAGTACCGGAAGGCAGATATGTAACGGTCCTGTGGGGACAGGAAACACAGGCAAGGATCGAAAATGTACTGAAAAGATTTGAGATAGAGATCATGAAATCCGATGAAGAAACAGGAAAGCCTCTGGCAGGGGCTGTCTATGGCGTATATAAGGATGGGGAACTCTTGGGTGAATATACTTCCGGCAAAGACGGCAGAGTGATCACGGATCCCTTTGTCTGCGGGATGGGATATACGGTAAGGGAAATAAAGGCACCTGACGGATATGTACGGGACAAGACAGTGTATCAGGTCGAAGGTACTGAGCCGGGGCAGCATAAACTGCGGCTGGAGCGCATAAGCATGGAATTTTCCGATAAACCTCAGAAAGGCCACATAATCATCAAAAAGACAGGACAAAAATTAAGTACCATTGAGAAAAAGCAAGACGGTACATACAGACCTGTTTTCTCTGTCCAGGGGCTTGAGGGTGCCGTATTTGATGTGTATGCCGCTGAAGATGTGGTCACTGCGGACGGAACAGTCAGGCTCAGGAAGGGAGAATACGCCTGCAGGATAGTTACGGGAGAGGACGGCAGCGGTTCCTCAACGCTTCTCTATCCCGGCAGATACATATGCCGGGAGATACAAAGTCCGGCCGGATATGTCCGCAGCAGCAGGGAATATGAAGCGGCGGTGGTGTATGGCGGGCAGGAAACAGCCATAACGCAGACAACAGTCGAAATATATAATGACAGACAAAGGGCGGAAATAGGGCTGAAAAAAGAAATAGAAGGAAATGCGGATTTTGGCATTTTCCCGGCAGAAACATACAGAAAGGTAAAGTTCGGACTTTTTTCAGCCGAACGGATTGAAGCAGGCGATGGCACCTCCATTCCTGAAAACGGGCTGATAGAGATCATAGGACTGGAACAGGGAAAGGATGGCATGTTTTACGGCCGGTTCTGCACAGATATTCCTCATGGCAGATACTATGTAAAAGAGATGAGCAGAGGAGAACAGTATGCGGAAGATCCTGCCGTTTATCCGGCAGACTTTTCTTACGGCGGCTCCAATGACCGTGTGGTAAGCCTGGTCCTTAACGAAGGAGATCCTATAAGGAACGATCTTATCAAAGGTGATATAGTTATCAGAAAGACTGACCGGAACGGAAGCCCACTGGCAGGAGCAGTCTTTGGGCTTTTCCTCCCCGGTGAAAAAGTGCTGACAGCAGAAAATGCTATTGTAACCGGTACATCGGACAAAGATGGCCGCCTGGCATTCAGGGATGTGCCTTACGGAAGATATATATTATCAGAGATATCGGCGCCCGGCGGATATGAAAAAGCCGGGGAAATATCTGTAGGCATTGTCAGCCCCGGAGAAACAAGGGAATACGATATTGTCAACAGCCGGATACCGATGACGGGCGACATGGCAGATCTGTCCGGATGGACAGCTGTGCTGGTCCTGGCGGCGGTGGCCGTGATGTTGGCCAGAGGGTTCAACCTCAAACTTGAAAAGCGGGCGGACACATGATAACATTTATATGACCATTGTAAAAAGGGGGAGAAAAAATGTTTGATCTGCTGCTAAAAAACGGAACGATCATCACAGTCGATGGGCAGAACAGGGTAATTTCTGATGGCTATGTTGCAGTGAAAGACGGGATCATAGCAGAGATAGGAGAAATGGAAAGTCTTGATCCGGCAGCTCGTGCTGAAAAGGTCATGGACATGGAAGGCCATGCGGTGATGCCTGGACTGATAGATGCCCACGGTCACGGAGGACATTGCCTTATAAGGACTTTGGGCGAGCACTACGATCAGGAATGGGATGAGATGGCCGAATACATCTATTATTTCTGCACGGACAGGGAATTCTGGCGCAGCGAAGGAGCACTGGCGGCGGCAGAAAGGATAAAATTCGGTACAACAACAGCAGTTTCAATGATAGGGAGCACACCGAGGGTGGACTCTTTCCAGGCACTTGAAGCAAACCTGGAGGGGTCGGCTCTTACCGGGATAAGGCAGTTCTCAGGCATCGGATTTGCAGATGGGACATGGCCCAAAAAGGCAAGAAGGTTTAAGGATGACGGAAACTTTGAAGATGTGACTGTCTCGCTGGAACAGGCTTTGAAAGTAACGGAAGAGTCAGTCAGACAGCTCAGGGACAGATATCCAAGGACAATGGCGATAGTAGCACCGGGAAGGATGGGAAGGAGACCCGATTCCAATATAGAGCAGAATATATATCAAAACAGAGAAATGGCAAGGGTCGCCAAAGAATACCAGGTGCCGCTCCACAGCCATGCATACGGGGGAGATGTGAAATTTCTGTATGATACTACGCCGGAAGTCCTGAACCCTGCCACTTCACTGACCCATAACATCGGATACAGTGACGATGAGATAGATATAATGGCAGATACCGGTACTTATGCCCTTCATGGGCCGACAACATATTCTAATGTGACAGGTCACTGCAAGGTGATGGAAATGCTGGAAAAGGGAGTGAACCTTGCTGTCGTGACCGACGGGACGGCGCCTGACAGGAGTTTTGACCTGTGGCGTGACATGAAGAATGTACAGCTTTTGCAGCGCTACAGGTTCCGGAACAACGGACTGCTGCCGTGCGGCAGAGTGCTGAGGATGGTGACGATAGAACCGGCAAAAGCACTGGGCATAGATAATGTGACAGGGTCTCTGGAAGTCGGAAAGAAGGCGGATATGATAACTGTAAATGTCAGACAGCCTCATCTGGCGCCGTTTGGAGCAATGCCGGTCCAAAGGCTGGTATATCATGCAATGGGACAGGATGTGGACAATGTCATAATAGAAGGGGATGTGGTAATGGAGAACAGACATCTCACAAAAGCAGATGAGAAAAAGATATTGGACGATGCAGCCATATCTTTTGAAAAGATGCTGTCGCGCCTGGGCAGAAAAGATGTGATCGAAAATGACAGGCTATATTCTCTGTGCCAATATGTATGAGAAAAAACAGGCCTCGGCCTGCAGAAGATAAATAAAAAAATGGGCTTAGCCCATTTTTTTATTTATCGTGGTGCATCTTCAGGGGCTCGAACCCTGGACACCCTGATTAAGAGTCAGGTGCTCTGCCAGCTGAGCTAAAGATGCATAATGTCCATCAGAATTGTACCGCTTAACTATAATACCAGTTTATATGTTATTTGTCAATAAATTTTTTAAACAGCATACTGTTCCGATGTTTCAAACAGCCTGTTTATTATATACATAAATAATATATCAACGGACAATAATATGTCTTTACATAACCTCTTTAAAACATACATGATAAAAAATCTAAACATACTCTTCTTTTAATTTTTTGTAAAATTTTTTCTATAAAATCAATAGATGGTTTCTTGGCTGTAAAAAGGTATATTGCGGAGTTTTAAAAAAATTATAAATAATTATACAAGACCCTAAAAATTTATTTATATGGATTTTACTGAATTCTTGCCAAAGCTGTATTGAATGTCAAATGAAAGATAGAGTACCCTGTAGGTGGCACATTCAGGTTGTCAAAATGGAGGAAAAACCAGATGATTAATGACTTGTATTTTGAAGAGCTGGAAATGGTAGAAGATCTTTGGGACTGGAAAGACTTCGGTACCGGCGTAGGTCTTGGCTTTGTTGCAGGACTTGTTGTTTATGCGTACATAGCAACATAAATCTACAGGAGGATAAGACATGAACGAAAAGCTTTATTTCGAGGAACTGGAAACAGTTGAAGAACTCGGATGGGTCGAAGGTGTATGCGGCATTGCTTTAGGTGTTGGCGGAGCTATAGTTCTGTATGTTTACATAGCAACATAGGCAGACCAAGGGCAAAGAGACAGTAAATGATTAAAGGAGATTTAAAATGCTGGAAAATAAAGAACTGAAATTTGAAGAGATGGAATCAGTTGAGGAACTGGGTGCGTTCTATGATTTCATTGACGGCGTAGGCAAGGGCCTGGCCATCGGAACCGGTTTAGTGGCAATCATCGGCTTTGTAGCAACATAATGCCCTGACAGGTAAACAGTTAACAACAATCTGAACGAAGATAACATGAATGTGCTACCATCAAATGAAAAGGAGCTTGGCAATGGATGATAAATATTTTGGGTTTTTTAAAGATCTGCTCATGGAGTTCCCAACATACATAGAAGAACAGGACTTTTACTATGGAGATACGGTAGAGTTGTATGACCAAATTTGTCATGGAGAAGATGAATTTCCGCTTTTTGCCGGAGCAATCGCACTTCACGGCGGACCGGTCCTGGATTTATGTTGTGGCAGCGGCCGACTGACAATACCGGCAGCAAAAACAGGCGTTGAAGTTACCGGCGTTGATCTGTCAGAGGATATGCTTATGAAGCTTGAGAGAAGACTCAACCACAGATACAGAAGATTAAAAAACAAGATCCGGATCTTAAACCAGGATATGACAAAACTGAAGCTCGACAGACAATATGGGATGATAATGATAGGAGCAACCAGTATTCGTCTTTTGCCAGGCTCGTTTAAAGTTTTTTTTAATGACATGTACGGACATCTCAAAGATGGAGGAGCATTGTGTTTCGATATAGAAGATTTACCCAAAAAAGACATTAGCGCTATGGAAATAGGGACGATGAATACTGTCAGTCTGCCGGATCAAGATGGAAACCTTGCCATTATTCTGTTCCAGAGAGCAATAGACTATGCTAAAGAAAGAGCAATAGTGAATATGGCGAAGATCATGCCGGACAGAGAGGAAAAGATATTGCTGACATCGACCAGTTACAGACTGTTCGGACTTGAAGAAATAAGGAAAGCGGCGAAGGAAAGTCTTTTTGGAAATATAGAGATCAAAGCATATAACGAGAACGAATACTTTTGCAGATTGATAAAATAAGGAGAACAAATATGCGTAATATATGCATACTTAAATTAGAAAAAAACGAAAACGGATTTTTTATTGCCGGACAGACGGCAGAAAGTGCATGTCTGAGGAGCTGGCTGAAACTCAACGGCATCAATTCGATGATATATATGGACGACACCCTGCCCTCATTAAATGATCTGGCAGAAGATGTATTATCGGTATGTGAAGATATATTGGCCATATATATAGATGAAGAAAACAAGGTTCTGGCAGATGCTCTTGCATATCGCTTAAGAGAACTTGAGGATATAGATATTGTATTTTTATCAGGATCAAAACCGGAAGAGGTTTTTTATGGACTTTTGCCCGAAAGCAGCAATAAGGAACTGAGCATAATGGAAGTATCGCCGTATGAGCAGAAGATCCTTTTTGCGCAGGATGCTGAAAAATATGGCATATGGTATGGAAGAGAGAACGAATCAGGTATCAAAGAGTATCGAAGCCAGAATACGATAAAAACAGACATAGATCTCATAAATCAGGCATATAGCGGACTGGCAAAAGATAATAAGAAATTGATACCATGCGAGGGAACATACATCAAAGACAGTGAATATCTGCATGACATAGTAAAACTGCTCCCAGCGGCAGAAACTCCGCTTTGCTTTATATGTCCTGTTGAAGAAAATCTGATAGACGAACTTCCGGATTTGGAGACAGTTCTCTGGAAAATACAACTTACCGGAGAAAATGAAGCCATTCTTTCAGAAAGCAAGCTCTCTGAGCTTATAAGTTCAGAAAAAGTATATAGCATACATATCACTGAAAATGCTTCAAAAAAATTAAAGCAGATACCAAAATCTGTTCTGGAGGCAGCACAAGATGGAAGACTGATAATTGAGATTGATGAAAATGCTTTAGCGCAGTGCGAAGCAAGAGAGGAACTTCTTCTCCGGTCATCTGCCCGCAGGTACATACCTTTTTCAAGAGGTTTTCTTAAAAGCCGTACAGGAGTATATACAGGAGTGCCCCTTGACGGATATGTGAAGCACATAGAAGTAGAAGGGGAGGATATGAATGAAGCAGAACGAAAATGCCTTAACGAACTGGCCGGTATCAATTCTTCAGTATATTTGAAAAAGGGAGAGCTGTCTTTTAGCCAATTCCGTGAAAAAAACATGGACGCCCATGTAATTGAAAGTAATTTGCTTAGGATAGAACAAGACAGACTGATCGTGAATGATCTGGCGTACAGATCGCCCCAGAAAATAAAGGAAATCCCATATAATTCAGCCAATGACATTATCGAAGAAATGGCGCAACAATTTGGTACACCTCAGGCAAGCTTTTATATATTTACAATGGAAACTGCCGAAGATTATGAAGCTTTTCTGCGGGACGCCGAAATATTCAAAGAAAAACATACTTTTGAAAAAATGCCTTTAGCGTTTGGATATCTGAAAAATTATTGCCGCTTTCTGAACAGTAACAGTTGTTTGGTAGATAAGATGCCGCGTATACAGCTAAAGGGCGATGGCAATGTATATGTCTGCTCCAACTTCGAGGAACCGGTGGGAACATGCAGCCAGGCCATATTTGAGCTTACACAGAGCTGCTATGTGAAAAAAGAAAATACTATTAAAGAGAGAGGCTGCGTTTCGTGTATTGCAAGAAGCTGGTGCGCAAAATGCACCCAGATGCCGGATTTTATCCAGAAAAGTTACTGCCATGTAATGAAGTCAAAAACATATGTGATTGATTATCTGATGGCTTCTATAGTTTATATAGACATGTCATCTACCGTTCCTGTTTTAAAATCGGTAAAACCGCAGGATGTAAAGGTTACAAGTGAATATATGTTTAATCTTACGGATTCAAAAGAGAAAGGTAAAGAAATGCCTTATTTCCCGAAGTTCAGTTATATGTTCAACTGCGAGGAAAAAGGCAGCGTCCTTTGGTCAGCGGCAAGCGCAAAATTCTTCAGGATCAGCTCGCAATTCGCATTGGTGTGTGAAATGCTTTTTAAACGCCTTTCTACCGATGCAATCATGGAAAACATGCAGGATATACTGAAAATAGAAAAAGAAGAGGCAATTCGGATGTTCAACTCCATATCAGATACTTTAAATAAGTCGGGAGCTATGTACAGGCCGGTTGACGGATCGGAAGGCGGTACAAAATGAATATGGACAGAGTAATATGCGGAAGCTTTCCATTTAGCCAGCAGGCCCAGTCATCCATATTGGTAAAAGGAGAAGGTATATATCTGTACGACCGTGATGGAAAAAAATACATTGATATGTGCAGCGGGTTATGGAATGTGCCTCTTGGCTATTCCAATGAAAATATAAAAAAACATGTAATAAGACAATTAGAAGAACTTCCGTATAACAATCTGATTGCTTTTCAGTCAGATATACAACAAAGATATGCATCTATGCTGATTGACTGGCTGAGCGAAGAAGATTTTTCAAAAGTGCTTTATACATGCAGCGGATCAGAGACGACTGAAGCTGCGATCAAAACATGCCGACAGTTCCAGGTGCTGTCCGGATGTGAACAGAAAAAAACCATAGGTGCGTTTTCGATATCATACCATGGAACATCGTACGGGGCCATGAGTGTAAGCGGACTTGACAGGGTAGTAACAAAAGATTATCAGCCTGTGCTATCCGGCATAAGTTTTATGGATATCCCTGAGGACTACGATGATGAAGAAGAATGGATGAAATGTGCGGACAGCTATTTTGATAAATATGGAGAAAATCTTGCGGGATTTATGGCAGAACCGGTACTTGCTTCAGGAGGCATAATACCGGTGCCGTTTAATGTGCTCCGCTATATTGCATGCAGATGTCGTGAGTATGGAGCACTGTTTGTTGAAGACGAAGTGGCAACAGGCTTTGGCAGAACAGGCATACCATTTTTGTATCAGCAAGCCGGCCTTAAACCGGATCTTCTGTGTCTGTCTAAAGCCGTCAATAATGGCTATCTTCCTTTGGGCATTCTTGTGTATGGCTCAGAATGCGCCGGAAAATTTACGGAATCAGATGCGGCCATAGAGCATTTTTCCACTCAGGGAGGCAACGCTTTAGCGCTGGCAGCAGCTGAAGGTATGCTTGAGTGTATGCGGGATTATGGACAATATCATGTGATGGAAAAGGGAAAATATTTCGCAGGATTGCTGCGAGAAGGGCTCAACGGTAAAGCCGAAATAAGAAATTCAGGGCTGATGATAGCAGTCGATCTTCCCAGCCGTTATGCGGGCGCTGATGTTTTGAATATAATGGAACTGTTCAAAAAAAGAGGGATCGTTGTGTACATGTACAATAATGATGACTACAACAGAGGCATCAGTTTTTTCCCTCCGTTTATCATTAGTAAAAGTGAAATAGAAAAATACAGCGGGCAGATCCTGTCTGTTTTACGCAGAATAGTTTAAGGAGAGGAAGCTATGGTGAGAATCGGACATCTGGAGATAATCGAGGACAAGAGGGAAGGCTCCGATGAGCTGTTCTATCTTGTAAAAAATACAAGTTCAGGCCGGTATGTAAGACTCGGAAGCTCAGAAACGGGATATTTGATGGAAAGACTGAGCGGTCCGGCGCTGGAAGGCAGCAGATACAGCAATAAAATACCTGAACGGCTGCAGAAGGTTCTGGATGAAAAATTTGAACAATGGGGATTCATAGGAGACCAGAGTCATCCGGAAGATAAAAGCAAAAAACACTTAGATTTAACAAAGATCAAGCTTGTAGAGTTAAATGTTGAAAAAGTGATAGATACTGTTTATCCGATTTATTCAAAGTTTTTTACGAAAACTGCGGCAGTTATTTTTATAATAATGGCGGCAGCCTGTATCGGCATAACTGCTTACAGTGTAATAAATGCGTTTTCATATGGCGGAAGCAATATGTCAGGATTTACCCTGACTTTTACATTATCTGATATTATTATCACTATTGTGCTGCTTTTAGTCAGTCTGGCGGCGCATGAGCTTGCACACGCCGTAGTATGCAAAAAATATGGAGGAACAATCCGCTCCATGGGAATATTGCTTTTTTTCCTCATACCATGCGTATACTGCGATGTAACAGATGTGTATAAGATAAAAAACCGAAAACAGAGGGGCAAGGTAGCGCTGGCAGGCGTTTACATAAACTCATTTCTTGGCACAGGAGCCCTGCTGGCAGCCTTCATACTGACCTATGCGGGAATAATAGTGATTCCTCTTTATTACTTTGCGATTTCCAGTATACTCGTCAGTCTGTATAATCTGATCCCACTGGTCAAATTGGATGGATACTGGTTCTTGAGCGCGCTTTTAGATATAACAAATCTGATGGACAAGGGCGTCCTTATGGCATACGCAACATTTTTTAACAGAGAAAAAATAGACAGCCTCAAAGTATCATCGGCACGGCGAAGGGGACTGGCTGTTTATGGTGTCTTATCTCTTTTCTTTAAACCGGTTTTCTGGGGTTACAATATCTATACTATAAGTACAAGATTACCAGTGACGGATAATGTGAGGATTGGAGTGATCTGTGTGGGCATGGCCATTATGCTGTTCGACTTTGCAAGAACACTGAAATATGACTGGAATCTCATTACAAAAGATTACGACAGACTTGTACAAATGATGTAACAGCGGAAAGGAGCAACATGAAAATAGAAATAACAGGACTGACAAAATATTATGGTCAGTTATGTGCGGTGGACTCTTTGAGCTTTTCTTTTGGCAGCGGAAAACTGACAGCTTTGGTAGGCAGAAACGGTTCAGGCAAAACGACCACCATAAGATCGTTACTTGGGCTTATTCCGATGGATAAAGGCCAGATTATAATAAATGGACTGGACAGGCCGCTGGATCTTAAAAGAACGGGATACCTGGCTGAGGAAAGAGGAATGTTTCCAAAGGAAAAAGTAAACGAGCAGCTTATGTTTTTTGGATGTTTAAAAGGAATGACGGCAAAAAATGCTGACAAAGCCATTGATTACTGGCTTGGAAAATTTGACATAGGGCAATACAAAAAAAGACCGTTGGAAAGCCTGTCAAAAGGGAACCAGCAAAAGATACAGATAATCGCAAGTCTTATCCATGATCCAGATGTGATCATATTGGATGAGCCTTTCAGCGGCCTTGATCCCGTCAATATGCAGATGGTCATGGATTTGCTGATAGAACTGAGAGATAATGGAAAATGCGTACTTGTTTCGAGTCACCAGCTTTCGCTTATAGAGCAGGTATGTGAGGATATATGTATTATTGATCGTTCACGCAGGCTTTATTATGGCCCTGTCAATTCCCTCAGGCAGGCAAGGTCATCCGGCGACGGACGGCCTGACGAGTCGCTTCAGGACATATTTCTCAGTCTGATTGGGGAGGAAAACAAAAATGAATAAAAAGTTTTCATGGAAAGATTTTGCTATCGTCTTTCAGCATTACATAAAAAAAGAAATGAAGAGCAGAGCTTATATCATAGTTACGGTGATATTATGCATAGCAAGCATCGCTTCATGCTTTATCGTTGATGGAATAGTAAACGGCCAGGAAAAAGAAGAACTGCGTATTATAGATAAAACAGGCATATTTGCAGGATATCTCGTATCAGATTCAGTGGATGAAGACTATTTTACAGGAGTAAAGCCTGTATTATCGGATGATACATCCATTTCAAAAGAAGACATGCTGACAGATATTGAAGAAAACGGCGGGGCATATGCGGTTTTCAGCAAGGATGGCGACGATGTCAAACTTACGGTATATAACAACGGAGACCTTAGCGCCGCAGATCAGACGGCCCTCATAAATTTAACTCAGAATATTTATACGCAGGTGAATATCGGCAGGCTTGGAATATCGCCCGAAATGTTTGAAGAAGCCAGCAGGCAGATTGGATTTGAAGAAATTACGCCAGCCGGCAAACCTCAGAATTTCTGGACTACCTATATACTGTTCATGCTGATGGTACTGGCTATCGTAATGTATTCAAGCTCATCCGGGACAGAAGTGGCCGCATTGAAGACAAACAAAGTTATGGAAATAGTTATGACATCCATAAGACCGCTGCCTTTTTATATGGGAGTTACGATAGCAATCGGCCTGAGCGGTCTGATACAGCTTTCTCTCGTGGTGATATGCTTTGGCGTTTCATTTAATATATCCGGACTTGATATGTCCTCTCTTGGAGAAATGGGCATAACTATGTCTGCAATGAATTTTGATGAAACAGCCGCGTTCCTGATAATGTTTATCGGCGGTTTTATGCTGTATTCATTTATAAACACGGCCATTGCTTCCATAGTAAATAAAAACGATGATCTGACAACGACCATAGTGCCTGTGGAAATGATGGCAATGGTGCAGTTCTTCATATGCATATTTGCCCTTGAATCAGACAGCGTTATGATGAGCATATTTTCATACATACCTTTTACTTCTCCGTCAGTAATGTTCGTCAGATATATGATGGGATTTTCCTCAATGGGAGAATTGTGTTTATCAGCTGCAATACTTTATAGCACAGCAATAGTCTTTGCGGTTATCGGCTCGAGATTCTTTTGCAGAGGCGCTGTTCATTATGGTACAGTTAAGGAATTTAAATTTAAACAAGGGTGAAGAAATTGGAAATAGAATTTAAAGGTAAAACGGTTATGATAACCGGTGCAGCAGGCCATGTGGGAACAGCTCTGTCTGAGGCGTATGGCCAATCTTGCGCAGAAGAACTTATTCTTACAGACATACCAGATAAAAAAACAAAACTGGAAGAAATGGCAGATCATCTGAGCAGGACTTTTAAAAATATAAAAATAAGAATATACTGTGCGGATCTTACAGATATGCATGACATCATGCAAATGACAGAGAAGATCAGACGCGAAGCGTGCGGCGTAGATGTACTTGTAAATAACGCAGGGATAAATATACTGCAAAAAGCGACAGAAGTTACTGAAGAAGCGTGGGATTATACTCTTAACCTCAATTTAAAGGGGGCATTTTTTATTACGCAACGCATTGGCGCAGATTCTCTTATAGGACGAAGCGGAAGTATTGTGTTCCTGTCATCTCAGCACGGGGTTGTGGGAAATGTAATGCGTGCGGCTTATTGTACGAGCAAAAGCGCTTTGTGCGGTCTTGTAAGAGCGCTGGCGGCAGACTGGTCCGCATTCGGCGTGCGTGTAAATGCCGTATCGCCTACATATATTATCAATGATGATAATAAAGAGACACTTATGAGTGCGGAATTCAAAAGAAAACTTTTGCATGGCATACCTCTCAGAAGATATGCCGCACCAGATGATATAGCAAATGCGGTGCTGTTTGTATCCAGCAGCAAAGCGTCCATGATAACAGGTCAGAATATTATTGTCGATGGAGGATATACAGCTTTATAAGATGGAGGAAAAAATGGCAAGCGTAATTTATATAATTAAATCCAACTGTGATAACCGGGAACTGGCTCGAAGCAATTATATGCCGCCCCTTGGGCTAATGTCTATCGCCACTACTCTCAGGCTCCACGGATACAATGTCAGGATCATAGATCTGAGCATCAGGAATTATCAGACAGAAGAAATAAACAAGATCATAGAAGAGATGGATCCTCTGATGATAGGATTTTCTGTATATACAGAAAATGTAGATGCGACATTTAATATGTGCAGATATTTTAAGCGTCGTTATCCAGATGCTTTTATCGCTCTTGGAGGTCCTCATCCTACCCTTGAGCCTGAGTACTGTATGCGCAAGAGATATGTTGATTTTATAGATATGGGAGACGGAGAGCAAAGCCAGCTTGAACTGCTTGAAGCTATAAGAACAGATCAGAAATTGATAAAATTCAGTGAAATAAACGGGCTTATCTATCTTGACAAGGATGGACAGTATCAATATGGAGCTCCGAGGCGCAATACGGAAAATTTGGACCTGTTGCCTGTCATCGACAGGCATACGGTGCCTGAATCCCTTGAAGCTCACACTGCCACAATTTATTCAAGCCGCGGCTGTCCGGGCAGATGTATATATTGTGCTGCCCCTGCCATGTCAGGAGGAAAGTACCGGATAAGAGATATAGAAAATGTATTCCTTGAAACACTGATGGTACTGGATGAAAGTTCAAAACGCAAAGAAGTTTTTTATTCGGATGATACATTTACTGTCTTCAAAAATAGGGTAGAGCGATTTATACAGTTATGTGATAAATGCGGTATTAAAATATCATGGCGCTGTGAATCGAGGGTGGATTCCATGGTAAAAAACGCGGATATCCTTGAAGGCATGAAAAGGGCAGGATGCAGGCGAATCCAGTTTGGACTGGAAAGCGGCAATCAGCAGGTACTCGATAAAATAAGGAAAAACATGGACCTTGATGATGCGCGCTATATAATTGAACAAACCATAGATGCCGGAATACATGTGGCGGGCAGTTTCATGTTCGGACATTATTGCGATACAGAAGGGACGATGGAAGACACCCTGAATTTTATGGAAGAACTGAAAAAAAGACACGGTGCTTGTATAGATGTCGTTTACGGACTAAATACCCCTTTCCCTGGAACATATCAATATGAGAACATGCAGGATCTTGGAATGTGCTTTACAGTTAATACATATGCGCAGCTTGATATGTATGGCCCTGTGATCAAAACAGATAATTTTGATACTGATATGCTTTTGGATTTTTATGCCAGAGCCGGTAAACTTATGGCGCTCAATCAGCAGGAGGCTAGATAATGAAGGGATATGTAATGATAACTACGGACAGAGGGATTTCTTTTGCAGGCCTTGAAAAAGAGTGCAAAGACAGACAATGGAGGAGTATTAAACCAAGCTCAGGATCAGAAATGGAAATTTATTTTGCGGCAGATCATATCATGTCTGTCATTCACCAGGACGGAACAAAAGAAGAATATCAGGCAGGAAATGACAAAGAAAAACAAAACATGCAAAGGACTAAAGACGGTATCCCTGAAGGGGAGACGGTAATGATAAGAGTAAAGGGAGGCGTCTCCTACAGAGGAACTCAAACAGATGCAATAACCGAAAAACCGGATGGACATTGGCTCAAACCGTCCGCTGAGGGGGATATTATCATATATGTGCCCGAAAAAGAAGCGGAGAAAGTGTACAGACTATGAAAAACATTCTCGTGTTTCTCATGCCGTATGCCGGCCATTTCTTTACAAATGTTGCCCTTATACGCTATCTGGCATCAAAGGGTATCAATTTAATGATATATGGAGACAGCAGGTTTGCATGCTTATTGCCTGCCGGCAACATCGCATGGCGCGATTATCCGGAAAAAATCGCAGAATATTGTCAAAACGGCCATACATTTCAGCATGACCGTAACAGGGCTGCATATGATTATTTTTCATATATGACAGACAGCAGAAAAATCCTTTTAAAAGAACAGATAGACTCAGATATGGAAGAAATCCTGCTCAGGGCCATAAGCAGGGAAATCAGTGAATTTTGTCCCGATATCATATTGTATGACGCTCATGCATGCTTTACTGCTGCTGTCAGAAAAAGCATGCCATGCCCCCAGATAGAAATAAATTCATCTGTATATGCTCCGGATATATGGCGTAGTGAAAGCTTTAAAGGTTTTTACCGTGAGATACTGAGGCCGTCATATCCCGGAGATACAAGTTATGAGCAAATTGTTTCCATAAGCAGGAAGCGAGAGAAAAATGCAAAAAGTAACAACCTTTCTTTTGCATATATTTCGCCTGCCTTGCAGGATGAGCCGGATAAAATTTCAAAGACACATGAGTTCATAGGGTTTTATACAGATATTCCCAAATCGGAAAAACGCGAGGGCATTTATGTCAGCAGAGGCACGGTATCAGAAAGTTATGGAGCATTTTTGCTATATGACACATTAGTTGCTCTGCGGGCTTTTCCGGAACACATAACCGTAAGCTGCGGGGGCAGCTCTTGCATAAGCGCTGTGCTGAAAGAAAACAGTTTTGCGGATAATAATATGGACATACTCTCATATACAGATCAGAAAAAAATACTTTCAGTCAGCAAGATATTCATTACTCACGGAGGAATTACGGGTGTGAGAGAAGCTATATACGCGCACACGCCAATGGTAATGATACCTGCAAATTTTCCGGATTATCAGACGGCATTGGCAGTAGAAAAAAATCACGGAGGAATCATGGCCAGACGCAGGCCTGTAAGCAAGGATGAGCTTCAGGAATGTTGCCATCATATCCTGAATAATTATGATGAATACACAGAGGGTTTAAAAAAAATGGAAAGAGATCTTAAGGAGACCTGGCTCATGCATGGACCTGCTGCTGTTGAAAGGAAGTGTGAGGGATTATGCGGGGATTGATACTTACTGCAGGTGAGGGAAGCCGACTGAAAGAGATTTGCGGCTGCCGCAGCAAATGTATGCTGCCTTTCAACGGCAAACCTCTGATCACGCGTCATCTTGACCGGCTTAGCAGCATAGATGAGATAGATAAGATACACATCATTGTCCACAAAGATGAAAGAGACATCCAGAAACATTTTGGGAATGAATACAGAGGAGTCCCGTTAACATATCATGTTCAACATGATATGGAAAATGGCCTTGTAGGAGCCATATATTCAGTAGATGACCTTTCGTTTTATGACAAGTCTGTACTTTTGATGCTTGGGGACGAGTTCACAGGCGATTTTGATATTAAGGACTTTATCACGCAATTCAGACATAATGACAATGCTGCGCTTGTACTCGCCATACCTACAGAGGATGAGGAAAAGATTAAAAAAAATTATACGCTGAAAACAGATATAGAAGGAAAGATTATCAATGCTCAGGAAAAGCCGGACAAGGTCATGAGCAATCTGATCGGGACCGGAATAGCAGCTTTTCCGTCCCATGCTTTGGAAAAATTTGCAATAACCTGCTTTAGCCCGGGAAAAAGAAACTATAATCTGACAGACCTTATAATGTTTACACCCGGGTCTAAAGCATATGTAAAAAAAGTTGATTATTGCAATATAAACAAACCGGACGATTACGCCGGACTCTACACGAGAGAAAGCGTAAAGCCCCAGGACATTTCTCTGGTCGAAGCGTTCAGGACAACGGCATCGGTAAACAGAACCCGTACTGCGCTGATATGCAAAGATGGAAAATTAGATTATGGCCGGCTTGACCAGCTTTCAGATGAGATCGCAAGAGGAATAATATATGGGAATTATCCGGCAGGAAGCTGCATTGCAATTATGTGCTCAAGGACAATTGAACACTTTGTGTTAATGATGGGGATTCTCAAAGCAGGGTGCTATTATCTGCCGCTTGACGATAAGCTTCCTGAGGAAAGACTCAAATATATGGTGGAGAAAGCCAAGGCTGCGGCAATAATATCTATGCGTTCGATCTCGGCTTGCCAAATAGCGTTTAAGTGTCCGGTAATATTTTACGAGGACCTTCTTGAACTGGGGCAAAGGGAAAATATAAGCGCGATCGGCAGAAAAGATTTAACTGAAATAATACCGTCGCCATTCGCCTATATAATTTTTACATCAGGCTCTACAGGAAGGCCAAAAGGAGTAAAAATAAAGCAAACTTCTCTGCTGAACTTTTCTAAGACCATTGAAAATGAAATTTTCACCATGGCGGACAAGCCGCATGTCGAAGCAGGCGTAATTGCTTCATTCTCTTTTGATCTGTCTGTCCAGCAGATATTTCCTGCCTTGTTAGGGGGCCATACTTTGCATGTTATTTCTGAGGATGTAAAAAAAAGGCCGTCCTCTCTTGAAAAAGAAATAAGCACCCTTGATGTATGCGACGCCACCCCTCTGATCATGGAGCTGATTGCAAAACATCTGAGAAAGGCAGGCAGAACAGGAAGCGGCCCAAGAGTATTGCTTTCCGGAGGCGAAGAAATGAAACCATCAGTTGCCGGTGACTTTCTCTCGGCAGTACCAGGATGCAAATTATTTAACTGTTACGGACCAACAGAGTGTACAGTACAGACAACGATTTTCCCGGTAGATATAAAGGAAATAAGCAAAGACAGCCATATTCCTGTAGGCAAGCCGATAAAAAATACGAGAGTTTATATACTGGATAAAGAAAATAAAATACTGCCTCCGGGAGAAAAGGGAAGAATATGGATAGCCGGCCTGGGAGTATCTGCTGGTTACGAAGATGAAAAGGAAATGACTGACAAGGCCTTTTGCAGAGACATCCTGTTTAATGATCAGACAATGTATGACAGCGGCGACATGGGATATTGGGATCACAATGGTAATCTGTGCTGCTGCGGCAGGGAGGATGATCAGATAAAATATAAAGGTTACAGGATCGAACCAGGAGAGATAGAAAGGATACTTGAAAAAACAAAAGACATTAAGATGTGTAAAGTCCTTCTTATTACCGATGAGAAAAAAGACGGATATGACAGACAAAGCCTGACAGCATTTTATACGACAAATAGCGGTAAAGATAACCGGGCAGAAGAACTGCGGCGCATACTTGCAAGACATTTGCCGCCATATATGATCCCTCAGTATTTTATAAGAGTTGAAAAATTTGCCTTGAATCATAATGGCAAAATTGATAAAGAGGCGTTGATCACTGAGAACAGAGCATATAATCATAGACATGTATCAGGTGATAACATGGACGAGATCTCCGGCGGCGTATATGATTGTATAATAAAAGTATGGGAAGACGATATAGACGACCGGCCTCTGGCCAGTCAGGGATTAGATTCTCTGGATATGATCTGCATACTGACGGAGATTGAGGAAAAGTTTTCAGTGAAGCTTGATGTGTCGGACTGGACTCCCAGCCTGACTTTTCGTGAAATAACGGAAAAGGTAAGAAGAACTGTTGAACAGCCGGATAAACCTGTATATGGACAACCCGCAAGCGCATGTCGCAGGCCGGTACAGGTTTTGCCCATGCAAAAGTATCTGGCAGAGCTGGAAGATATGGTCTGCGGCGGTGCAGCAGGAAATTACAGAATGTTTAATCAGATGATATATTTCTTGCCGGCGGAACCTGATATTGATATCGAATCACTTGGCAAATCCTTTGCGCAGATACAGCAGCGCCACGACGCGTTCTCACTCGGATTTGAAAAAACAGGCAGCAGATTATACATATCGCCGCATACAAACTGTAAGGTAAAGGATATCATTGTTATAAGCGGCGGTGAGGCGGAAAAAATAATAAATACCTGCGGAAGGGCTCCGGTATCACCAGATATGGCAAGCGGTTCATATATCATGCAGCTGGTCAAGGATATGAGATGGAATAGTAATGAACTTTGCAAACTGGTATGCTTTTGCGGCAAAGAACGGAGTTTGCTGATGCTTTGCGTACACCACCTGATTTTCGATTACTATTCGTTACTGCAATTTATGGAAGAATTGGAAGCGGGGTACAGAGCCTCCTTGCCGGAGCAAAAAAAAGATGCGCTCATAAGCTACATGACATCGTATGCAAAATTTACACATGACGACAGCGTTAGGCAGCAGTCAGGATTTTGGCATACTTATCTGGATGGGTCGGTCTGTATGGATCTTGAATCTTATAAGACGGCAAACGATAACTGTACTGAAGAGATTGCATCCGGAATCCATATAGCATCCCTTACTGATGGCAATGGTACCAGCCGGCATTTACACTATATGGTATCGCCGGAGAAGATTTTGGCATTGCGTAGATTTTGCCAGAAAACAGGAATAGGGGAATTTGCGGCTCTGATGGGGCTTATGCTTAATCTGACAGAAAATCAGGAAAAACAGGCTCTGTTGTTTTACACTAATGGCAGGAGCAGATTGAAACCTGTTAATGCTATAGGGTTTTTTTCCTTTCTGCTGCCTTATGTAGCAGACGAGAATATAAAGCATGCGGAAACATTTGAACAAAAAACGCTGGCATTAGAAAAAAAGCTGGCAGTATTAAAATCTGCCGAACATGGATTTGAGAAAATGAATGATAATAAGCTAAAAGAAACGCTAATATCCGGATCAGGAATCTTTGATTATCAGAAACTTTATAGCAGAAAAAAAGAAGCTGTGTGGAAAAAATTTCTTCCTTATGAGTTTATTGGGGTGTACAACCCATTTACATTCAGGATATTTGACTATGGCGACGAAGCGGAAATATCTGTAATGTATGATAACAGTAAAATGGCAGATGAAAAAATGATAAATTTTGTCGGTGATTATTTATATATGTGGGACATATTCTTGTGCCAGAATGACAAAATATGAATGAACCAATACAAAACAAACAGAAGTAAATGGAGGTTAGACATGTTACGATCAAATGTAATTGATTATGCAGCCATTGCAATGGCAGAAAGCCGTAACAGCGGGATATTTGACCAGGATTATCTGGCAGGAATAACAGTGCTGGGATTTAACGAACTGGTGGAAAACGGTTTTATCACCATTGACGGCAACTGCAAAATACATTGTAACGAAATAACGGACATGGTTCCGGAATATCTCAAACCACTGGAGGAAGCTATCAGAAAAGAAGACGGTAAGGAATTAAGAAACCTGCTCATGCTGATATTATCTGACATGACAGGCCGGTATTGTGATAAAATTGAAAAATATATGGAAAAAGAGGGACTTATAAATATTACATATAAGAAAAAGTTGGGCATAGAAACCCCTTCCGTACAAGTGATGCCGCAATATGTACAGGAGTGTAAAGAACGTATCAGAAATATAGCGGCCTGTGAAGATGAAAAAGAAATTGTTTTTCTATATGTTCTTTTGAGAACTAATATGCTGGATGATATTATCACCAAAGATGAAATTAAAAAAATTAAAAACAAAATGCAAAATGTAAAAACTGAAAAAGACACCTGTACGGTGAGGATGATCAAGATGGCCGATGAAATATGCACATTGGCTTTGAGTATTCTGGCAACTATGATGCTCGTATAAGTTAAAACCGTATTTTTCCTATAATATTTCTCCTTATAAATATACAAAATAATCATATAAGGAGGGATGAGAAATGAAAGAATACGAAAAAGATACAAACTATACTTCTGACAGAAAAGAAAGAAATTCAAAGACAAAAAATCAGAAGAATCAGAAAAATACTAACAAAGCCACAGATTGTGATAAGAGATAAGCAGCTTTGACTGGTAAAACGAGAAAGAGGCGGTATGATGCCATATGGTATTATACCGCTCTTTTTTCTTTGCAATTCACTCATGATTGTTATATAATAAAATGAACTATAGAATAGAGGAGAAAATCAATGGCAGACAGCCTGAATCCAATTATAAATACGGTTTCCCGATTTTGCGGAGAACACGCCCATATACTGATGATCTCAGGCATTGCTGTAATAGTGCTGGTCATTATCGCAGCGGTCGCTGCAGGAAGAAGGCGCAGGAGCAAGCAAGACCCTGCTGCAGAAGAGCAGGAAGGACAGAAGCTGGACTCCGGGCCGGCAGAGCCTTTGGAACAGCAGAGATCATGCACCGGGCCGGCACAGGATGAGCAGCCTGAGTCATATGAAAAGCCTGCGGCAAAGGCCCCTTCCATAACGGATGGGCATGGGATTTCAGGACATGCATGCACAGAAATGGAGCAGACCCGTATATATCACGGGAAAATCGAGAGCCTCCTGGAAGAGATATCCGGAATGACCGGCGGAAATCTTGAAGAAATAGAGATCAAGATACAGGGGGCAGAAGTAAGGATAAGATATTCGGGGAAAAGGCCGTCCCAAAAGATGACAGGATCATGCAATCCCTGCTGCCCTGATGGAGAAAGGGAAGCCCAGGAGGTGATCGGGGAGAAGATAATGCCTGACGACATTTCCGGGGAAATTTCCCAAGGCTGCTGTGATACATATGACGGTGGGCAGGACGGATGCGGCGGGACGCAGATGCCGCCTAAAGTAAAGAAATTCGGACCGGACAACATCAACAGAACGCGATCAGGCAAGATATTTACGGAACAAGAACTTAGCCAAAAGATAAGAGATTGATATATTCATACCATACATGGAGGAAGAGGAAAGAGATGTTTTGTACAAAATGCGGCAGACCATTGCATGATGGAGATAAATTCTGTGCGTACTGCGGAACCAAGGTGAGAGAAGAAGACAGACAGGAAGCGGCCCCTTCACATTCCAGATACGAAGAGGTCGTGTTCAATCCTCCTTTCAGAGCAGAAGCAGAGCGGCGGACCAGACAGATTTCAGATGAAGTGAGCAGATACAGCGACGAACCAAAAAAGGAAACCGTACACTTCGATTGGAATCTGGATGGCTTTCCAAGCAGAGATTCTAAACGCAGAGATGATTTTGAACTGAACTGGGATACGGTAATAGAAAAAAGGCGTGAACCAGGCCCGGTAAATGTTGAAAAGATCATACCGGAGGAGCCTGAAACACGGCCTTCCCAGGGACAGGCGGCACAACAGGATCACAACGCGGCACCTGACCGGAAGGAAGAGCCGCTGTCCATAGAAGAGCTGGAAAAAGAACTCTTTGGAACGAAGGATATGGAAGAGGCCGAAAAGAGCGCGACCATAAGATATAACAGAGAGGATCTTGAAAGGGAGAAAGAAAAAGATCAGTTTTACACATATAATGCGAAAAGGGACGCTTTCCAGGAACTGCTGGACAGAGAAAAAGCCCGTGTAGAAGCCATCGAAGATCAGAGACGGTCTCAGTGGGAATCCATAACCGGAGCAGAGGAGGTACGGGGGCCAAAAGAACCCCTTCCTTTCGAGGAAGTTTTCAGAGAAACTGAGACGCCTCTCGTGCCGCCGCTCAGAGAAGTGGCAATAGTCCAGCCTCCGCTGACTGCCGTAGTCCAGGCATGGGAAGATGATAAAGACGCATGCGGTGCGGACATCAAGGAAGATATAAGCTCCCAGGCCACT
Source organism: uncultured Eubacteriales bacterium (assembly GCA_900542565.1). GTDB lineage: Bacteria > Bacillota > Clostridia > Peptostreptococcales > Anaerovoracaceae > Fimisoma > Fimisoma avicola. Next base: position 2,208 of record UQOC01000021.1, on the reverse strand, counting down.
GCCGCCGCAGGGGCATATATCATAGATACAGTTACATCTGCGGCTTCGGAGGAGGAAAAAACTACGGCCCCCTTTCAAGACGAGCCTGAGCCAGCCAAGCCCGATACATCAGAAAATCAGCTTGAAACAGCCGGATCAGGAATGCCCGAAAACGAGCCTGACGCAGCAGACGGAAACACATCCGGAGATGCACCCTCAGAAGGCATTCCCTCAGAAGAGCCCAAAGATGACGGGATCCAGACGACAAAAGAAAAGACAAAGCTCAGATTTTCAGATGTCTTTCCCATTGACGCTTTTGACGGTGACGATGACAGCCGCAGTAACGGCGGTGCTGATGCAGATAATGCCAAGGCAGCAGAAAAAGAAATAGATGAAGATGAGGATGACGATGAAAAATCCCGCGGCGGAAACAGAGTCATCAAAACCGTCATCATCATACTCGCATTGATCGTCATAATCGAAGTGATAATCATAGGAGCCAAGACCTTTGCGCCAAACAGCGGATTTTCAATGGCTGTCGACAATATGATGAGCAAGATAACCGGATTTTTCAGCGGTCAGGACGAAGAACAGGCCGCGCCGGTATCCACGGAAGTATCCTATTTGGATGAATATATAAGAGCGGCTGCCGGGCTGGGCGAAAACATAGGGAACATAAGTGCAAACCCTGATCTGAAATACAGCGATGGTGTTGCATATTCCTTCGGTACTGCAGACCAGACACAGGAGTTTACAAACAGCCCGCTGAACGGAGACGATACCGATAAGACTTATGGACAGTCTATAGTGGAGGCCGTGATAAGTTATTTTAACGGGTGGATGGACACAAATGAGGATGAGTCCCTCATCGGAGTAAACAGCCTTGAGATAGGTGAGATAAGAAGTTCCGGCGATGGATATTATGTTTTGACTTCTGTCACATATGCTGCTGCCAGCGGGGATACTGTAAGCAGAAGAGAAACCGTTCACCTGACAGAAAATAACGGACAGATCACGGTTGCAGATGTTAAGGAGGAAACTGTTTAATGGGAAAAGCAAAAAAACGGATAAGCATAGCAATACTCGTTATAGTGGTGCTGTTAGCGCTGTTCGCCAGCTTGATCGGATTCATATCTGATTTTCTTTGGTTTAAAGAAATGGGATACCTGTCGGTATTCTTCAAGCAGCTTGTAACTCAGTTGACGGTGGGCATACCGACGCTGATAATAATCACAGGTCTGGTATATCTTTATCTGACTAAGCTCAGGAAAGGTTATTTTGCCAAGATCGCATCTTCGGAAGAAACCAATCTGAAAAAGCTCAAGATAACGACGCTGATACTGTCCATAGTGTTCGGCATTTTTGCCACTGTCATGACGGTCATGCAGTTATGGTTTGAAATACTGAAGTTTTCCAACAGTACATCTTTTGGGATAGATGATCCGCTGTTCGGACTTGACATTTCTTTCTATATATTCAGGCTTGATTTTCTGACACAGCTCAATGAGATCCTCATAGGGGTGATAATGGGGTTCATCATCCTTACCGTCATCTACTATATCATACTCATGGCCGTCAGGACTCCGGATGTATTCAAGGAAGAAGTGCCGCCTGATGCACGCTATGCCGGACCTGAAGAAGAATACAACAAAGATAATCCTTTTACACAGAATAAAAAGAAAACTGCAAAGAACAACGACTTTTTCGGCAAATTTGCGGAGGCCTTCATGGGAAAAGGCTTTTCTCCTAAACAGCAGAAACCCAAGAGGCAGTTTGATGATAACAATTTCCGCCAGCTCATGCAGATAGCATCCGGAAAGATAGCTCTGCTGGGATTCATCTTTTTCATCATGCTGGCTGTCAATTTCTTCCTGCAGCAGTTCGATCTGCTCCATGTCCACACGGGAGCTGTATACGGGGCCGGTTTCACAGATGTTACCATCACACTGTGGAAACTGAGGATCCTCTGCGTACTTTCAGTGCTGGCAGCGGTGCTTTTCGTCATAAACATGAAGAAAAAGACATACAAAAAGATCCTGACTGTACCCGTCATAATGATAGCCGTAGGGCTTGTCGGCTCAGGCGCAAGCCTGCTGGTGCAGTATGCCATCGTTTCACCTGACGAACTGAACAAGGAGTCTGAATATCTCCAGAGGAATATAGAATACACCCAGTACGCATATCAGCTTGACGATGTCATAACCGGAAAGGGAAACGGTGGTCAGCGTG
>UQOC01000020.1 GCA_900542565.1 uncultured Eubacteriales bacterium | reverse complement strand
TCGGATACATAAAACTTCCGATACTGGCAATACAAGCCACTACTATCCACATTCCGGTAATCATCGGATCTGTCGTTCTCGGTCCAAAGAAAGGAGCATTTCTTGGCGGGCTTTTCGGCCTTACCAGTCTGATAAACAATACTACCCAGCCTGGGATAACAGCCTTCTGCTTTTCACCGTTCATAGAAATCGGCGACGGCATGGGAGGAAGCCCTTTGGCTCTGATCATATGTTTTGTTCCGAGGATATTATGCGGCATATTGCCTTATTATGTATATAACGCATTGCAGAAAAGGGCAAAGAAAAAGGATGCCACCAGGAAATATTCTCTCGTAGCGGCGGGAGTAGCAGGTTCGCTTACCAATACGATCTTAGTAATGGGGATGATATATATATTCTTCGGAGCTCAGTATGCAGAAGCCAGGAATATCGCATTTGAAGCAGTGCTGGGAGTCATATTCTCAGTAGTAGCAATAAACGGCACAATAGAAGCGATCATAGCGGCGCTGATATCGGCTGCTGTATCTACGGCTCTGCTCAAGAGCAGATTTACACAAAAAGCATAGTATATATGCACGGAGGAAAAAATGGTTTTAGCAGTAGACATAGGCAACACTAATATTGTAATGGGATGTTTCGACGGCACGGAATTGAAATTCAGAGAAAGGATCTCGACCAACCAGCTGGCGACAGATCTTGAATATGCTGCCACGATAAAAATGGCTCTCGATATGCACGGCATCGGGCCGTCTCAGCTCAAGGGCGTTATCGTTTCGTCGGTGGTCCCTTCCGTAAACAACACTTTCAGAAGGGCAATCGAAAAGCTTACAGGGCTTAAACCGCTGATGGTTGGTCCGGGGATAAAGACGGGATTGAGCATAATGATAGACGATCCTGCGCAGCTTGGCAGTGATCTGGTAGTAGATGCCGTAGCCGGAATAAATGAATATCCCCTTCCTCAGATCATAATAGATATGGGTACTGCCACAACTTTTTCCGTTATAGACAAGAAACGCAGATACCTGGGCGGGATGATAACGACAGGCATGTCGGTTTCCGCCGAGGCACTGGAAAGGCGGGCTTCTCAGCTTCCAAAGATAGACTTCGACAAACCGAAAAAACTTATCGGGACCAATACGGTGGACCGCATAAAAAGCGGTCTGATGTATTTTAATGCCTCCGGCATAGACGGCATGATAGAAAGGATTGAAGAAGAAATGGGCGAGAAATGCACGGTGGTAGCCACCGGAGGCCTGGCGCCCCTTATAACGCCTCTGTGCAGGAGAAAGATCATCCTGGATGAGGACCTTATGCTCAAGGGGCTGATAAACATATACGAAAAAAATTGCTGATATATAAAAAACTTCCCCCATCAGCCAGGCTGACAGGGGAAGTTTTTTATACGCAAATGAAAATCTCATATTACTGTGATTCTCCGTATTTCCGGAGAATCCGCCGGCATACCGAGTAGTTTTTTCCTAGTCGGCTACATATGGGAGAAGAGCTACGATCCTTGCTCTCTTGATGGCAGTAGTCACTTCTCTCTGGTGCATGGCGCAGTTGCCGGTGATCCTCTTAGGAAGGATCTTGCCTCTTTCGGTCACATATTTTCTGAGTTTTTCAACATCTTTGTAATCGATAGTTTCGGTCTTGTCGGCACAGAACTGGCAAACTTTTTTGCGTCTCATGCCGCCTCCGCGTCTTTTTTCCATGATCCGTTATCTCCTTTCCTGGTTAGAACGGGATGTCCTCGTCGATGGCAGAAAATCCTGCCGGAGCATCTCCTCCGTCATTTCCCTGGCCAAAGCTGCTCTGAGATGAACCGCCCTGGTTAGGTCTTGAAGAACCGCCCTGAGGTCTGTCGCCCCATTCCAAAAATTCTACCCTGTCCGCTACCACATCGGTGGTGTAGACTGTAACGCCGTCCTTGTTGGTGTAGCTGCCTGTCTGCAGCCTTCCCTGGACACCGACCAGCCTGCCCTTTGCGAGGTATTTTTCGCAGTTTTCGGCCTGTTTGCCGAACACCGTTACCCTTGGGAAATCGGTCTGCTTCTCTGCGCCGGCCCGTACAGGTCTGTCGATCGCCACGGTAAATGTGGCAACGGCCATCTGCGTGCCGGAAGTGTAGCGAAGCTCAGGGTCTCTTGTTAATCTTCCGATCAAGATCACACTGTTCATATGCTCACCTCGCTTATTTCTCGTCTTTGTTGACGATTATGTGCCTGATGACATTGTCGGATATTCTCAGTCTTCTGTCAAGTTCCTTCGGCAGAGTAGGGTTGCCCTGGAATTCGATCACGGCATAGTAGCCTTCATCCTTCTTGTTGATAGGATAAGCAAGCTTTCTCATGCCCCAGACATCGACTTTTTCGACTTCTCCGTCGGCAGCGATGATGGCCTGGACAGCTTCAACTGTCTCGTCCTTTTTGGCGTCTTCCAATACAGGATCGATAACGACCATAACTTCGTATTTTCTCATTTTTTCACCTCCCTGTGGACATATGGCGACAGCTTTCTGCTGTCGCAGAGATTCTGCGTGTAAACTCACGCCCTATTATTATACTACAAAAAATCAGGATTTCAATCTTTTTTTATTAAAGATACGGCTTTTTCCGGGACTTTTTAAGGTTTTTAAGGAAAAAAGTGTTTTTTTACAGCATCAGTTCCATTTCGTTGCCTGTGTCTTTGAATCCGTGGCTGAGATAAAGGTTTTTTCCCATGGGGCTTGAGTTGAGCCACAGCTTTCCGAGATCCTCATTTCTGCCATATTGGATCAGAGCGGCCATCAGCTTGTCGGCCATGCCTTGTTTCCTGAACTTAGGGCAGGTGTAAACGCTCAGCACATAGCCTTCTCTGCCGGACAGGTTTTCCATATAAGGAAGCCGGTCGAAAAGGCACAGGGCAGCGGAGGCAGCCAGTCTGCCCGGACTTTCTTCTATGCCGAAACAGATAAGGTCTTTATCTATGTGAGAAAGATAATAGCTTTTGGTGGCATCTGCAAGAGCTCTGGCGGAGACGGCCAGGTCTGCAGCCATATCCTTCATGGGCGGTATCTCCCCCACATCTTCAAACAGCATCATCCTTAGACGGCAGAATTCATCGGCGTGCGCCGGTCCGAGCTTTAAGATCTCCATTATGACTTCCTCCTTGTCCAAAAAGCTTATATATATCATAATACTTAATGCAAAAAATGTACAGAAACATTTCCCGGTCCGTGGTATAATGAACACAATAGATGGGAAAGAAACGCCTGGCGGCGCAAGGAAGCTTTCATTGAAATGCGTTTGCTAAACTGACGGTATGATACAGCAAAGGAGAGAGGATAATGAAAGGGAAAAAGGCAATGCGCAAAGCTATCATATTACTGTTGATATGCGCAGTAGCAGCAGCTGCATCCGGATGTGCAAAAGGGAATGTTACGGGAAACGGCGGTGATCAGACAGAGGAATACCGCTTTGCCGGCTATTACAACTGGTTCCTCGGACAGGAAGAATATAAGGACGCTCTGAGTTTTTTTATAGATAATGATGACAACCTGCATATAAGCGATCAATTTGCTTCCCAAGTCTACCGAGACGGGGAATATCTGATCTTAGAGGCGACAGGGCAGCAAAGGGACGCTCTCGTAGAGCAAAACCGCAAACTTCTGGACCAGGCAATAGAAGAAATCTGCATGCGGGATGATACGGCAGATGTTGAATATGCCCAGGACTGGTCGTCAGTCACATTCCATCTGAACATAGAAAACTTTGAGGAGGCATTTTCTGCGGCTGGCCTTGGGCTTATGGGAGATATGCTGGGCATAACGAGCATGATCCTGTCAAATCAGGTGCTGTTGACGGGAGATTGTAATGCCGCAGTAGATCTTGAAGTTATAAACACAGATAGTGGTCATAAGGTGGCTGATGCGGTTTTCCCTTACGAATCTTTGAGCATAACTGATAAGGACTGGACTGCAAGCCAGACAGCAGATGTGGATAAGCCTTCATCAATGGAGGGGTACTCTTATGTCCTTGCCACCGTGGCGGAAGTCAGCGATCAGAAGATCATCTTTGAACCGGACGGAGAGAGCGGGATGTATCAGGACGATCCTCAGCTTTGCCTGTGCCTTGACAGCAACTATGCCGATGATGTCCATCTGCCTTACGGCCTTGAAGCAGGCGATAAGGTTTATCTGGCCCTGGACGGGCTTTATGCCATACATGAGGACGGAGACGATATACCGGACATATGGCCAATCGCACTGGTACCGGAGGAGTATTTCGGATAGCGCGGGGCCGGCGGATTGTGAAATGGTATTGAATAAAAAGACTTTCAGGACAATACAGACTTGAAAGTCTCTTTTTTTGCCCACATCCATACATAAAACAAATAAAAGGCGATAAATTATAGGCATTAGACATGGAACCGAGGCCTACATATAATGAGACCAGAGAAACAAGGGATTGGGAACTGCAATAAATAGCGATACTGCAAAAAGCAAAAAATACAGCCTTACAGGAGGAACGACGAGTGAAAAAAATAATTTCTTTATTTATGGTGGTGCTGATGATTTTTTCAGTCGGGGCATGCGGAACAGAAGAATCACAAGCTGTAATGCAGAAATCATTCCCCAGATAAATCAGATTGAGAGGCATCCGCATTATCAGCGCTCGGAGGATCTTTTACTGATGAAAGAGCTTGATGTTCAGCCGCAGGCATGGGCGCCTTTTGCAGAAGGGCTGAAAGGGATGTTTACAGAGCCTGTGATATGTCAGATGGCCTGCAAGTATGGAAAGAAGTCGGCTCAGATCATCCTGCGCTGGAATGTGCAGCAAGGGGTGATCGTCATATCGAAATCCATACACAAAGAAAGGATGTTTAGCCTGGGTGAGGAAGATATGGCAAAAATCGCAGCTCTTGATAAAGGATGTCCGTCCATGCTGGATACCCGCAAGATAAGCGAGATCAGGCGGGTGTATGATTATCTGGACAATCCGGTTCTGACAAGCCTATAACCTTTAAGCGGATGTAAGTCTGCATTTATTATTATAGGCAGAGTTTTGAGCGTATTCACATACACTACTGCCGGCCCGGATCAGCCTTGCTCCTGCCGGACCGGCGGATATGTGTACCACTCATCTATTTCCAAAGGACATCCGGATATTCGCCTTTGTCTTTCATGGATTGCAGCGCAGCTTTGACTGCATCGAGATCTTCTTTATAAGTCACGCCGTACCAGCGGTCCATGGAGCTGAGAACCCTGACATCAGCCTTGTTCTCGCTGATGAGCCTGTCCACTACACCCGGAAGGAAATATTCCCCTTTAAGCGGATTTTCTGCCATGGCCTTATCCAGAAAAGCAGGGAAACCGTTTTCCATCTCTTGCATCATGGACGGTGTAAATCCCCAGAAATTCATGGATACTATGGTACCCTTGGCAAGCTCGTTCCATGTTGCGCCGTCATCTTCCGTGTAGACGATCTTGCCGCTTTCTATGCCGTCAAGGCCGTCGGACCACCTGATCTTGGTACGCTCAGTTATGGATGAAAGGTTGCCGTCTTGAGAAGTCTCACATACGCCTCTGGAAACATAACCGTTTTCAGTCAATGTGTTTTCAATCCTGTAGCCCACCATGCAATAATGATATTTGCTGTCGTCTGCAGCATTTTCCAGGAATCCGTAAATACTCTGGAAAGCTCCCGGACCATAATAATCGTCTGCGTTGATGACCGCCATAGGGCCATCAACAGCTTTGCGGGCAGAAAGCACTGCGTGGGCGGTGCCCCATGGCTTCTCACGGCCGGAAGGCACGCTGTAGCCCTCAGGCAGATCAGCGAGCTCCTGGAAAACATATTGGATATCCATATACTTTCCGGCCCGCTCCGAGAGCAGATCCCGAAATGCAGCTTCATTTTCCTTTTTAATGATAAAGATGGCTTTATCAAAGCCGGCCATCATTGCGTCATATAAAGAAAAGTCAAGGATGATCTCTCCCTTGTCGGTAACGGGAGTGATCTGCTTGAGACCGCCGAAACGGCTTCCCATGCCAGCCGCCATTACAACTAATACTGGTTTTTTCATTGGTGAATACACTCCTAAGAAATTCTTTTATATATTCTATAACAACTTTACTGCCTCTGCAAGATTATGTATAATTAAAATACCCAAAAGATCAGCCGGGCAGTCAGGACCGTGCAGTTATGGGAAAAGGAGGCATGAACATGATAAAATATATGAACCAGTCGGAACATGACGCAGTCATGCAGGTTGCTGACCTGATGATAACAGCAGCAAAGACAGCGCCAAAAGCCAGTGGAAAAGATACGGTCACAGGAGTGATACTTACCGGAGAAGATAAGGACAGACTCTCTGAGGCCATGAGGGAGATCGGAAAGGCTGAAGAAAAGGACTTTATGATAAGGGATGCGGCCAATGTGGACAACAGTATCTGCGTAGTCATCATCGGCTGCAAAGACACGCCTTTTGGTATGGATCCGTGCGGAATGTGCGGTTATAAAAACTGCGCAGAGATGAAAAAATCCGGCGGCAACTGCGTATTCAACCTGAGCGATCTGGGCATCGCCGTAGGCTCTGCGGCTGCCTGCCGTTGCAGCGGATAACCGTATAGACAACCGTGTGATGTATTCGGCCGGGCGCGGTGCAGTGGCCATAGGCTGTCTGCCGGAAAATGTCAAGATCAGTTATGGTATACCCCTCAGTGTTTCTTCCAAGAGCATATACTACGACAGAGGACCGGGCGCAGTGCTGCTTTAAGTTTAGCTCACGCAAAAGGAGGCGGCAAAGATGTTTACGATCTTCAATTCGGAAAGCCTGTGGATAGGCCGTGATATGAAGCGCGCATACCAGATACGGGAAACTCTCGGAGCGGCCGGTATCCTCTACAAGGTCAAGGCTAGAAGCCATCAGAGCCGCTGGGGCGGCAGAGGCAGCCAGCGGGCCATGAGCGGGAGTTTTGGCATATCGTCTGAGCACATGTATGAATATGAGATATTCGTTTATAAGAAGGACCTTGAACGGGCAAAGTATCTGGTCAGTCAGATAAGGCCGCAGGATTAAAGACGGTGTAGGCCGCTCGCTGCCCGTGGCGCTCGTGGCTGTCGTGGGCCGTCCCCGGCCGTCCGTCGCCCTTGGCAGTCCGGGGTGTCCGGGCCCCTTGGCAGTCCGGGGTGTCCGGGGCCGCCCCGGCTTGCCCGCCAAACAGCCGTACGACTTTGAGTTGCCCGGACCGTCCGCCAGGAAAATGTCCCCGTTTCAGCGTGACATGGCTTTTGTGAGAACCTATTTTGGAAAAACAAACCAATTTAGGTTCTTGTTTTTTATATTCATCATCTGCTGAGAACCGCACGAAGAAAAAAGGTTCTCAGCAGCCTTCGTTTTTGGGGAACAAGAACCCAAAAGTCTCCATGGGTTCTCAGCAAGGGGTATTTTCTCAAAAAAGAGAATGTTTCGCTGGCGGAAGGACATGTGACCTGGCAAATTTTACTCTATCCAAAATGATCCTCGCCCGGCAGCCTCATTGCTACGCTATCCGAACATCGGAGTGGACAAGTACCTGTCTCCGGTATCAGGCAGAAAAACGACAATGTTCTTGCCGGCGTTTTCCGGCCTTTGAGCCAGGACTACAGCTGCATGGACAGCTGCCCCGGAGGAAATACCCACCAGGAAGCCTTCTTTGCAGGCGATAAGGCGGCCTTTTTCGTATGCCTCTTCATCGGTAACAGTGATTATCTCATCATAAACATCAGGGTCGAGTATGGACGGTACAAAGTTTGCCCCGATACCCTGCAGGCCGTGGGAGCCGGATCTTCCCTCTGAAAGCAGAGGAGATGAAGCAGGTTCCACCGCCACCACTCTTACGGCAGGATCCTGCTTTTTCAGATAATGGCCTACTCCCGTGATGGTACCGCCCGTGCCGACGCCTGCCACAAAGAAGTCGATTTTCCCATCCATGGCTTCGTATATTTCCGGGCCGGTAGTCTCATAGTGGATCTTAGGGTTGGCCGGGTTGTCAAACTGGCCGGGGATAAAGCTTCCCTCAATCTGAGCGGCCAGCTCAGAGGCCTTGTCGACGGCTCCCTGCATGCCCAGTGTGCCTTCGGTGAGGACAAGTTCTGCACCGAAAGCTCTGAGCAGATTGCGCCTTTCGATGCTCATGGTATCAGGCATTGTCAGGATAACCCTATAACCTCTTGAGGCTGCATAAGAAGCCAGCCCTATGCCGGTATTGCCGCTTGTGGGTTCGATGATGGTAGCTCCCGGCTTGACCAGTCCGCGGGCCTGGGCATCCTGGATGAGAGCCATGCCGACTCTGTCCTTGGCGCTCCCGGCCGGATTAAAAGCTTCTACCTTTGCATAGACAGCGGCTTTTAAGCCGAGGTTTTTTTCAACTGAATTGAGCCTTACTATGGGCGTGTTGCCGATAAGCTCAGATATGTTTTCAAATACTTTCATTTTTCCTGTATATCCTTTCTAAAACTGTGATGGCCAGCAGCAAAACGCCTCCGCCTATGAGCCAGCCGCAGAGCACATCCGTAGGCCAGTGAACGCCCACATAGATCCTGCTGGGTCCGATCAGCAGAGCAAAAGCGGAACATACGGCCGTCAGGAGGTTCTTCAGCTTTTGGTTCTTGCAGTGCTTCCGTATCAGATAGACCAGAAGCCCGTAAACTATGACCGAAGTGACCGAATGGCCGCTGGGAAAAGAATAACCGCCCTGCTCCACAAGATGGAAGGCCTGATCGGGCCTTGCCCGCAGAAATATATGCTTCATGGGTTTATATATGGCAAGGCCGGTGAGCGCTGCGGCCGATACGGGTACACCGTACTTGAGCCTGCTTGGGAGCAGGAGCAGGATGGCGCAAAGAACTATGATCGTCACAGTATCCCCGCAATGGGTCAGGACTATTACAATGGAGTTTAACACATCGTTCCGCAGGCTGAAAAAAGCATCCTGTACTGACAGATCCCATTGGGACGGCCCCATCGCATACCGGGACTGGAGAAAAAAGGCAATGGCTCCTGCGCCGGCAAACAGCAGGAGAGCAGCCGCTATACGAACAGCAGGCCAGACAGATTTATTTTTCATAAGGCACTTCCTTTCAGTCTATTTATTTAATTATACACTTTTTCTGTGGAAAATAACATAGTGTTTGTGGTACAATGTATGCAAGCCTTTACGCCGCAGGACAGGGCAGTACAGAAAAAGGAAGATCACATTTTGGAGGAAACATAGATGAAGCTGATAGGGAACATAGGAGGCTTTTTTTATTTGGCAACGAGCATCGCTGCCTTAGGCTCCTATAAGAAAAAGATAGAAGCGCTCAAGGCTGCGGGAAAGCAGGAAGAGGAAAGGCAGGTCATAGAGGAAGTCTGCAGATACTGGTCAGATAAGGTTGCAGACTATCTGGACCTGGAAATCAATCTGGTCAATCCCCAGTACCTGCCGGAACATGGACCGGTAGTATATGTATCCAATCATCAGTCATATGCGGATATCCTCGTATATCTCAAGGCAGTGAAACACCAGATCGGCTTCATTGCCAAAGAAGAACTGATGAATATCCCGCTTTTTTCCAAATGGATATTGAGGATCGAGAGCCTTTTCATCAAGAGAGGAGATGCCAGAGCATCTCTTGCCACCATAAACCAGGGAGCGGACATGCTGAGGAACGGCTATTCATTGGTGATATTTCCGGAAGGCACAAGGAGCCAGTCTGATGAAATGACGGAATTTAAACACGGAAGCCTGAAACTTGCCACCAAAGCAAAGGCTCTGATCGTTCCCGCGACCATCAGGGGAACATATAAAGTCTTTGAGCAGACCGGAGTGATAACGAAAGGGCAGAAAGTCGATTTTATCGTACATGAGCCCATAGATACCTCCAAGCTGGACAGAAAAGAACAGTCTGAGCTTGCGGCCAGACTTGAGCAGATAGTCAGGAGCGGACTTTAATGTAAGGCGCACGGCCTTTTTCCAAAGGACCGGACGGCAAAAAAGCAAAAAACCCGAAGACCCGGCGATATGATCCACCGGGTCTTTGGAGTTTAGGTATATTTTAGAAAGGAATTGGTAAATTGCATTAGCTTGTAGCTTCAGCCAGAGTGACCTGGATTTCCATCATCTGGTCGTCACGCACTATGGTAAAAGTGACCTTGTCGCCGATCTCGTGGGACTGTATGGTTTGTACAAGCATATCTGAACCGGTCACTTGCTCGCCGTCTATCATATAGATCAGGTCCCCGGCTTTAAGGCCGGCAGATTCAGCGTTGGAACCGGTAACTTCCTGAATATAGACGCCTGTTACGCTGACGCCGTATTTCATCGCATCAGAAGCAGAGGTCAGATCAACTATAGTTATGCCGGCGGCAGGCCTGCCTGTGACATAGCCGTTGCTGATAAGAGATTCAGCCACCGACGCTACAGTATTTGACGGAATGGCAAATCCGAGGCCCTCCACATCGGAGCCGGAGGATTTTGCTACAACCAGGCCGATAAGATTTCCATACTGGTCAAATACGCCGCCCCCCGAATTGCCGGGGTTAACAGATGCGCTTATCTGCATGAGCGTCATATTCTTGCCGTTGAGAGTGATCTCTCTTTCAAGCCCGCTGACTATGCCGTCAGTGGCAGTACCAGCCAGGGTACCCAGCGGATTGCCGATGACTACGGCCAGATCCCCCACTGAAAGAGAATCGGAATCTCCAAAAGTAACAGGGGTAAGCCCTGTAGCATCTATCTTTAATACTGCTATGTCTGACTGGCTGTCCGTAGCGACCAGAGTAGCGTCATATTCGGTGCCGTCATGCATTGAGACAGTTATGTTGCTGGCGCCTTCTATCACATGGTTGTTGGTGAGGATATAGCCGTCCTCGCTGTACACCACGCCGCTTCCTGCGCCTTCAGTGACATATTGGTTGACCCAGGAATCTGTTGATACAGACTCGGTGCTGATGGCCACAACTGAATTTTCATTTTTTGCAACGATCTCCTGGATCGAAAGTTCGCTTCCTGTGGAACTTGTAAGGTTATAATTGGTCGAGTTGACATTTCTGCCGGAGGAACCACCTCCCAATAATGCCGATGTTAAAGCATATCCCCCTGCTCCGACTGCTGCTGATACGACCATTGCGCAGATCAGAGTTACAACGAAAAATTTTTTTGTTACATATCTTGACCTTTTTTTCTTTGGTTTTTTGCTTTCCGGTGAAGAAAAGCTTTCTTGGGAAAACCCCTCCTGATAATGGCTTTCAGAGCTTTCGTCGTTTCCGGAGAACTTGTTCCAATCATCCATAAATAAGACCTCCTTTGTGATTAAGATTATATTCATCCATTGTGTATTTTCTGTGTAAAAATAATGGGAAATATGATAAAATAAATTGATAAATCAGTATAAAAGAGTGGATAATGATATTATGGAAAAAGCGAGAAAACAATATTCCTTATGGAAAGACGCCCCGCTGCCTGAAAACCTCAAAAAAGAAGCCATCGCCATACAAGGGGATGCAGAAGAGATATATGACAGGTTCTGCCGGGACATGACCTTCGGAACATCCGGACTAAGAGGGAAGATGGGCATAGGCACCAACAGGATAAATGAAATAGTGATAAAACGGGCCACCATGGGAGTAGCAGACTATCTGCTGTCAAAACATGAAAAACCAAAAGTGGTCATAGGCTATGATACCAGAAAAAATTCCGCCGCATATGCGGAGGAAACAGCCCGCACCCTGGCTGCCAGGGGCATAGATTCGTATGTTTTTATGCAGCCGGTGCCGGTGCCTGCCGTATCCTTTGGGATAAGGTATATGGGAGCCGATGGCGGCATAATGATAACGGCAAGCCATAACCCAAAAGAATACAACGGTTATAAGGTGTACGACCATTACGGCAACCAGATAGACGACCTCAAAGCACGCACTGTAGAGTCGTATATAAACAGGCATCCGTATTTTGATGACAAGACATGTCTAAGCGGTGCGGCACCCGGCAGCGTAGCGCCATGTCCTGATGATGTGGAAAGGGCATATATCAAAGCCGTCATGGAACAGACGGTTTTCTGGACTGAGGACGAAACAAAGATCAGAGAAGCCTTTTCAGGACTAAATGTTGTCTACACGCCCCTCAACGGCACAGGCACCAGATTTGTAAGGAGAGTATTTGCCAACCTGGGGCTTACCAATGTAAAGACCGTAGCAGAACAGACATGTACAGACGGGGAATTTTCCACATGCCCTGCGCCTAACCCGGAAAACGAGAAAGTCTTTGACCTGGCTCTGACCTATGCCGATGATGACACAGACATCATCATAGCCACAGATCCGGACAGTGACCGGATGGGAGTAATGGCCAGAAAAGACGGAGGCTTTCAGCGGCTCACCGGCGATCAGGCAGGCATACTGATGCTGGATTATATATGCTGGTGTCATTCTCACCGGATCGGGAACAAAAATATGAGAGGCCAGAAAATGGTCTACAAGAGTTTTGTATCCTCTCCTTATGCAGAAGACATAGCCAGGGCGTACAGGATACACATTAAAAATGTGCCTACGGGATTTAAAAATATTGCCATGGAAATGGAACTTCTCAAAGAAGCCGGCAGAGAAGAAGACTTTCTCTTCGGATTCGAGGAAAGCTTAGGTTATCTTTACGGCAATTATACAAGAGACAAGGACGGCGTGCTGGCTTCACAGATGATAGCCACCATAGCAGCCTGTCTCAAAGCAAAGGGCATGACTCTCTTTGACAGGCTGGCAGAAATGTACCGCACATACGGATATGCCGGATCCAAGGCCGTAGCCATAGAATTCCGGTCGGAAAAAGACCGGGAAAAGATAGGCCAGATCATGGAATCACTTTTCAGCGGCAATCTGACCCACCTGATGGGACAGCCGCTTACCGTGGATGCATCTCACTGCTGCGATGATATGTTCAGGGCTCTTTTGCCTCAGGGACATCAGATCATCATCAGGCCTTCAGGTACTGAACTTAAATTAAAAATATATGCTTTTGCCAAAGGTTCCTCCAGGCAGCAGGCACTGGAAAACCTCGATGTACTGCTGGAACAGGTCAGATCATTTGCCGAAAGCGTATGACCATATACCGATGAAACAAAAGGGGTGAATACCATATGAACAAAGTAATGACAGCCATTGACGGCAGCGGATCTTTCAGGGTTTACCTGACTGACAGCACGCAGCTCGTCCGGAAAGCTGCACAGATACATCATACGACGCCGCTGGCCACCGCAGGCCTGGGAAGGGTGCTGACAGCCGCAGGCCTTATGGGGCTCATGCTCAAGGGAGAAAAGGATAAGCTTACCCTTATCTTCAAGGGCAGCGGACCGGCAAGGCAGATACTTGCCACCGCCGACGGCAGCGGCAATGTTAAAGGCTATATAGCCAATCCCGATGCAGACCTGCCCCTTAAGGAAAACGGAAAGCTGGATGTAGGCGGTTCGCTGGGCGAAGGCGAGCTGACGGTGATAAAGGACCTTGGGCTAAAGGAACCCTATGTAGGCACCGTAAGTCTTGTTTCGGGGGAGATCGCCGAAGATCTTGCTTCATACTATTATATATCAGAACAGCAGAATACGGCTGTTGCCCTTGGGGTCAAAGTGGAAAAAGATCTTTCTGTAGGCTGCGCGGCAGGAATGATAATCCAGCTTTTGCCGGAAGCCGAAGAAGAGGCTGTAGAGGCGCTTGAAGCAGTGGTAGGATCCATGGGGCCAATAACCTCCATAGCAGAAAACGCCCGCAGAAAAGATCCCCAAAAGGCAGCCGAACTTATGGCTGATGAGATCTTCGGAGACATTCCTGACAGATTTGCACTGAGAGAACTGGAGATGAAAGAGATGGACTGGAACTGCGACTGCTCAGAAGAGCGGCTGGAAAAAGTCCTTATGACCATAGGAGAAAAAGACCTGAAGGAGATCATAGAAGAGGACGGCGCCGCTGAACTGGTTTGTCAGTTCTGCCTTAAAAAATACCATTTTGATAAGGCTCATCTGGAGCGGATACTGGAAAACATCAGGACATAGGCCGCAGACTATGGAAAGGAGCACAGGCTCAGATATGAAAGACATTACATTGAAAATAGTCGGAACACAGAATTTTGACGACATTGAAGAAGAACAGATGGAATTTGTAACTGACGGCAGATTTTATGCCAGAGGAGGCCGCGCATATATAATATATGACGAAAGCGAGGTTTCCGGTATGGAAGGCTGCAAGACGACCATCAGGGTCGATGACAGGTCCGTCAGGATGAAAAGGACAGGGCTGGCCGGATTTGGGACTGAACTTTATTTCGAAAAAGGCAAGAGGTTCAGCAGTATATACAACACACCTTATGGACCAATGGGCATAGAAGTGCTCACCGATGATGTGAAAAACGAACTTGATCTTGAAGAAGGCCGAGGGAGTGTGGCGGTACAGTATCAGGTGAGCCTTGAAGGTATCGCCGAAGGAAAAAACCGGATAACCATAGATATAATGTAACACAGGAGAGAAAAAAATGCAAAAAACAGGTTTTGATGCGGAAAAGTATATCGAAGAACAATCTAAATACATTTTGGAGAGGATCAACCACGGCGAAAGCGAAAGGCTTTATCTGGAGTTCGGCGGAAAGCTGGTACACGATAAACATGCCATGCGCGTCCTTCCGGGCTTTGACGAAAACGCCAAGATCAAGCTCCTTGAAAGGATGAAAGATAAGGCAGAGATCATAATCTGCATATACTCCGGAGACATAATCAACAGCAAGACACGCCAGGATTTTGGCATTACATATGATCTGGAAGTACTCCGTCTTATTGATATTTTCCGCAAATATGACCTGAAGATAAACAGCGTAGTCGTCACGCGCTACGAGGATGCCCCGGCTGTCAACAAGTTCATAAACAGGCTGGAAAAAAGGGATATAAAGACCTACAAACATTTTTACACAAAGGGTTATCCTACAGATGTTGAGACCATCGTCAGCGAGGAAGGTTACGGCGCCAACCAGTATATCGAGGTGACAAAACCTCTGGCTGTTGTGACCGGGCCGGGAGGCGGCAGCGGAAAACTTGCCACCTGCCTTTCCCAGCTCTATCATGAATATAAGCGGGGCAAAAAAGTGCGCTATGCCAAGTTTGAGACTTTTCCCATATGGAACCTTCCCCTCAAGCATCCGGTCAATATCGCATACGAAGCGGCCACGGCCGACCTTAAAGATGTTAATATGATCGACTCATTCCATCTGGAAGCCTACGGACAGATGGCGGTCAACTACAACCGCGACCTTGAGGTTTTTCCGGTGGTAAAGCGGATAATCGAAAAGATCACAGGGCAGGAAGCCGAATACAAGTCGCCGACCGATATGGGAGTAAACCGCGTCGGATTTTGCATTTCTGATGACGAAGTGGTAAAAGAAGCGGCCATTCAGGAGATAATCCGCCGGTTCATCATAGCCAAGTGCGATTATAAACGGGGCCGGATAACCGAGGACGCCCTGGAAAGGTCTGAACTTCTCATGAAAGAAGTGAACGCCAGGGAAGAGGATCGTCTTGTGGTAACTCCCGCCAGAGAATATGCAGAATATAAGCGCCGCTGTGACAAGAAATTTGTCAATGTGGTGGTCATGGCCATAGAGATGCCCGACGGAACGATAGTTACCGGCAGGGGAGCAGCCGCCGTATGGTGGCCGCCGCCGCCGCGGTGCTCAACGCAGCCAAAAAGCTTGCCGGAATAGACGATGAGAAATATGTGATCGCTCCCAATGTTTTCAGGGATATACAGGATCTGAAAGAGAACATACTTCACCACGACAGAAAGAGCCTGAACCTGGAAGAGATCCTGACAGCATTATCAATTTCTGCAGAAACAAATCCATGTGCCCAGAAAGCGGCGCAGATGCTGGGAAGCCTGTCCGGCTGCAAGGCTCACTGCACGGCGATCCTGAGCGAAAGAGATGAACAGACCTTGAGGAGCATGGGCATTGATGTGACATGCGACCCTGAATATGTTACAACGAACCTGTATTTTGCATGATAAATCTGCAGGCGAGGCCGGATGCCGCCGGCAGACAGACGAGCTGGCCGATCGCAAAAAAATCCCGCCTTTTACCTTGTTCAAGGCAAAAGGCGGGATTTTTTCTGTAGTTCCGGCCTTATGTATTGGATCTGCCGCTGAAGCGTTCCGAATATCTTTCAGCAAAGGCTTTTTTGTTAGAGTTTATCAGCCTGTCCCACTCTGTCAGCCATGCAGCACGCTCGATCAGCATGCCCTTGGCAAAAGCGGAGAGGGTCCTGTAGCTGGAAATCAATTCTGCCAGTTCATCTTCATATAAGTCGCTCTTTTCCAGAAGGCTGAGAAAAACATATCTGTCCGTTTCAAACAGTGTGTCCATGTGTATGCCAAACCGGGTGGCGATGTTAAACAGCACTTCTGCATCCGGCACTCTTTTCCCCAGTTCGTAATTTACATAGGATGATCTGGTTATACCGATCAGCCTGGCCATTTCTGACTGATTCATACATCTGCTTGTCCTGAGAGTCCTGAGGTTTCTCGCGATATGCTCCTGGGTCTCCAACTTCATCTTGTATTAGTTCACCTCTCTTTTAGTGTTGCTTCAAAATACCCTTTTGGCAAACCCCATTTATAAATATGTGCAAAAATACCGGTAAAAAGTTGCAAAAATCATAAAAAAAATGAAAAAAACAAGCATATTTGTCTTTTAGACATGGAAAATAAACTAAGGGTTGCTTCAACTATTAGTTTAGATGGTCTAACTTTAAGAATATAAGGCATGGGTGATAAATAACGCCCAGAGGAGGTAAAAAATGCAAAAGAACATCGACACAAGAGAATTTAGAGCGCTGGATCAAAAGGAAATGGGCAAGAGAGTCCGCAGCAGAAGAGAGTCCCTGGGGCTCAGCCGTGAAAAGCTGTCAGAATATCTGGATGTTTCGCCGCAATTTATTGCCGACATAGAATATGGCAACAAAGGCATCTCTATCAAGAGATTCTATCTGTTATGCCAGGTTCTTGATGTGACAGCCGATTATCTGCTTGCCGGAAATGTTTATTCCAATGAGACGGATCGTGAGTCAATGTTAGTGTGCGAAGAGATAATGACGCTCTTGCAGCGCTGTGACACGAAGCAGCTAAAGGGAATACGCGAGATTGCAGAAATTTACGCTGACGGTGTAAGGATGAAATAAAAAAGTTTTATACGATAACTAACGGCGTGGTTCCTACGCCGTTTTTTTCGTGCAGTGATCCTGAAAATTATTAAAAAATAGCAGCAGCTTTTTTGCAAAATATTTTACAGGAAAGGAGAAGTAGAGTAAAATGATAGAAGATAAAACAAAACATTCAGAAAAAGAGATTTTTATTTTGAGTTACTATGAGGATGTAAAGCATTATCTGTACATGTTCGGCCTTGGCGACAGGTTGGAAGATGCGGTGCAGGATACATTTGTAGAGGCCCTTGCAAACATACAGAACATAAGATACGAAGAAAAGACAAAGCACTGGCTCATCAAGATAGCCAAATATGTGGGGCTGAAATATCTCAGGCAGGAGAAAAATGCGGCCGTGAGCTGGTACGATATGGAAGAATACTTAAAGGAAGCCGACGAAAGCGGCGAACCGGTTTCGGAATCGCAGCTTGACGATCTCATTGAGAAACTGGACGGGCAGAAGCTGCACGAATATATCGGCAGACTCAAGGAAAAAGAGCGGAAAGTCATAGTGCTGTATTATACCTACGGCTACAGATTAAAGGAAATCGCCGTGATGATAAGAGAATCGGAGGCCAATACAAAAAGCCTTTCCCGCAGAGCTAAACAGAAGCTAAAGGCGATGATAGAAGAAGGAGGTTTGGACAGATGAGCAAAAGGAAAGAGGAAAAAAGGGAACAGGAATATTACAGAAAAAAGATAGGTGAAAAACTTGAAGAAGCATATCTGTCCATTCCGATGGGGGAGCCGCCTTCGGAGGAGACGATCAAAAAGTGGATACAGATCGCTGACCAGAAAAGAGCCAAAAGGCTTAAACGCAAAAGGATCCTCCTCAGTTCAGCAGCCGCCGTCGTCCTTTGCGTAGGCGTCTGCGCCACCTGTATCTTGCATACGCCTGAAGCAGTTGCCGGAAACAGCGGTGAGGTGAAGATAGAGGAGGGCATGGATGAAGGAGAGATATATTATTCAGAAAGTAGCATTCCAAAAGAACTCAAAGAAGAATTTTTTTGGTTTGACTACATTCCGAAAGAATATGAATTTCATGAAGCAAAAGTAGAGCGTGTAAATAATCTAAATACCATATACATAGTTTATGAAAATTCAAAAGAAAGTTACATTGAAATTAAAGAAATAAAAAGCAATGAAGAGACATTTTCATTAAGCAATATGATTTCAGGTACTGAAGAAGAAAACTGGAATGGAATAGATGTATATGTGAAATCATATTATACAGGAGATAAATCGAATATCTACACCTACATACAGGAGGATACACTTATTGAAATAACAGTTTCCGCTGGTTTTGAAAAAACAGAAGTACAACAGATAATAGAAAAGGCCGTCCGGGATTGACCGGGCAGCCTTAATATCACTAGAATGTGTACGAATATGATGTGGAAGTAAATACGCTGTCTCCTATATAATCTTTGCTTATGCACTTTAAGCGATAAGTTGTACCACGGGATAGACCGGTGTAAGTTTTGTCATAAAGGAAATAACTTTTATTCCAACCATTGTTAAAAGTCACATAGTTATCATTACTGATATCTGTGACCCATTCGCCGTTGGAATATTTCTGCAAATAAAAAACAACACTGTAGCGGTCTACTACCTGACTAAAGCTCACATAAACGGATGCAGTTGCTTTAGTTGCACTTGTTCTATTAATAGCAAATGTTACTGAATGTGTCTCATATGGCACTATCCCGGCATTGCCGTCATCTGTTGACGCAAAGCTGACAGAACAAAAAGAGAACAGCAATACGATAACTATAAATGTGGAAAGAAGTCTTTTTTTCATGGTTGGTCCTCCTTATCAAAAAATAAAAATAAAAATCAAGAGTATCATAAATTAGGACCAAAAGCGGGTCAATCCGGAAAATAGATGCTTAATTGCCCCGGCCCTATGGCTGCATACAATAAAAAACAAAATTTGTTATATAAAGGGGTTCCATTTTTGTTTTTTTATGATATAATAAAACCACAATAGGGTTAATTTTTTCACAAGAAAAATAATTAACTAACGATGAAATCCAAGGAGGCATATTTAGATGAAAAAAATAGGTGTATTAGGTACCGGAACAATGGGAGCCGGAATCATCCAGGTACTTGCGCTTAACGGTTATGAAGTGGTCATGAGAGCAAGGAGAGACACTTCTATCGAAAAAGGTCTGGCAACCGTTAAGAAGAATCTGGACAAAATGGTTGCAAAAGAAAAGATAACCGCTGAAAAGGCAGAGGAAGCTTTCGGCAGGATCAAAGGTTCTACCGACATCAACATCATAGCCGATGCTGATCTGGTTATCGAAGCTGCCACAGAGGATATGGATGCCAAAAAAGCACTGTTCGCAGAACTGGATAAGCTTTGCAAACCTGATACTATAATCGCTACCAACACATCATCATTGTCCATAACCGAAATCGCATCAGCTACAGGCAGACCTGACAAGGTTATCGGAATGCACTTCTTCAACCCTGTGCCTGCAATGAAGCTGGTTGAGATAATAAAAGGCCTGACAACTTCTGACGAGACAAAGGCAACGATCGTAGCCCTTACTGAAGCTCTTGGCAAGACTCCTGTAGAAGTTGCAGAAGCTCCTGGATTCGTTGTAAACAGGATCCTTATCCCAATGATAAACGAAGGTATCGGAATCCTTGCAGACGGTGTTGCTGATGTGAAGGGTATTGATACAGCCATGAAACTGGGCGCAAATCACCCGATGGGACCTCTTGAACTGGGCGACCTTATCGGACTTGATGTTGTCCTTGCCATCATGGAGACGCTTTACAGAGAATATGGAGATCCAAAATACAGACCTCATGTTCTTCTGAGAAAAATGGTAAGAGCCGGCAAGCTTGGCCGCAAGACCGGAGTAGGTTTCTACGATTACAAGAAATAAGCTGAAATTTCCAGCTTACATAATAAAAAGAGATCGCTCACCCTTCCTGCGTAAGATCAGAAAGGGTGAGCTTTTTTGCGTGGTCATTTGAAACGGCATGACACGGGAGAAATCTTTCATGCCTTGCTGATCTATGTAAAATCAACAGGATGTCAAACAGACCATGCATAAAAAACGCATAAACATCAAAAATATTCAAAAAAATTCATTTTTATGCTTGACATGGACCGCCGAAGGGTGTAATATGTGTATATTGAAACGAAATTATGAATAAAATTCACACAAACCGGGAGAGCAGAACCCAATGATGAATAATTATCCTTTCACAACTGAAAAGGAATCCATGAGGAACCCCTTCGTCGGAATACCGTCTTTCCTGATGGCGCCCATGTGCTTCGACCTGGATGAGCTGGATGCAGACATCGCCGTCATAGGAATGCCGTACGACATGGGGACTTCCGTCAAGACCGGCGCCAGATTCGGGCCACGGGGAGTAAGGGAAGCTTCCACATACAACTGCTACGCCCACGAGGGCTGGTACGACCCCATAAGGGATCAGCATTTTCTTGGCCAGCCGTGGAAGATCGCAGACTGCGGTAACATAGATGTGCTGCACACAGTTTACGAGCGGAGCTTTGCCAACTGCGAAGGGGCGATCCGAAAGATACTGTCAAAGGGCGCGATTCCCTTCACCATCGGAGGAGACCACGCCATAACGACGCCGATCCTGAGAGCTTTTGACTGTTACGAGGATGTCTGCCTCATACAGTTCGACGCTCACCTGGATTTTACATATAAGCCATACGGCATAGCCGAGGGGCCGGGGAGCCCGATCAGGAGAGCTTCGGAAATGTCTCACATCGGAAAGATCATGCAGATAGGCATGAGAGGCATAGGAAGTTCACAGTATTCGGATTTTCAGGACGCCAAGGCCAACGGAAATATCATAATGACTTCGAGAGAAGTCAGACAGATGGGTGTGGCTTATGTATCGGGCAAGATCCCGGAGGCGGAAAAATACTACATTACCTTCGACATTGACTGCCTGGACCCTTCCATCGCCATAGGAACCGGATCACCGGTGCCTTTCGGTCTGTACTATGAAGAAGCGAGCGCCATAATCGAGGCCATCGCAAAGAAGGGAGACATCGTAGGGTTTGATGTCACAGAGGTCTCA
This sequence comes from uncultured Eubacteriales bacterium, assembly GCA_900542565.1. Classification (GTDB taxonomy): domain Bacteria; phylum Bacillota; class Clostridia; order Peptostreptococcales; family Anaerovoracaceae; genus Fimisoma; species Fimisoma avicola. Next base: position 13,879 of record UQOC01000020.1, on the reverse strand, counting down.
CCCCCAAACGACAACAACGATATAACGAGCATGTATGCGGCTCAGCTAATGCTGGACGCCATGTCATTTCTCACAAAAGCAAAAGAAAACAAACATAAATAAAAATTTCAGGAGGACATATAAAAATGAAAAAGTCAATAAAAATAATTTCAATAATGATGATCGCAGTGATCGCAATGCTTTCTCTGGCCGGCTGCGGCAGTGACGAGGGCACAGACGCCTCAGGCGACATGCCTACATATATAGCCATAACAGAGCCTACATATGCGCCGTTTGAATCCACCGACGATGACGGAAATCTGGTGGGTTTCGACATGGATCTGCTCAATGCCATCGCCGAGGACCAGGGATTCAAAGTTGAATACCAGATCTTCGAGTTTGACGCCCTCATCCCGGCAGTACAGGCAGGCAATGCTGACATAATCGCCGCCGCCATGAATGTTACCGACGAAAGGGCCGAACAGGTCGATTTCTCTGAAAAATATTTTGACAGCGGCAAGGTGATCGTTGTCACCGCAGACAACACGACGATCAGCGGAGTTGATGACTTGACGGCGGATATGAGCGTGGCCGCCCAGATAGGTACCACCGAGGGCGAATATGTTCAGGAACTGGCCGCTGACGGCACCATCGCCGAGGCAGTCATCCTCAACCAGACCACCCAGTGCATAATGCAGCTCCAGAACGGAGATGTGGACGCAGTCATCCTGGATGCGCCTGTAGCACAGTATTACTTCAACCTCTATGACGACATCAAGCTCATAGATGCGCTCATCGATCCGGCTCCGATGGCCTTCGCCGTAGCAAAAGGCAATGACGACCTTCTGGAAAAGATAAACGCAGGACTTGCCAATGTAAAAGAAAACGGCACTTACGATGAACTTTATGCAAAATGGATAGAAGGACAAGAATAATAGCCCAAAGTCTCCTTATAGATCAAAAGGGATGCGCAACGCATCCCTTTTTCCTTGCGAAAACCCGAAGGGAACGCAGGGTGCGGCCCCTCATTTTATATTGAAAAGCCAGCACAGGCGGCTGCCTCAGCTTTGTTTTATGGCCGCTGGCTGAGCTGGGCTCATGCTCTGCAGCAATATTCCTCCCAGGATAAGGATCGCGCCGATCAGGCCATAGACGCCGGGATTTTCATGCAGGAAGATCATTCCCAGCACCATAGCGCCCAGAGGATTGACAGAATTCATAACGGCAGCCCTTTCAGAAGTGGTAAATTTCTGGGCCACTGGCTGCATGGCGAAACCGAAGCTGCCGCAGACTATCGCCAGAAATAGTATGGAACCCCAGCCTTCCAAGCTGCCCGGCAGGGAAGGTACTTCAAAGAGGAAAGCTGCGACAAGGCCGAGGATCCCCATAAATGTCACCTGCAATCCGCCCAGCACCACCGGATCATCGTCCTGAGCCAGCCTGTTGGTCAGGATGATGCATATCGCATAAGTGACAGAAGCTCCCATACAGAGCAGTTCGCCGGATCCCAGCGAAAGACCGCTGCCAAGGCCTGTGAGGAGGGCAACGCCCAAAAAAGTCACAAAAACGCTGAGAAAAACACGGGCTGACGGCATTTTCCTGTTTATTATCCCTTCAAAGATCGGGACGAATATTATCGCAGTACCTTCCAGCAGGGCGGCTGACGATGAAGAAACAGTCCGCAGGCCAAACATCTCAAAGGCCATCATTGCGAAATATCCGGCTCCCAGGATAGCGCCTTTTTTCAAGACCGCAGGAGACAATCCTCTGAATTTTCCGTTAAGGACTGCAATGAGTACGGTCCCTGCCAGCAGGAACCGCAGACCCATGACCATGAACGGCGACATGGTTTCAAGCAGCACCTTGCTGAACAGAAAAGACGCGCTGCGGGAAAGCAAAACCGCCGCCAGCAATATCTCGGCGCTCTTTCTGGTCAAAGTCAATGATGTGTCAGCTTTCTTTGCGCTGTCTGATAAATCTGACATAAGTTTTTACCTCCTTTTTGTATTGACTTTATTATATGTCCGGGAGTATATTTGAGTAAAGCGACAGTATTTCAAAATAATTATGACAAAAAATCAAAGAAACTGCCGGGGCCGCTTGTAACTACCAGGGCCGCTTGCAACTACCAGGGCCGATTATAACTTGCCAGTGTCGATTATAACCGCCGGGACTGCTTATAACCGCCGGAGGCAGTATGAAAAGGAGCATCAATGAATATAGAAAAATACAGGGCGTTGTTGTGCGCCATAGAAAAAGGCAGCCTTTCAGCTGCAGGCGAGGAATTGGGCTATACGCCTTCCGGCATGAGCCGGATGATCGCTTCCATTGAGGAAGAGACGGGACTTTCTCTGCTCATAAGGGGAAGGAACGGTGCCGTCCCCACCAAAGATTGTCAAAAACTGATACCGTACTTTTCCAAGATAATATTGGCAGGAGAGGAGCTGCAAAAACAGACAGAAGAGATCCAGGGCCTTGATACAGGGCACATAGCCATAGGCAACGCCTACGCTTTTTACTATGACTGGCTGGCAGAAACCGTTTCTGAATTTTGCAGCATGTATCCGTCCATAAGAGTGACCATAACCGACGGAGCAAGCAGCGAACTTGTACAAATGCTTAAAGACTACCGTCTCGACATTGCCATTGTCAGCAGACGGCAAGACCTGCCCATGTGGATACCGCTCAAAGAGGACAGGCTTATGGTAATGGTGCCCTCAGGCCACCCTGCCGCCCAAAAGGGGATTTTTTCTGTCGCAGACCTTAAGAAAGAACCTTTTATAGAGATCTTTCCGGGAAAAGAAACAGACGAATCGATCTTTTTCAGGGAAAATAATATAAAGGTCAATGTTAGCCATTCCGTACAGGATAACATAGCTGCCGCTTCAATGGTGCGAGCAGGGCTCGGTATAGCAATGATAAACGAGACAGAACTGAAGATGTGCCGCAGGGAAGGGATAACCGCCGTGCCACTGGATCCGGCACAGAAAGTGGAACTGGGCATAGGGGCAGGTGACATGGAGACAGCCTGTTCAGCTCTGAAAAAATTTCTCAGCTTTATCATGCCTCGCATAAAGGAAGCAGGATTGTCTTGATTTTTTTCCGCCCACAATATATTATAAAATTAACTGTAGTTTTCTTTTTGAAAATCAATTCTTATTTTTCTTAGAAAGGAGCGGGGAAACAACCAATCTCCCGCAAATGGTACCGCAATGAGCGATAAAACTTTAGAGAGCGAAGGCATGACCCAGGGGCAAGAGGAACAAACTCAGACAGGGCCGGCAGCAGACACACCGGAAAAACCCGTGATCCGGGCAAAAGCCAAAACTCCCGCCACAGGAAAACGCACTGTCCGAAAGACGGCCAGACAAGTCCAGGAAACCCAGGCAAAAGACCTTGAAACAGAACCGGCAGCAGATACGATAACACAGGCACAGTCTCCCGCAGAGACTATGCCGTCAGAAAGCAGCCAGCCGGCAGAAAAAACTCAGGCCGCCGCATCCAGGACCGAAGAAGAACGGCCGGAAGTGGAAGGCATCCTCGAAATACAAGAAGAAAATAATTTTGGATTTCTAAGGTTCAACAACTTTCTTACAAGCGAAAAAGACATCTATGTATCACCGACACAGATCCGCAGATTCAACCTCAAGACAGGAGATAAGATAAAAGGCATAAGCAGGCTGCCGAAAGACGGAGAACGATTCGGCGCTCTTCTTTATGTGCTGACTGTCAACGGCGATGAACCGGGAGTAGCCATGCGCAGGCCGGATTTTGAAGATCTGACACCGGTATTTCCATACGAGCGTATCAGGCTCGAAAACGGCAGCCGTGAACTTTCAATGCGTCTCATAGATCTTGTGGCGCCCATCGGAAAGGGACAGAGAGGTCTCATAGTAGCGCCGCCCAAAGCCGGCAAGACCGTATTGCTCAAGAGCATAGCCAGCGCCATCGAAAAAAGCTATCCGGAAATGGAACTTATCGTCCTTCTGGTAGATGAAAGGCCGGAAGAAGTCACAGATATGAAGCGTTCTTTAAAGAGCGGCGAAGTCATATATTCCACCTTTGACGAACTCCCCCAGCACCATGCAAAGGTGGCCGAAATGGTACTTGCCAGAGCCAAGAGGCTGGTTGAGCACAAGAAGGATGTGGTAATATTACTTGACAGCATAACAAGGCTGGCAAGGGCCTATAACATGGTAGTGCCTGCGTCCGGAAGGACGCTTTCAGGAGGTTTCGATCCGGGAGCTTTCCACAAACCGAAAAAATTCTTCGGAGCGGCCAGAAAGCTGGAAGAAGGAGGTTCCATCACAATCCTTGCCACCGCCCTTGTGGAGACCGGCAGCCGTATGGACGATGTCATCTTTGAGGAATTTAAGGGTACCGGAAACATGGAACTGCATCTGGACAGGAAACTTTCCGAAAAACGGATATTTCCTGCCATCAGCCTCAATAAATCCGGGACCAGGAGAGAGGATCTGCTCATGGATCAGGACGAACTGGAAGCCATATGGACAATGCGAAGGGCTCTTGCAAACAGCAATCCTCAGGAAGTGACAGAGACCATCATAGAAAATCTGGCCCATACCAGGAACAACAAAGACTTTATACAAGTCATCAAAAAAGTTATGCTAAACGACTGAGATAAATTACAATACGGGGATTTCAATGGATTTAAAGAAGATCTTTCTCAAAAACGCCTGTCCCACATCAATAGGAGGTCAGGCCATAATGGAAGGGATAATGATGCGTGGGCCGAAGAAAACGGCCATTGCTGTCCGGCTGGCCGACGGCAATATACATATGAAGACGCAGCCTACACCGGTGCCGAGCAAATGGGGCAAGATACCTGTTATCCGGGGCGTAGTCAATTTCGTGTCATCGCTGGTGCAGGGCACAAAAGTCCTCATGTATTCGGCCGACATCATTGAGGAAAATTATCCTGACGAATACGAAAAGGACAAGTTTGATATATGGATAGAGAACAAATTCGGCAAGGAAAAGTCATGGAAAATACTGATGTTTTTTTCTGTTGCCGTAGCCATAGTCCTTTCTGTAGCAATATTTATGCTGCTGCCTACGGTGGCGGTAGGACTCTTATCAAAGGTGACAGACAGCGTAATACTGCTCAATCTGGCAGAGGGAGCTGTCCGCCTTATCATCTTCATAGGCTATATTGCCCTTATCGCGCGGATGGGCGAGATCAAGACCGTTTTCCAGTATCACGGAGCAGAACACAAGACCATACACTGCTTTGAAAACGGCCTGCCGCTGACGCCGGAAAATGCGCAGCAGTTCTATACACTGCATCCTCGCTGCGGAACAAGTTTCCTTATGTTCGTGATGGTGATAGCCATTCTCGTACATGCTCTCATGGGATGGCCCAATGTATGGATAAGGCTGATAAGCAGGATACTCGTCCTGCCGCTTATCGCAGGGCTTTCATATGAACTGCTCAAATGGGCCGGCAGGAGCGATAATATCGTAGTAAAGGTGCTCAGCCTTCCTGGGCTTTATCTGCAAAAGCTTACGACAAATGAGCCGGACGATAAGCAGCTTGAGGTGGCCATAGCCGCCCTTAAAGCGGTACTGCCTGAAAACGATACCCCTTACTTTGAGGGACTTTGCGACCTTGACGGAGAACCGATAAAGAACAATGCCGCAGAGGAGGATGACGCAGCGTCTGCCGCCTCAGACGGAAATACAGCAGACGGAGAGGATACTGACGAAGGAGGAGGTTGTGACCATGAGCCTGCCGCTGAAGGAACTGATCAGCTACGGTCAGACCCAGCTTGAAAATGCCGGCATAGAAGATGCGGCAAGGGATGCAAGGGGACTTTACTGTTTTCTGGATAAGCTGGACAATGTGGGCCTTATGATGCACTGGCAGGATGTGCTCCAGGACAATCAATGCGAGGCTTATTTTGAACTTATCGGCCGGAGAGCCGGAGGAGAGCCATTTCAATATATAACAGGGACCCAGGAATTCATGGGATTTACTTTCCATGTCAATCCGTCGGTACTCATACCGCGCCAGGATACGGAAACCATGGTCGAGGATGCAGTGGAACTGATAACCAAAGGTTCCCTGCGGGGAGAGGAGTACGCAAAGGCATCCGCTATCAAAGAGGTACTGGATCTCTGCTGCGGCAGCGGGGCTATAGGCATTTCCCTTGCCAAACTGTGTCCAAAAGTCAAGGTCACATGCAGCGACATAAGCGGTGAAGCTGTCAAAACAGCCAGAGAGAACGCTGCCGCACTGGGCTGCAGATCCGTGAAATTTGAAGAAGGAGATATGTTCGCTCCTTTTAGCGGCAAACTTGGAAAGAAAAAATTCGATATGATAATCTCAAATCCGCCGTATATTGCCAGCCATGTGATACCTTCGTTACAGAGGGAAGTAAAAGACCATGAGCCGATGGGCGCCCTTGACGGCGGCGCAGATGGTCTGGATTTTTACAGGCGCATAGCCGAAGAAGCAGCCGCATATCTGCAAAAAAATGGCCTTCTGATGCTTGAGATCGGCTGTGACCAGGGCGGGACAGTCCCGGAGCTCATTGAAAACAGCGGAAGATTTAAGGATATACGCTGTCTGAAAGATCTGGCCGGAAAAGACAGGATAATCGCAGCCAGGCTCAGAGGGAAAAAAGACAAGTAGGGCATAAGGTACAATGACCGTCTGAATGGGGAAAAATATGTTCAACATAAAAGACAAACTGTATATAGCCACATTTCAGCAGGATGCTGCAGCGGTTGCCGCCGAGTATGGACTTGGTCTTGAGATCAACCATACCTGCATATCCGAAGACCTTGACCCGGACAAACGCCGGAGGCTGATCGACAGCATCAGCAGGGATCTCCATGTTTCAGGCACGCACCTTGTGCCGCTGGTCCACGGACCTTTTACGGAAATATATCCTGCGGCAATAGACCGCAGAGCCCGCGACATGGCAGCAGAGCGGCTGGAGGAAGCCTACGGAGTATGCCGGGCCATCGGCTCTCAAAAGATGATCGTGCATACCGGATGGCTGCCTTTTATATATTTTAAAGAATGGCAGGCCGAAAAAGGCGCCCGGTTCTGGCATGGCTTTATGGCCCATAAGCCGGAGGATTTTGGCCTGCTGGTAGAAAATGTCCTTGAAGACGAGCCATATATGCTGCTGGACTTCATGATGAGGGTGGCAGAAATTTCCGCAGGATCTGACAGCTTCATTCCGGACGGGTCGGTTTCAAAACGCATAAGGCTCTGCCTTGATATCGGGCATGCCCATGCCATGACAGGGCCGGATATGCCTGTCGAAAAATGGATAGAGATCCTGGGCGGCCTGATAGGGCATTTTCATCTTCATAATAATGACGGCACAGCCGATACACACAGCGCCTTTGACAGGGGAACGATGGATATGGAATCTGTCTTTTCCTCCATAAGGGAGCATTGCAGCCCTGATGTCACTTTTACCATAGAGGCGAGGGACTGCAGGGCATGTGCGGAATGGCTCAGTTCACACGGTTACATATGACCATATAATATGCAAAGGAGATCAGCTATGGAAAATCGTTTAAAAGGAATCCTTCAGACCATCGCACGAGACGGAGGTCTCTGTGAAGATGCGGTCACGGCTGCAAATGAACGGCAGGCAGTCCTTGCTAAACCTACGGGAGCGCTGGGAAAACTGGAGGACATCTCAATACATATGGCCGGGATCACCGGCAATGTGCTCAACGATATTGATAAAAAGGCTATCGTCATAATGTCCGCCGACAACGGAGTTGTTGAAGAGGGGGTGGCCTCGGCTCCCCAGTCGGTAACCCTTTCCCAGACCATCAACTTCACGCGGCATTATACAGGCGTCAGTTCCATAGCCAGGCATTTTGGCATAGACCTGCTTGTTGTGGATATGGGGGTCAAACTGCCTATCCCCAATAGGCTGTATACAGATTCGCCTATCGAGAACGGCCGGCTTACGGGAAAGATACTTAACCGCAGCCTGGGCAGAGGCACAAAGAATCTGGCAAAAGAACCTGCCATGACGAGGGAGCAGGCAATAACGGGGATATTGACAGGTGTTGAAGCAGCCTGCGCCATAAAAAACTGCGGGTATGACATTTTTGGCGTAGGGGAAATGGGGATAGGAAATACGACCACCAGCGCCTGTGTGCTTGCTGCCCTGACAGGAAAACCTGCCGCTGCGGTGGTGGGCAGAGGCGGAGGGCTGAACGATCAGGGCCTGACCAAAAAGACCCGCATAGTGAGCCGTGCAGCCGCCGGATGTGAAGGGGACGATGTGATCGGGATCCTTTCCAAAGTAGGAGGGTTTGACATATGCGCCATGACGGGCGCTTTTCTGGGAGCGGCTTACTACAGGATTCCTGTGGTAATTGACGGATACATTTCGGCGGTAGCAGCGCTGGCTGCGTCCAAGATGGCGCCAAATGCTGTCAATTTCATGTTTGGCTCTCATCTTTCAAAGGAGCAGGGGTATATGGTGGCCATGGAGGCCCTGGGCATAAGCCCTTATTTTGATCTGTCCATGAGACTTGGAGAGGGCAGCGGCTGTCCTATAAGCTTCAACATAATCGAGACTGCCTGTGCCGCCATGAGCGGCATGGCGACCTTTGACGAGGGGGCCATTGACGCCGATTATCTGGCAGAAGCCAAGAAAGGTAACTTTTTCTGATGAACTGGTTCATAAGCGGCGGATGCAAGAACGGCAAGTCCCATTATGCCCAGGAGGTCGCCAGAGAAATGGCCCAAAGACAGGGAGTCCCCCTTTATTATCTCGCCACCATGATACCTCACGACAGTGAGGATGAAGCACGCATAGCCCGGCATATAAGGGAAAGGGCAGGCATGGGGTTTGATACCATCGAAAGGGGGCTTGATATCTGCGGCTGTCTCCCATTGGGCGGGCAGGCGCAGTCAGGCATGCTGACTTCTTCCGGCAGGCCGGTTGATCCGAAAGGAGTGTTTTTGCTGGACAGCGTGACCGCCCTGCTTTCCAATGAAATGTTCAGGGACGGAGGAACTGCAGACCTTGGCGCTCCCCAGAGGGTAGCGGCAGAGCTTGCGGACTTTGCGCATATCACAGGAAATACCGTATTTGTTTCAGATTATATATATTCCGACGCAATGATCTATGACGATCTGACAGAGGCCTACAGAAAGGGACTTGCACTTATAGACAGGACGCTGGCAGATGTATGCGGCCGGGTGGCCGAGGTGGCGTACGGATTTATCAGATCATATAAACAGGGGTGATTGGATGAAACTTTTAACTGGATTTTTTATGGCATGGGGAAATTTTCTGGCTTTGCCATGCCCTGCAAAAAAATGGGACGGAGATATGAAAAACGCCATGTTGGGGTTTTTGCCTGCCATCGGGCTCATCATAGGGGTCTTGTGGGCTGTATTATGCGTATTCTTTGTGTGGATAGGCACTCCGTTTTTTTTGATCTCTTTTCTCATAGCTTTTATACCCTTTGCCCTCAGCGGTTTCCTGCACCTTGACGGGTTCATGGACTGCTGTGATGCCATCATGTCAAGACGGCCGCTTCAGGAGAAACAGCAGATCCTCAAGGATTCCCACTGCGGTGCATTTGCAGTTATAAGCCTGGCTTTCATGGTGCTTGCATATTTTGTATGTGCGGCAAGCGCCCTCAACGGAGGGATAGATTTTCCGGATCTGTGTATGATACCTGTTGCAAGCCGTGCAGTAGCAGGTTTAAATGTGCTGCTCAGAAAACCCATTGGGCACAGCCAGTATGCGCAGGGTAAGGGCTCTTCTGATGACAGGCAGAAAAAAAGGGCAGCTTTGGCTGTTGCCGCACAGCTTGTTGTATTTTGCGGTGCCGGCTTGTTTTTTGCCAATGACCTGCTGCCTTCAGCCATTGTCGTCGGTGCGGTCATGGCGGTAACATATGTTGCCGCAGTTTATGCCAAGAGGCAGCTTGGCGGCATGAGCGGCGATATTGCCGGATATTCTATAGTATGGGGCGAACTGGCAGGTATATTTGCCATGCTGGTGATGTAAAGGAGGTGCCTATGATCCTGATCTTTGGCGGGGCTTATCAGGGAAAAGCTGATTTTGCCAAAAGAACTTTTGGACTTGAAGATGAGGACATCTTTTATTGCGGAGAGTCATCAGGACAAAAGGGGCTGGCGCAGGAAAGCGGGGAGTTTCCGGCTCTTTCGCCGCAGGCAGAAGGTGCCAGAGCCATACATGGGCTGGAAAAGGCCTTTCTTGATCTTGTAAGGACAGGCACAGAACCGAGGGATTTTCTGGCAGCCCATAGAGAACAGATGAAAGATAAGATACTGATGATAAACGATATTTCCCAGGGCATAGTACCTGTAGACCCTGTGCTGCGGGCATGGCGGGAGGCTGTCGGCCGAGCAATGCTGTGGCTGGCCTCAGAGTCGGAGCAGGTTTACCGGGTGTTCTGCGGCATGGAACAAAGACTGAAATAAGGAGCATATATGATATCTCGCATTCATTTTATAAGGCATGGAATAACTGAAGGAATAAAAAACAGATGGTTCTACGGCTGGGAGGATCTGCCCCTGATCGAAGAGGGCGTCCGTGAAATCAGCCGGTTTAAGGAGCTTGGCGTTTATCCGGAGCTTGGGGATGCCGACTGCTATACTTCGGGTATGGTCAGAGCCGACCAGACTCTGGCTGCCATATATGGCGATGTTCCTTTTAAGGTCATCCCCGATCTTAAGGAAATGAATTTTGGCAGATGGGAATGTAAGACCTTCGATCAGTTAAAGGAAATGGAAGGCTTTGACCAGTGGATGAATAACAAAGATGGCTCTTTCAGATTTCCTGACGGAGAGTCGTCAGCCGATTTCATAAAGAGGGCCTGCCGCGGCCTTGACGAACTGACAGGCTTCCACCGCCTCAAAGAGCTGTCTCACAGGCACAGCGGAAAGGATGCAGTCTCGATAATGGTATGCCACGGAGGAGTGATAGCGGCAGCCATGTGCTATCTGGCCGGCAAGCCGCAGGAGACATTCTGGGACTGGATCCCGGCTCCCGGACGGGGATACACATTGTATTTTGAAAATGGGGATTTTTCCCGATATGAAGATCTGTAAATGGTAAAGACCTGCTTGCGGGTCTTTTTTTGCGGAAACGCACAGTTGTTTTGCAGCTTAAAATAAAAGATCCCGCCTGGGGCTTTCATGCCTGCAGCGGGATCGTCAGATCACAAGTCTATTTTTTTCTCCATTTGAGCAGAAGAGCAGAGTTGACGATGACAATCACACTGCCGGCGTTGTGGACCAGAGCGCCGATCACCGGATCTAACACTCCCGTCATGGCAAGAATGATAGCCACAAAGTTAAGCGCCATTGAAAATGTCAGATTGCACCTGATCGTGACCATCATGCGCTTTGAAAGGCTCAGGAGGTGGGGCAGCTCCCGGATCTCGTCGTCTACCAGAGCTATGTCAGCCGCATCGACAGCGATGTCGCTGCCCACGCCGCCCATGGCGATGCCGACATTGGCTTTTTTTAAAGCGGGAGCATCGTTGATGCCGTCTCCAATCATGCAGACAGGCATGCCATCCTGCTGCCAGCTGTCAATATAGCTGAGCTTGTCTTGGGGCAGGCACTGGGCATGAAATGTATCTATCCCTGATGCGCAGCTTATGGCCTGAGCCGCATTCTGATGGTCTCCCGTGAGAAGGACAGGGACTGCACCCATTTTTTTCAGGGCGGCGATCATCGCAGGGCTTTCTTCTCTTATGGTATCCGAAAGCACGATGTATCCGGCTGCCTGACCGTCTATGGCTGCATAAATGACGGTGCTGCCCTTTTTTAGGAATTCTTCTGCGTGTTCAGCAACTGAGGCAGGGAAAAAGACGCCTTCGCTTTTCATCATTTTAAGGCTGCCTGCGATGACTTGGGAGCCTTTAACCGTTGCCCTGACTCCCATACCGGGTTCCATCCTGAAATCCGAGGCAGCAGGCATATCGTCACCTTCTTCTTTTCTGTATCCCCTTACGACAGCTTTGCCCAGAGGGTGTTCAGAAAGGTTTTCTGCCGCAGCCACCAGAGCATAGATCTGGCTGCGTGAGTATCTTACTCCTGCTCCGATAACTTCTGTAACTTCCGGCTGTCCGTAGGTGAGGGTCCCGGTCTTATCGAAGGCAACGATCTTCACTGAGGCCAGCCGCTCAAGAGCATCGCCTTCACGGACCAGAAAACCGTGCCTGGTCACATTGCCGATGGCCGCCATTATGGCAGTCGGTGTTGCGAGTACCAGAGCGCAAGGGCAGAAAACAACAAGTATAGTCACGGCTCTTATGATGAGACCGGTTACGAGCCATGTAAGGAATGCAGCAGAAAGGGCAATGACCACTATCCATGTGGCCCAGCGGTCAGCGAGCCTGACGATCTTGGCCTTTCCTGCATCGGCTGACTGCACCAGCTGTATCATCCGCTGGATGGAGCTGTCCTGGCCGACTCTGAGGGCTTTCATCTCAAAAGCGCCGAACTGGTTGACGGTCCCGCTTGATACTTCGTCGCCGGCGGATTTGTCCACAGGCAGGGACTCGCCTGTCATCACAGCCTGATTGACAGATGTGGTACCTTTTATTATGATCCCGTCCACAGGGACAGTTTCTCCCGGCAGCACCCTGAGAATATCTCCCACCTGTACCTCTTCGGCGGGTATGACCTTTTCCCAAGATGCGGAGCTGCTGGCTGGATCATCAAGTTCCACATCATTTTTTGAGTCAGTTTCCCCGGCGGAACGGATCACTCTTGCTGTCTGAGGGGTCAGATGGATAAGCTTTTCAATACCGGCTCTGGCTTTGGCAACGGTCAGATCCTCCAGCAAGGCCCCCAGCTGCATGATAAAGGCAACTTCTCCTGCGGCAAAATCTTCGCCGATTATCACAGAGGCTATCAGCGCCAGCGATACCAGCACATCGGCTTTGATGTCAAAGGCGGTGATGAGTCCTGTGACAGCCTCCAAGATTATGGGTATGCCGCAAAGGATTATGGCCACCCAGGCAAAGTCAAAAGGAGCGGGGATAAGGCCAAAGATGCTTATTATCAGTGCTATGGCTGAAATTATCAGGAAAGTTATATCTTTTTTGACACCGCCCAGTTCCAAAAGTTTTTCTATTTTGTCTGTAAAATGCTTCATTGATCCTCCTTGTATGCTATATATCATTTGTATGTGATCCAGGTCTGTCCATGGGCCTCGGACCGGGGAGATATACCTATAGGGGTATATGTATATTATATCGTCAAAAAAATCCCTGTCAAGAGGCGTGGAAATTTTCCCGGATGTAGGAAAGACCGGGCCTGCAAGACAGGAAAAGGATCATTTCATATTTGCAAAGCGCTCAACGGCTTTGGTGAAGTTTTCAATGGTCTTGTCTGCGTCTCCGTGTTCGATGCCGTCTTTGACACAGTGTTTCAGATGTCCCTCCAGGACAACCTGGCCTGCTCTGTGGAGAGCTGATTTTGCAGCATTGATCTGGGCGAGTATATCCTCGCAGGGAACATCCTCATCTACCATCCTGTCAATGGCCTGAACCTGCCCTATGATCTTTTTAAACCTGCGGTGCAGATTTTCGGCGTCCATACATTGTCTCATTCTGTTTCCCCTTTCTGCCCCTCTCGTATGATACCATAGGGGGTATGCGTATATTATATTTTCCGGCGGCGGCTTTGTCAAGGGCCGGCCGTCTTACAAGAAAAAAAGGGACCGTTTCCGATCCCTTTCGGTTAAACCTGCCGTATATCAGAACAGAGGCACTACTGCACCGCCGTATGTTTCTTCCATGAACTGTTTTACTTCGTCTGACTGGAGAGCTGCGACCAGCGCCTTGATCTTGTCGCTGTTCTCGTTACCGTTGGCTACGGCCACCACATTGGCGTAGGCGC
>UQOC01000019.1 GCA_900542565.1 uncultured Eubacteriales bacterium | reverse complement strand
CCGAAGCCATATCTCTTGCGGCGTTCAGGTCAGGATACATGTATGGCATTACCACAAAGCCTTCTTTGGCAAGGATCTCTGTGGCTTTGATGGTCTCCTGGTTGTCAGGGAGCAGATACTTGGTATCTCTCATGATCTCGATCTTCACAAAATCACCGCATCCCAGCTCCCGTGCCAGACGGGCTATGCGAACGGCTTCCTGGGCGTTTCTGGCGCCGCTGGTATTGGGCAGCAGGGTGACGCCCTCAGGTATGTAATCCAGGATGTTTTCGTGATCGGTAGTGTTGGCGCGGCGCACTGCCAGAGTGATTATCTGTGCTCCGGCGTCTCTGACAGCTGCTTCGATCAGCTTGAGCGAGTATTTTCCTGATCCGAGGATAAAGCGGGAGTCGAAACTGTGTCCGCCGATCATTAGTTTATCATTGTTCATATTGTTACCTTCTTTCTGATAGTTTTTCAAAATCCTGATATGTGTCCTTGCGGTGTGCGGTATATGTGACCGGGCATCAAGGGGCCGGAAGCTCACGGCTCTTTGAAACCTGCCAGCAGCCGCAGGACCATGTGGGCCTGGTGGGCGGCGCACAGAGCAACCCGTGCAGAAAGGAGACCGGGTTTTTCTGCGGAATCGCTCACGCCGTCGCCACATAGATAAAACCGCTCTGAAATACGCCGGGTTTTTATGTCATTGGCGCTGGCTATACCGGCCATGCCTGAAGCTGCTACCAGATAAGCGGAAGGCAGTCTTTCCAGTACGGTATTTGCCAGCATCGCCTTTTGGGCAGGGTCGTCAAAGGCCTCGCAGATCATATCGGCAGCTTCAAGCAGCCTGGCGGCATTGTTTTCGGTGATCCTGACCTGATGGGTCAGCAGGCGGGTATAAGGATTGATCTCCGCCAGATTGGCGGCAAGAGCCTCTGTCTTGTCCATGCCTACCTGAAAGGCTTTATATTGCTGGCGGTTCAGGTTGGTGATATCCACCTTGTCAAAGTCGATGAGTATCAGTGTTCCCACTCCGGCCCTTACCAGAGAAACAGCAATGTTGGAGCCGAGGCCACCAAGGCCGCATATGGCGACAGTTGCCCGGCCGAAAGCATCGGCTATCTTCTCTCCGCACCTGTCGGTCAGGGCCCTGTTCATTTCTTTTTCTGAGGGCATGGAACCTGATTCACAGGCACAAGGCCTGCTGCCTGATGTCACTTGGTTTTCTGCCATATCATCCGCCTCCCACAAAGCTGACGACTTCGACAACATCTCCGTCGCAGAAGAGCTTTTCATCATAAGCGGACTTTGGAACGATTTCTCCGTTGATCTCTACCGCTATGCGGGCAGGATCGTATCCGGCATCGTCCAGGTAGCGGGCAAGGGGCATACCGTCCATATCCTGCATGTTTCCGTTGATCTTTACCATCAGTTCACCTCACAAAAAATCAAAAGGAATTACCGATCTGGCAATTCCCCGATGAAGAATCTTATAAGTTTGCGCCTTCTGACCGGCGCAGTCATATCCCTCCGTTGGCATTATCCAAATCAGGTAACCGGTCGGAGGTCACACCTCCCTCTCAGCCTGTAACACAAGCTCCCGTTTGTCAAAAGATAGATATATTATACACCTTTGGAACAGATAAGTTAAGTGTTTTTTGCTGAAAAAGAGCCGGAAGGACGGCAGGAAAGGAATAAAGTATGGAAGGAAAGGAACACAGAGCAGCCTGATCCATCTAAAAAGGCACATGACAGATAAGTCCTGCCATGTGCCTGTTGCTGCCGTCTTATGTAAATAGACTGTGCCGGTATGACGGTTTAGGATAAGCTGCTTGCACTGTTGGCAAAATCAAGCATTCCGCCAGTCAGGGCATTGGAAAGTTCATCGCTCTCCTGAACAACCCACGCATCGCCGTCATTTATAAGAGTTACGGTAACGGTAGCCTCGTAGGTCTTTTCTGCTGAATCAAGGGATTCGATCAGAAGCTGATCCAGTGTATCCATCATGGTCTCTTCCGTCATGGTCGGATCTGCAAGAGCCTCTCCCATGAAAGAGATCAGCAGGTTGCTGAACATTTCTCCAAACGGATAAGTGGTGATGGTGGCTTCAACGGTTGCAGTGTCTCCGTCGATGGTTTCTTCGCCAAGCTCGTAATCAAATTCCAGAACCTTATCGACAAGTGCTTCGGTAGCTTCCTCTCCGAATCCGTCGCTGCCCATATCGCCGATGATCTCGTCAGGACTTGACTTGGCATTTTCCAGATCAGCCTTGAGTGCGTCTGTAGGAGAAGGTGAGCTGCAAGCAGCAAAAGTGAAGCACATGATTAAAGCCAGCAATGCTACTGCGATTTTTTTCATTTTTAGTGTCCTCCCAAATATACTTATAATATGCTTACACTATATTTGTACTATATTTTCGGGTAAAAATCAAGGAAAAGCTACGATTTAATTTAATGCTTTACCAAAGTGAGGTATAGGACAGGAGGAGAGGATTCAATGGCAAAAATAGTCATCATAGGCGGAGGGTGGTCAGGGATCGCCGCTGCCGTACGAGCGAGAAAACAGGGGGCAGATGTGACGGTGGCAGAAAAGACCGACCTGCTTCTTGGCCTTGGAAATGTAGGCGGGATCATGCGCAATAACGGCAGATATACGGCTGCAGAGGAAAACATAGCTCTTGGGGCAGGCGAGCTTTTTGAGATCACCGACAAATTGTCCCTGCACAAGGATGTGGATTTTCCGGGACACGATCATGCCAGCTTTTATGATGTGCTCATGGTGGAACCTGAAGTAAGGCGCCTTCTGAAAAAACTGGGCATAGAAATACGCCTCAAGACCAGGATAACAGATGTGGAAACCGACGGGGATGTGATAACCGGTGTGGTTTCCGGGGATGGAGAAAAGATCAGAGCAGATGTGTTCATAGAGACAACGGGATCGACCGGCCCCATGGGAAATTGCATGCGCCATGGGAACGGCTGTTCAATGTGTATACTCAGATGCCCTGCTTTTGGCCCCAGGGTCAGCATAACTGAAAGGGCTGGCCTTGATGATATGGCTGCCTGCCGGCCTGACGGCATAAAGGGAGCGTTCAGCGGTTCATGCAAGATCGAAAAACGGAGCCTTTCCAGAAAACTTCAGAAAAAACTGGATAAAGATGGTTTTGCTGTGGTACCGCTGCCTGAACGGCTCATCAACAGAGAAAAACTTTCCAGAAAGGTATGCCAGCAATATGCGCTGGATCCTTTTGCAGAAAATATTATCCTGATCGATACGGGATATGCGAAGCTTATGAGCCCTTATTTTGACCTTGAAGAACTAAGGCAGGTGGAAGGTTTTGAAAATGCCAGATTTGCAGATCCTTATGCAGGCGGCAAAGGCAATTCCGTGAGGTATATGTCTGTGGGGGTCAGAGACGGGTATATGAGGGCATGCGGACTTTCAAACCTGCTGCTTGGCGGAGAAAAGTCAGGCTTTTTTGTCGGTCATACGGAAGCCATATCCACAGGTTCACTGGCGGGGTACAACGGCGCCATGATGGCCGCCGGAAAACCCATGCTGAAGCTGCCCCGCTCACTGGCGATAGGCGAACTGCTTGCGTTTGCCAATGAGGCCCTTGCCCGTGAGGACGGCCTTTCCAGAAGGTTTACCTTCGCCGGCGGAGAGTTCTTTGAAAGGATGAAGGAACTGGGCCTTTACAGGATGGAGCCCAAGGAAGTCAGAAAAGCGGTGGAGGCGGAGGATCTGATGGATATTTACAATAAGTGATCTTTTATGATAAAATATCCTGACGACAAAAGAAAAGGGAACTGATATGAGGATAAACAAATATATAGCTCAGGCCGGGATCGCAAGCAGACGAAAGGCTGATGAGCTGATACGCAACGGTAATGTAAAGGTTAACGGCGCAGTGCTGAAAGAACCGGGCTATGATGTGCTCCCGGACGATAAAGTGGAGATCAACGGCCGTATTGCTCAGCCGGCTCAGAAACATGTATATTTTCTCGTGAACAAACCGGTCGGTATGGTGACTACCGTTAGCGATGACAGGGATCGGCCGACGGTCATGGATATCGTCACGGACACCGACGCCAGGCTGTTTCCGGTAGGCAGACTGGATTACAACACATCAGGGGCGCTGATAATGACCAACGACGGTGATCTGGCCTATCGTGTGTCACACCCAAGGCACGAGCTGGGCAAAACATACAGAGCTCTGGTCAAAGGCGTTATTTCCGGGGAAAAGCTTGCAAAACTGCGCAAGGGAGTGGACATAGGGGGATTTGTCACATCTCCTGCAAAAGTGAACATAGTGAAGGGGAGCGCCGGCTCCACGCTGGTCGAGATAACCATCCATGAGGGCAAGAACCGACAGGTGAGGAAGATGTTCGCTGCCGTCGGAAACCCGGTCCAGAAGCTTGAACGCACAGCTATCGGGACGATCCGCCTCGGCCACCTGAAAGAGGGGCATTACCGCAAGCTCACCAGAGAAGAGGTGGAATACCTGAAAAACTGCTGACGGCGGGCTTGGCGCCGCCGTACGGCGTCAACCTCGGTCGCCGTACGGTGGGATATATAATAGAAAATTAATGTTGGCTATCCGCTCTGCAAAATGAGGAAAAGCCAATATTTTTAGATTCTATGCCAGATTTGCCCTGTCGAAATTTGTCGATGTTGGCTTTTTGTTCAGGTCAACGAAAAAAGACAACGGTTTTTCAAAAAACTGTTACCTGAAAAATGCAAACCTGAGCAAAAAGCCAACATGAGGCCATATTTTAGGTCTGAACAGCATATTTTTATGGCAGATGTTGGCTTTTTTATCCGCAGGAAAAAGTTTAGCCATCATCCAGTAGGGCAGGGCGCAGTGTCAAAAATATATAATATCGCCGGTCTGCACCAGTCTTAAATGCAGAAAAAAATAACTGCGGGGCGCTGTTACAGCGCCCCGCAGTCATTTTAAAGATGTATTAGTAATTACCTTGTACTCTGTTTCGGTCATCAGACCATGCACTGCGGTCATGACCTGACCCCACAGCGGCTTGCCGGTCGCCGGACCGTGCCGGGCCGCAGGCGTGAAACGGCCATGTTATTTTCTCTTGCAGTCTTTTGGAGTCACACAGGTTCCTGTTGCTCTTGCAACTACGATAGGCTCTTCAAGGAAGTCAGCTGCGGAAGGGCTGATGTCAGGTCTTGCAGCAACAACTTTTCTTGCTTCAAACTTCATCTTTCTTGAAGTGTTTCCTACGCTGGTGATCTCGCCGTAAGCTTCGATATAGTCGCCTGCATATGTAGGAGCAAGGAATTCTACATTATCATAAGCGCAGAACAGGCCTTCATCTCCGTCCATCTTGATAAGAAGTTCAGTGGCAACATCGCCGAACAGGTGTACCATATGAGCTCCGTCAACCAGATTTCCGCCGTAATGAGCGTCCTTTGCGGACATTCTGAGTCTTAAAGTTGAAGTGATTTTTTCTGCCATTTTAATCGTCTCCTTTTTCTTTAAAAATGTAAACTAAATTGTTCCTTAGATATTCCGGAATAAATGTATTGCAAAATGCGTGCCAATGGTTTAAGATTGAAATTACCATACAAGTGAACCGAAATGGGTTCGCAACAGCAAGGAGTGAACACAAAATGTCTATGCCATATGGTATCAATCGTGTGCTGGAACCAAAGCATGTGCTGCCAACATCAGCATGGAAGCTGGACAATAACCGCAGCATTTATTCCGATGAACTAAAGGTCTCAATACAAAGGATACACCTTGAGGGCACCGGATTCAAGCAGATTTGTACAGAATCCAACGACGATGAGAAAAAAATCAAGCAGGCCATAATAGATATCGTGATCCGCCGCGGCAAACTCCATAATCCTGTCACAGATACAGGCGGTCTTGTGATGGGAACGGTTGAAGAGATCGGCCAGGATTACGATAACAGATCGGGACTTAAAATAGGAGACGCAGTTATCTGCAATGCTTCGGCCGCATCAATCCCCATGTATATAGAGAATATAACATCTGTCAACAGGGTGTTTAACCAGGTAGAGGCAAACGGATATGCCATAGTGCACAGCCTCATACCTTTAGTCAAAGTGCCTGAGGACATACCCCTTGACCTGCTGATGTTCGTGTTTGACCAGTCAGGTACCTTGTACAGGCTCAACGAACTTGTGGGAAACAAGGAAAGGTTCCTGGTTGTCGGAAACAGCATGCTGACCAATCTGATATACGGTTATGTCATAAGGCAGAAGGCCGGAGAAGCCGGACAGATAACATGCCTGCTGGACAAAAAAAGCAATACCAGGTTTACAGGGTGCGGTATAGACCGTCTGATAAGCCAGGTGTTTGACGAAGTGAGCTTTCTTGACATACTGAGACCGATGGAATGCATGCGGCAGCTTGACGCCGAATCATATTACGATCTTTCCATAAACTGTGCAGAAATACCGGGAGCAGAGACTATCAACATCCTTGCCACCAAACCGGGAGGCACCGTCATGTTCGCCAATCTCATCAACAACCTGAACATAGCCCTCTACATTACGGAATCCATTTCAAAAAATCTTGAAGTCAGGGGCGCAGAGGGATATCTTGAGAAATATGACCAGTTTGATATGGGTATCGTAAGAGACATGGCTCCTTATATGGAAGATCTGACCATAGCCCAGACCAAGCCCCGTGAACCGGAGACAGAGCCTCCTTATAACAGGGCTCTGATGGAAAAGACCCTGGCTGAGGATTTTGTCTGCCGCAGCAAGGCCATGTGGAAAGTGCTGGAAGATATGACAAAGGTATCGCGGTATGACTGTAATGTCATCATCTTCGGAGATACGGGCGTGGGAAAGGAAAAGGCGGCCAATATCATCCAGAAAAACAGCGCGCGGAAGATGCAGCCTTTTGTCAAGATCAACTGCGGTGCAATTTCTCCCACGCTGATAGAATCGGAATTTTTCGGATACGAAAAAGGAGCCTTTACAGGGGCCAATGCTTCAGGGAAAAAAGGGTACTTTGAAATAGCCAACAATGGCGTCATCTTTCTGGACGAAATAGGCGAACTGCCGCTGGAAATGCAGGCCAAACTTTTAAGGGTCATCCAGGACGGCGAGTTTTACCGGGTAGGCGGGACGACACCCATCAAGACCAATGTCAGGATCATTTCCGCCACTAACCGTGATCTGGAAAAGTATGTGGAGGAAGGAAAATTCCGAAGAGATCTGTATTACAGGCTCAATGTGGTACCCATCCGCATTCCCAGCTTAGCCGAGAGGACAGACGATATACCGGCTCTGATAAGCCATTTCCTGACCAAATACGGAGAAAAGTTCGGACTGAAACGGGGGATAACCGACAGCGCCGTGGAATATCTCCAGCAGCAGCAGTGGCCGGGAAACATACGGGAACTGGAAAACACCATACAGAGGCTTATGATAGCTGCTGCCGGAGAGGATATAACATTGATGGATGTCATGCGGGAAAGCCATGCGGATCTTTTCGGTGGTGCAGTTCAAGATGAAGGAGAAGCTTTCGACCGGGAAGAAATAGATCTGCAGGCAGCCGTAGACGAGTATGAGAAAGGGCTGATAAAGTATGCATGCGATAAATACGGGTCAACCCGGAAAGCCGCAAAGGCCATAGGGATAAGCCAGACGCAGCTGGTACGCAAAAAGAAAAAGTATCAGATATAGCAGCGATCCGTCATGGCAGAAATCTGCGGCAGCAAGCCATGCGAACCGAAAAAGGTTCGCATTTTTTGTACATGAAACAAAAACGGTTCAAAATTCTTTCCCGATCTACTGCGATAAAGGCCGCAAGCGGCCGGAGCAGCCGTGGGCCAAACCCTTGAAATACAATGGAACGGGGAAAAAGAACAGGAAGTTTTGCCTTATATCCGACAGGATCCGACAGGAAAAAACGATTGGCATAATTTTTGCTTTAATTATATGACGGTAGAAAATCGAATAAAAGGAGATAAGAGAATGGAATTTAAAAAAGGAGACATATACGGTACACACCGGGTAATCGAACCAAAAGGCGTACTGCCGCAGCCGGCAGATGTTATTGACAATAACATGGAAATCTATGATAACGAAGTTCTGATCGATGTACACACATTGAACATAGATTCCGCTTCTTTTACGGAGATCGAGAAGAGAGCCGGAGGAGATCTGGCCGAGATCGAAAAGATCATAATGCATATAGTAGAAACAACAGGCAAGCACAAAAATCCGTGGACTGGTTCCGGCGGAATGCTCATCGGTAAAGTTGCTGAAGTGGGACCTAATTATGTAGGAGACCTCAAAAAAGGCGACAAGATCGCAACGCTTGTATCCCTTTCCCTGACTCCGCTGAAGATCGACAAGATCATCGAGATCAGACCTGACATCGACCAGGTAGACATCAAGGGACAGGCGATCCTTTTCCAGAGCGGTATCTATGCCAAGCTTCCGAAGGACATCCCTCAGACCCTGGCTCTGTCCGTACTGGATGTGGCAGGAGCTCCTGCTCAGACTGCAAAGATCTGCAAGCCTGGAGATACTGTAGTAGTAATGGGCGGCGGCGGAAAATCCGGAATCCTCTGCTGCTGGCAGGCAAAGAAACAGGTTGGCGTAAACGGACATGTTATCTGCGTGGACGGATTCAAGAAGTCCATCAACAGAGCCATGTCAGTAGGCGTAGCTGATGAATATCTCGTGGTAAACGCTACTGACGCAGTTGCCATGTACGAAGAGATCTACGAAGCAACAGAAGGACAGATGGCAGATGTTGTCATAAATGTTGTAAACATCCCTAACACAGAAATGGCCTCCATCCTTGCCTGCAAGGACAACGGAATGGTATACTTCTTCTCCATGGCGACAAGCTTTACCAAAGCAGCCCTGGGTGCAGAAGGTGTCGGCAAAGATGTCACCATGCTCATCGGAAACGGATATACCAAGGGTCATGCCAATGTAGCTCTCCAGATCCTCAGAGAGGACGAAAGGATAAGGAACCTGTTCGCTCAGCTTTACGCATAGTTCCTGTGCGCAGGCAAAAAGAATATTTATGTCAAAAAGGCGGAAAAGCCCGGAAAATGCAGGGTGTGTAGATACTGTATTTTGTATTCATTCCCAATTAACGAGCATTTTACCTTTTTGATGTGGAAAAAGTGAAAAAACTGATATATAATTAACACGGTGACTTATGTCCAAAGCTGATACAAAAATTTTGGGCGTAAATAAATTTATAAAATTTTCGAGGAGGAAAAAATATGGCTTTTAAACACGGAGACCCATATGGTACACACAGGGTGATCTCACCTAAGGGAGTGCTGCCGCAGCCTGCTGATGTTATCGACAACACTATGGAGATTTATGACAACGAGGTTCTTATCGATGTTAAGACTCTGAACATCGACTCAGCTTCATTCACAGAGATCGTAAGAAGATCCTGCAACGGCAAGAAGCCTGCTGACATCGAAAACTCTCCTGAAGATCAGGAAAAAGTAAAACAGACAATGCTTGACATCGTTGCCAAGGCTGGAAAGCACAAAAACCCATGGACAGGTTCCGGCGGAATGCTCATCGGTACCGTTAAGGAGATCGGCCCTGCTTATGTAGGTGACCTGAAAGTAGGCGACAAGATCGCTACTCTGGTATCCCTTTCCCTGACTCCGCTGGTGATCGAAGAGATCATCGAAATGAGACCTGCTATCGACCAGGTAGACATCAAGGGACAGGCAATCCTGTTCCAGAGCGGCATCTACGCTGTTCTTCCTGACGATATGCCTGAAGGCCTTGCCCTTTCAGCTCTGGATGTAGCAGGAGCTCCTGCCCAGACAGCCAAGCTGGTACAGTGCGGAATGAAAGTCCTCATCATAGGCGGCGGCGGAAAATCAGGACTCCTCTGCTTATATGAAGCAAAGAAGAGAGCCGGAGTTACCGGAATGGTAGTTTGCGCAGCAGGATCACAGAAATCCGAAGACAGAGCAAGAAAGCTCGACCTGGCTGACGAATACTTCCACCTGGATGCTACCGATGCCGTAGCCATGTACAACAAGGCTATGGAACTCACCAACGGCGAACTGTTCGACCTGGTAATCAACTGTGTAAACATCGAAAACACAGAAATGGCTTCTATCCTTGCCTGCAAGGACAACGGAACCGTATACTTCTTCTCCATGGCTACAAGCTTCACAAAGGCAGCCCTGGGAGCAGAAGGCGTAGGCAAAGATGTGAACATGATAATCGGAAACGGCTATACAAAGGGCCACGCAGCTATCACTCTGCAGGATCTCAGAGAACATCAGGGTATCAGAGAACTGTTCCAGGAGATGTATGCTTAATCGCGCTTAATCAAGATTTACCTAATCGTCTGCCGGCCTGAGCGCCGGCGGGCGGACATCTAAATAAGATTAAAGGAGAAAAAAATGGCTATTAGAAATTGGAAAGACATTCCTCTGTTCAAGGATGTTACCGATGAACAGTGGAACGACTGGCACTGGCAGGTAGAGCACAGACTCACCACAGTTGAGGAGATCGCTCAGGTGGTTAATCTGAGTGATCAGGAAAAAGCTGATATTGAAAAAGTAATGGGAGGATTCAGAGTAGGTATCACTCCTTACTATGCTTCCCTGATGGATCCTGATGATCCGAGAGATCCGGTAAGAATGCAGGCTGTTCCTACTCTGGCAGAAATGCACAGATCTGCTGCTGATGACCTGGACCCACTGCACGAGGATGCTGACTCTCCTGCTCCGGGACTTACCCACAGATATCCGGACAGAGTGCTGTTCCTGATCACTGACCAGTGCTCAATGTACTGCAGACACTGCACCAGAAGAAGACTGGCCGGCGAAACTGACGGCTCAAGATCAAGAGAAGATATCGACGCATGTATCGATTACATCAGAAGGACTCCTCAGGTAAGAGACGTTCTTCTGTCAGGCGGAGACTGCCTGCTGGTTGAAGATGAAACTCTTGAATACATCATCAGCGAGCTGAGAAAGATCGACCATGTTGAGATCGTAAGACTCGGATCAAGAACCCCTGTCGTTATGCCTATGAGGATAACTGACAAGCTGGTAAACATGCTGAAGAAGTATCATCCGATCTGGCTGAACACTCACTTCAACCATCCTAAGGAAATGACTCCGGACGCCATGGAAGCATGCAGAAAGCTGGCTGACGCAGGTATACCTCTCGGCAACCAGTCAGTACTGCTCAGAGGAGTAAACGACTGCAAGCACATCATGAGAGATCTGGTACAGATCCTGGTCAAGAACAGAGTAAGACCTTACTACATCTACATCTGCGACCTGTCAATGGGTATCGAACACTTCAGAACACCTGTATCAAAGGGTATCGAGATCATCGAAGGACTGAGAGGACATACTTCCGGATATGCAGTACCTACTTTCGTAGTAGACGCTCCTGGCGGCGGCGGAAAGACTCCTGTAATGCCTCAGTATGTAATTTCCCAGACTCCGCACAAGGTTATCCTGAGAAACTACGAAGGCGTTATCACTACTTATACCGAGCCATCACTGCCTGAACTGCCTTGCACCTGCGATTACTGCACCGGCAAGAAGACCTACAAGTATCAGGGCGTTTCCGCTCTGGGCGAAGGTCCTGAGATCAGATACATGGAGCCAAGCAATCTGGCAAGACACGAAAGAAACAAACACGAATAATTTCTTTCAAAAATTAAATGATCACCCGGAGGGAGGCCGCAAGGCCTCCCCATTGGGGAGAAAGAGGATATAAATATGGGGCTTCTTAACGACCTGTCAACTAAATACAAGACAATTTCCATAGTCGGCATGGCCAAAAACGCCGGAAAGACCACGGCGCTCAACTACCTGATAGAGGAAGCGATAGACGAGGGGATGATCCTTGGCATCACATCTACAGGCAGAGACGGAGAAACCCAGGACCTGGTGACAGGGACAGAAAAGCCGAGAGTATATGTGGACCGGGATATGCTTGTGGCTGTGCCTTCTCTTTTGTATGATATGGCAGACGCCGGTCTTGAGGTCATAAGAAAGACAAAATATTCAACAGCAATAGGAGAACTTCTCATATGCCGTGTCAGAGAGGCCGGATATGTCCAGATTGCAGGGCCTGTCATCAACGCCGAACAAAAGCTCCTCTGCCGTGATATGCTGGATCTGGGATGCCAGCTCATCCTGATAGACGGGGCCATAGACAGGAAATCCATAGCCTCACCGGACACATCGGATGCGATAATCTTATCTACAGGAGCCGTACTTTCCAGGAAAATGAACAAGGTAGTGGAAGAAACGGCCCATGTCGTGAATCTTTACAGATCACCTGAACTGGAAGACGGTGTCATCAGAGACGCCATAGAAAAAAACAACTTTGATAATAAGATCATGCTCGTAAGCGGCGACGGAAAAATAACGAAGCTGGACCTGGCCACGGGCCTTGGAGCTTCAAAGGATATTAACGGAGCCATAGACGAGGAGACAAGATATATATATATACCGGGGGCTTTCACCAACAGCGTCATTTGCGACATAAGCCTGAAAAACCTCAAACAGGTGAAATTCGTGCTGAAAGACCCTACCAAGATATTCATAAGCGCCATGGACTGGGGCATTTACAGAAAAAAAGGCTTCAGGCTCAGCGTACTGAAAAACATTGAGATCGCGGCCATAACTGTCAACCCGTGGGCCCCGGCAGGATATACATTTGACAACCGGGTACTGCTGGAAGAAATGCAGAAGGCCATTGCCGATATTCCCATAGTAGATGTGAGGATGTGACCATGAAACAAGGCAAGAACAGAAGGCTGGCAAACTCCAAGACCAGGCGGGAGACAGGTCTTGAGTATGTGATGTTCAACCTGGACCTTAATACGCCTTTTGGAAAAAAACAGCTTAAAGAAATAAGGCCGTATTATCCCGGAGAAGAAGATGAACTGAGAGAAGAACTGGATCGTGTCGGCAGGATGATACAGTTTGTGAAGCAGAACCAGATTTTGACTGATAAGATCCAGGAAGTATTCATGGAAGTGAAGGATCCTTCCCTCACTGTCCAGCGCAGCGGCAGCGCCACCCTCTCTACAGTCGAACTGTATGAGGTCAAGTCCCTGCTCCTCCAGATGAGACAGCTGCGCAAGCTGACAATGGAGCACGAGATAGGAGACTATAAAGGCGTACACAGCCCGGCCGAGTGCAGAGCAGCAGCCGGACCGGAAGATGAGGGCTGCTGCACGCCTGTGACGGAAGTGTCCCGCCTTGACATGGAAAAGGATCAGGATGCTCCTGTGGTAGATACAGTGCCGGAAGAATATTTCCTGGAGGATACCGAGGATCTTCTGGACGAGCTGGATCCAAGAAAAGACAGGATGAACACTTTCTACATCTATGATGAGTTCAGCCCTGTGCTGGGTGGATACAGGTCCAAAAAGCGTGAATACGAGCTGATGATCCGCAGAGAACAGAAGCAGGCCAGGGATGAGCTCAGAAGACAGCACGGAGTCCAGCTGACGCCGAAATTTGATATCGTGGTCGCCAGATCCCATCCTGATTTTGAAAAGATACAGGATCTTCAGGAACTGGAAGCCGTGGATCAGGATTACATGAGCGTGACATTCCAGCTGAAGCCTACTGATATTATCCGCGGATATATGGCGGAAATGGAGAACCTCAATGCTGACATAGAGACCGAAGAGGAAAAAGTCAGAGAAGATCTTTCAAGGAAGATTTCCCAAAAGGCGGATGTCATCCTGGCAAACTGCCAAAAGATGGGAGCTTTGGATCTGGCCCTGGGAAGAGCCATATATTCCATAAAACACGATCTTATAAAACCGGAGATCACAGAAGAACATGTCATCCAATTTGAAGACGGCCGCAATCTCCAGGTTGAGGATATAATAAAGTCAAAAGGAAAGGAATATTGTCCTGTGTCCCTATCCCTGAAAGACGGGGTAACGCTCATAACAGGAGCCAATATGGGAGGAAAGACCATTTCCCTCAAACTGGCTGGACAGATACCTATCCTTGCCCAGTATGGTTTCTTTGTACCGGCAAAGAAAGCAAAGGTGGGACTTTCCAATTACATGCAGATACTCATAGGCGATTCCCAGTCCGTAGAAAGAGGCCTTTCCAGCTTCGGCTCGGAAATGGAAGAACTCAAGGAGATCCTCGATCACGGACAGGACAGGAGCCTGATACTCATAGACGAGATAGCATCCGGCACCAACCCCACAGAAGGAACTGCCCTTACCAGGAGCCTTGTGGACTATCTCATAGAAAGACCGTATATTTCCCTGATCACGACACATTTTGAAACTGTGACCGAGCGGGAGGGCGTTGTGAACATGCAGGTGAGAGGCCTTGCCGACTGTGATTTCACAAAGCTCAACAGCGAGATACAGAGGGCAAATCGTCGCGACAGGATAAATATAATATCAAAGTACATGGATTATCGCCTGCAGCGCGTTGAAAACGGTGCGCAGGTGCCTAAGGATGCTCTGAATATAGCCGCCATGCTCGGTATCGACAAGGCGATCATAGACGGAGCGAAAAAATATATCAGATAAGGAGAAATGGGATGAAAAGCAAACTTAATCTTGACCAGAAAGTTGTTGACAGCGCCCGCCAGCATGCGGCAAATATCGCCCACGACATGCAGGAATTCATCGATCGTCATACAACGGTATCCACAGAGAGGACCATTGTAAGACTTTTGGGTGTTGACGGCGTGGATGATGTTGATACGCCGCTGCCAAATGTGGTCGTAGACCAGATCAAGGACGCAGGAGCTCTGCCTACAGGAGCAGCATACCTGATGGGTAATGCAATGGTCCAGACAGGAAAGACTCCGCAGGAGATCGCAGAGGACATGGCTGCAGGCAAACTTGACATTACCAAGCTGCCTACATGCACTCAGGAAGAAGCTGCCGAGGCATTAAAGCCGGTCATCAAAAAGACTTTTGAGAAGATCGACGCTCAGATAGCAAAGCGTAAAGAATATCTTTCCACCATAGGCGAAGGTCCGGAACCTTATATCTATGTAATCGTAGCTACCGGAAACATCTATGAGGATGTGGTGCAGGCTCAGGCCGCTGCAAGACAGGGCGCTGATGTTATCGCTGTTATCAGGACAACGGCCCAGTCCCTGCTTGACTATGTTCCTTACGGACCTACCACAGAAGGTTTCGGCGGTACATATGCTACTCAGGAAAACTTCAGGATCATGAGAAAAGCTCTCGACGAAGTAGGAGAAGAGGTTGGCAGATATATCAGACTCTGTAACTATTCCTCCGGAATGTGCATGCCTGAGATCGCTGCCATGGGAGCGCTCGAAAGACTTGATATGATGCTCAACGATGCTATCTACGGCATCCTGTTCAGAGACATCAACATGCAGAGGACTCTGGTAGACCAGTTCATGTCAAGGGTTATCATCGGATACTGCGGTATAATCTTCAACTCAGGTGAAGACAACTATCTGACCACAGACGATGCCATCGAAGCTGCCCACACCGTAACAGCTTCCCAGTTCATCAACGAACAGTTTGCTGTACTGGCCAACATCCCTGAAGAACAGATGGGTCTTGGACACGCATTTGAAATGGATCCTTCAACCGAGGACGGATTCCTGCTTGAACTGGCTCAGGCCCAGATGGCAAGAGAGATCTTCCCTAAGGCAAGATTAAAATACATGCCGCCTACAAAGTTCATGACCGGAAATATTTTCAGAGGACACCTGCAGGACGCTCTGTTCAATCTGGTAACTGTCTGGACACATCAGTCCATACTGCTGACCGGAATGCTGACAGAAGCCATCCATACACCGTTCATGCAGGACAGATATCTCTCAATAGAAAACGCCAAATATATCTTCAATAACTGCAGACATATAGGCGATGAGATCGAATTCAAAGAGGGCGGCATAATCCAGAGCCGTGCTCACGAAGTTCTCAAGAAGGCTGATGACCTTCTGGCTGAAGTGGAAAAGGAAGGCCTCTTCTCAACCATCGAGAAAGGTATCTTCGGCGGAGTTAAGCGTCCGTTCGACGGCGGCCACGGCCTTGAAGGCGTTTGCACCAAGGGCGAAAACTACTTCAATCCGTTTATTCCACTGTTCATGGATCATAAATAAGGAGGTGCGCTTACGATGGCAGAAAATAAAACAGCTACTACCAAGGTAGATTTAACTTGTGTAAAGCCTTACGGCGACGCGCTGAACGACGGAAAAGTTCAGATATCATTCACTCTTCCGGTACCTTACGGTGAAGAAGCGGAAGAATGTGCAAAACAGTATGTAAAGAAGCTCGGCCTGGAAGAGCCAAATGTGGCATATTACTGCGAGCTCACAACAGGATATACATTCTTTAATGTTTACGGATCAGCTCAGCCTACTATCGACTATACAGCCATTAAAGTCCCTAAGGTAGAGGGAACTGTCATGGACCGTGTTGAGTGCGGCGAATGGATCGGCGAACACATCGGCAGAGACATTGTCGTAGTAGGAGCTTCCATCGAATCAGACGCTCATACAGTAGGTATCGACGCCATAATCCAGATGAAGGGCTTCCACGGTCACTTCGGTCTGGAAAGATTCAAGAATGTAGTTGCATACAACATGGGCTCCCAGGTTCCTTGTGAGGAACTGATAGCCAAGGCTAAAGAAGTAAACGCTGACGCTATCCTGGTTTCCCAGACAGTAACTCAGAAGGACATCCACATCAAACAGCTCACCAAGATGGAAGAGCTGGTTGAAGCGGAAGGCCTCAGAGATAAGATAATCCTCACCTGCGGCGGCCCTAGGATTTCCCATGAGCTGGCTCAGGAGCTTGGATATGACGCAGGATTCGGACCTGGAAAATATGCCGAGCATGTAATGAGCTATATCATGCAGGAAGTTGAAAAGAGAGGCTGGCAGAACAAGCCAAAGATCGAAGACCGCTAAAATATGATCCCGCCCCGGTTGACATCAGCCAACGAATGGGATAAAGTTATATTAAGATCAACATACAATATTTGAGAAAGGTGATACGAACATGATCAACAAAATTATGACTGCAGATGAAGCAGTTGCAGGCGTAAAAGAC
Organism: uncultured Eubacteriales bacterium; assembly: GCA_900542565.1. Classification (GTDB taxonomy): domain Bacteria; phylum Bacillota; class Clostridia; order Peptostreptococcales; family Anaerovoracaceae; genus Fimisoma; species Fimisoma avicola. Next base: position 19,335 of record UQOC01000019.1, on the reverse strand, counting down.
GGTATGACCATCATGGTCGGCGGATTCCTGGCAACAGGTTCACCGGAAGTTCTTATGGATGCGCTTGTAAGAAAAGGCGTAAAGCACCTTACGGTTATAGCTAATGACGGAGGACTGGATGCAGGTCAGCCTGCCGGAGAATTTGCCGGCAAGACAGCAAGAGGAGTAGGAAAGCTTCTTGAACATCACATGGTAGACCACATCATCGCTTCTCATCTTGGTGTAAACCCTAAGCTGAACGAACAGTTTGCTGAAGGTACTCTTAAATATACCCTCGTTCCGCAGGGAACTCTGGCTGAAAAGATCAGAGCCGCTGCTTACGGCCTGGGCGGAGTCCTGACTCCTACCGGAGTAGGTACTCCTATGGAGACAGAGCTGGATGAACTGGGAAGAAAGAAACAGGTAGTTGAGATCGAAGGCAAGAAGTATCTGCTGGAGCTCCCTCTCCATGCCGACTATGCTTTCATCAGACCTTCTGTAGCTGATAAATTCGGTAATTTCTACTGCAAGAAAGCTACTAAGAATTTCAACTATGTAATGGCAGGAGCCGCTGACAAGACTATCATAGCTCCTGAAAAAATCGTAGAAATTGGCGAGATCGACCCTGATATGTTCGCAGTAGCGGGCGTGCTGGTAGATGCAATCGCGGAAGGAGAGAAACCATGGCAGATTTAAAACAGAGAATCGCAAAGAGATGTGCGAAAGAATTTAAAGACGGCGAATTCGCCAATCTGGGGATCGGTCTCCCTACTATGGTAGCTGACTACATTCCTGACGACATCATGGTTACATTCCACTCCGAAAACGGATTTGCCGGTATCGATGCAATGGCTGACGAAAGCAATCTGGATGTGGATATAATCAACTCAGGCGGATCATATGTAACCGCAGTTGACAGGGTTAAATACTTTGATACAGCCGAATCTTTCGGTCTGGTAAGAGGCGGACATGTAAGAGCCACCGTCCTGGGCGCAATGGAAGTTGCCGAAAACGGAGACCTGGCAAACTGGATCGTACCAGGCAAGAAAGTTGCCGGTATGGGCGGAGCCATGGACCTGTGCACAGGATGTCCTGAAGTTATCATCGTAATGCTCCACACCAACAAAGGTAAGCCTAAGATCCTGAAAAAATGCTCTCTGCCGCTTACTGCAGAAAAGTGCGTTTCCAAGATCATAACCGAGATGGGCGTTATGGAAGTAAGAGAAGACGGTATCTGGGTAGTTGAACTCCACCCTGATTACACCAAAGAAGACATTCAGGCTGCAACTGAATGTGAACTCCACTTCGATCCTGATATGAAGGCAATGGAAGAGGAGTAAAAAAATTCCAGCATGACATATAATAGCAAAGACCGTTGTGTACCGCAAAGGCGCACAGCGGTCTTTGCGTATACGGAAAAAGTTCCGAAGATTGTGTTCTCAAAGGAAAACATAAAATTTGCGTTAAGATTATTGACATTCATGTAAAGAAAGTGTTAAAATATCGGATGGAATGTTAAGGAAGTGCAAAGAAAATGCACAAAAGGAGGAATTACAATCAAATGGAACAGAAGAAAAAGAAATTTACCGTACCTCATGTGTACATCTTGCTGCTGTTGATGATCCTTATTTTTTCACTTCTTTCTTACATAGTTCCGGCCGGAACATACGATATGATGACTATCGTAGACAATCCGGAAACGGGACACGAAAGAGAAGTAGTAAATCCGGACTCATTTTCGTATGTTGAATCAACTCCAGTTACGCTGCTGCAATTTCTGACTGCGGTACCGCGCGGACTGCAAGAAACTGCGCAGATCATTTTCTTTATATTTATAGTAGGCGGAGCAATGGCCGTTGTAAATGAAACAAAAGCCATTGAAGCCGGCATGGGAAGGCTTATCAAAAACCTCAAGAGCAAATCTTGGATAATCATTCCCGTGGCCATGTTCTTCTTCTCCATCTGCGGATCCGTATTCGGTATGGCCGAAGAAACCCTGCCGTTCATCCCTATCTTTGTAGGGCTGATGATAGCAGCCGGTTATGACTCGATCACCGGAACTGCCGTTGTATTCTGCGGAGCCGGAGCAGGATTTGCCGGAGCATTTATCAACCCGTTCACGATCCAGGTTGCCCAGGGTATCGCCCAGGTGGAGATCCTCTCAGGAATGGGATTCAGGATTGTTATGTACATATGTATGCTGATCCTTACCGTGGCGTTTGTTCTCCGTTATGCTTCAAAAGTTAAGAAAGACCCTACCCTTTCTCTCATGCACGAAGATGACATCAAGAGAGAAGATGTGGTCGATCTTGAGGCTCTGCCTGAGTTTGACGGAAGAAGAAAAGCGATACTGATCGTATTCGTCATAGCTATAATCTTCCTGGTTTACGCAGTCGTTACCTGGGGATGGTACATGGACGAGATTGCTGCACTGTTCTTTGTAATGTCATGGATAGTTGCGCTGATCGACAAGAACCTTGGATTCAACAGCTATGCTGAGACCCTTGGAAAAGGTATGGCCGATGTTGCAGGCGGCGCATTGGTAGTAGGTTTTGCAAGAGGTATCCTGGTAGTAATGACTGACGGAAATATCCTGCACACCATCCTTCACTCCTGTGCCGGTTTCCTGGAAAAGCTGCCTTCAATGGTATCAGCCGTCGGAATGTATATCTTCCAGTGCCTGCTCAACTTCATCGTTCCGTCAGGTTCAGGACAGGCTGCCGTATCAATGCCGATCATGGCTCCTCTGTCAGATCTGGTAGGAGTTACAAGGCAGACCGCATGTATTGCCTTCCAGCTGGGCGATGGTATCTCGAATATATTCACGCCGACTTCCGGTTACTTCATGGCCGGTCTTGCCCTTGCCAAGATTCCTTGGGCAAAATGGGCAAAATGGATCTTGCCGCTTATTGGATTGCAGTATCTGCTTGGCGCAGTATTCGTAGTTGTAGCGCAGATCATAGGATTACAGTAAAATCAGATTTTTGAATAAAAAAGAAATGGGCCCACGCACAGATGACCCGGACGGTCATCTGTGCTGTGGCCCATTTCTTTTTTTGCTATTCTTTATTTTTGAGCAGTTCTTTGCCTTTTTCGGTAATTCTTGAGCCGGAACGGCCTGAACCGGAAAAGATCAGTCCGTCCTGCTTCAGTTCTGCCAGATGTCGTTTCAGTATACCTTCTCCGATCAGGATACCTTCCTCAGAAAGCTTCTCCATGAGCTGTCCCCGCCCTATGCCGGAAAATGGACCGGAGTTTTGCCCAACAGCAGCAAGTATGGCAATGCGCAGTTCATCATCACCTCGGGGGGGGGTGGAGCGATAAAAGCATCAAATGAGATCTTATTTTCTTTCGGAATATCCACCACAAGGGAGCTGTCATATGTATGCCGGATATAATCGGGAATCTGTACCATGGTCCTGAAATACTGAGCCGCGTTTTCCAGCTCCCTGACATTGCCAGGCCAACCGTAGTTCATCAGCATATTACGATCGGATGGACTGAGCATACCAAACTGTCTGCCGAGAAAGACCTTGAGCAGCGGCAGTATATCGTCACGCCTCTGGCGGAGGGGAGCAATGCTCAGGGGTATCACATTCAGCCGGAAAAACAGGTCCTCACGGAAATCTCCATTGGCGACTTTCTTCTCAAGATCTGCGTTGGTAGCTGCAATGATCCTGGCATCGATATCTACGATCTTGCCGCTGCCTACTCGCATGATCTGCTTTTCCTGGATCACACGCAGCAGCCTTGTCTGAAGATTCGGCGATATATCGCCTATTTCGTCAAGGAATATGGTGCCGCGGCGGGCATGCTCAAACAAACCGGGCTTTCCGCCCTTGCTGGCTCCGGTAAATGACCCCTCTTCATAGCCGAACAGCTCGCTTTCCAGCAGGTTTTCAGGGATGGCGGCACAGTTTACGGCGACAAAAGGATATTTTTTCCTGGCAGAGTGGTTGTGGATGGACTGGGCAAGCAATTCTTTGCCTGTGCCGCTCTCGCCCCGGATAAGGATGGTATAGTCGGAAAGGGCGGCCTTTTTAGCCATATCTATGCATGTCCTCATGGGAGCTGACCGATGTATGATGTCAGAGAAAGTATAGCGGGCGTAAAAACCCGTCTGGCGGAGCATGCGGTTCATGCTGTCCTCTTTTTCCCTGAGATCATTTTCATTCTGGAGGATAAGGCAGCTTCCTACAGACTCACCCATCAGTGAAATATCAGTCTTTTCAGCCATGTAGTTTATGTCTCGGAATTTTATGAGTTCGTCCTTAAATGAAAGCTGGCCGCAAAGTCTTGATGGGAGCATATCCTTTTCCGGAAAAGTTTCTCCGCATTCTATGCCGAAAATGCTGTAGGCGGCATCATTGATAAAGTGCACCTTATTCTTTTTATCAAGGAGGACTATAAGCCGTGAGGGTTCGTTTATAACATTGTCAAGCATGCTGTCTTTCAAAAAATTGCTTAGGAAACTGTTTATGTAATCCGCCCCGGTATCAAGTTCATCTCTGATCTTACGCAGCAAGGCGGCGTGGATATGGGCGTTGTTCAGCCCCAGAACGGAGATGACTTTGCGAAAAGTTTCAAAGCTTATATCCCTGTTGTGTATGTTAAGGACATTTTTAATATAAGGAGGCACCAGATGCTCTGACATTTCGGTGACGATGGCCGTATCAATGCTCTCATATCCATTTGATTGTGATATTAAAGGCTCAAAGGGAATAAGCTTAATATGGCTGACCCCGAGCTCATATATCATGTACATGGTCTGGAGGATGCTTTCCCTTGAATCGTTGACAACGAGGACACTGGTACCGGCAGGCAGGTCTATGACAGGCTGCAGGTACTGCTGCTTGATGTTCCTCTTCATGACCACGACTTTGGTAAAATCATCAATATGGCCAAGCAGGTCGCTGAGAGATTCCTCGTAGCACAGGATATACACATCTGCGTCTATCTGCTGGCCGGGTTCAAATTCGTTGGTATAATAATTGGTTATGTGTATGTAGCCGCCGAGGACATCCTGCAGGTTGTCCTCAAGATATTGTATGGCTTTAGGATTTTCCCGGTCCCGGTAAAAGACCGCAACTTCTTTCATCAGTCAGGCCTCCGTAAATAAAAATCATAGTAATTGTAACAAATTGTTATGATTGCAGTCAAGAGATGAAAGATCGGGGACAAGAAACGAGAACTGGGAAAGTAGGCAAACAGTCACGGCGGCAATTGTTGGCACGGGGTTTGCACATAAGAAAGAATAGGATAGAAAATTATTATGGTAAAGGAGGTAATCATGAAAAAGGTAGCTGTAGTTACTGGAGCCGGAACGGGTATAGGCCGGGAAATCGCCCTGGAGCTTGCCAGGAACGGGTACATGGTCTATGCCAACGGCAGGAGTGCCGAAAAACTCAAGGAAACTCTGGAAGAGGGCAAAGACCTTGATATCAGGCCTCTGATCTTTGATGTGAGGGATGTCAGGGCTGTTGAAGCCGGATTGTCTGAACTGGACAAGATAGACTGTCTGGTAAACAACGCCGGACGGAGCATCAGAAAGAAGAAGATAGAGGATATTACAGAAGACGATTGGGATCATATCATGGAGACCAACGCCAGAGGATATTTCTTCGTGATGAAATACGCCCTTAAAAAAATGGACAGGGGCGCATGCATCATAAACATGTCATCAGGCGCAGCCAAGACCGGAGGTGATTTTGTATCTATCCCATATTCAAGCTCCAAAGGCGCCATCAATTCTCTGACCATAAGCATGGCAAGAGAGCTTGCGCCAGAGGGCATAAGGGTAAACGCCGTATCACCGGGATTTGTTGATACAGCTATGCTTGAACTTAACGGAAAGCCAAAAGACTATTATAAAGATGTGATACCGCTGGGAAGATTGGGGTGCGCCGGCGATATCGCAAACATGGTATTGTTCCTGGCCTCTGACAAAGCAGATTTCATTACGGGCCAGATCATCGAAGTCAATGGGGGAGACATAATGGGATAGAGGAGAAAACAGGATAAACAGGACAAAAAGGATGGAGGTCCTGTTTATCCCAAAACCGTTATCACTCGCATAAAGTTCAAGGAGGAAAAAATGAACGAAAAAAAAGAAAGACAGCCTAAGATGACTTTTGGAAGAGCCCTGGCCTGTATCATAGGTCTTGTCATTGTCCTTTGCCTGGGATTTGCTGTTATTGGGTTTGATACTAAAGTCACATTTCTTTTGGCATCCATAGTAGTGGGTATTTTCCTTGTTGCCTACGGATTTAAGCTGGATCAGGTAATGACATGGTATGCTGACGGCGGCAGGAGCTCTGTGGACCTGATACTTATCCTGATGAGCGTAGGAACGGTAATAGGAACATGGATGGCTTCCGGAGCCGTGCCGACCATCGTATATTACGGACTGAAGATGCTGACACCGACATCATTTATGATAATCGGCTTCCTGCTCTGCTGTATAGTTTCGTTTTTCATAGGAAGCTCTTATTCGACCCTGGCAACTCTGGGCGTGGCCTTTATAGGTATAGGCACGGGCCTTGGGATGAACCTTGGGCTGGTAGGCGGAATGGTGCTGTCCGGAGCCATGTTCGGAGACAAGATGTCGCCGTTCTCAGACACCACCAATCTGGCTCCGGCTGTCTCAGGAACAACGGTATACCGTCATATCAATTCAATGATATATACTGTAACTCCTACCATGATAATAACCTTTGTCCTTTATGTAATACTCAGCAGGAATTTTGACACTCATGATGCCGAAATGACCCTGGTAGACCAGATGCTGGACGGACTTGACGACACATTTAATATTACTCCGGTATTGCTGGTTGTCCCGGCATTCGTGCTGGTACTGGCTTTCCTCAAGGTCCATCCTGTGGTAGCGCTGCTTGGAAGTTCATTCCTGGCCATAATCATGGGACTCATCACGCAGGGAAATCATATCGATCCTATCCATCTGATAGATTCAATGGGAATAGGTTTTTCGGCAGAAACAGGTGTGCCTGAACTGGATTCTCTCCTCAACAGAGGCGGTATCGTATCCATGATGGAAGTAATAGCATGGACCATACTGACGCTGGGCATGGGCAACTGTCTAAAGGAAGCCGGAATTCTGGACGCTTTCCTGGACAAATTGCTGGTTCTCATCAAAAAGCCAAAACATCTTGTTATCGCCACCCTGCTCTTCTCTCTGGTGACCGCATGCCTGACAGCGTCCCAGTACCTTGCTATCATGCTGCCGGGATTGATCCTCAGAGACCAGTACACCAAGTTTAAACTTGATAAGAGAGTCCTCTCCAGGACGCTGGAAGACGGAGGTACCATGTTCTCCTTCCTGATCCCATGGGATACGGCAGGTATTTATGCTGCGTCTGTCCTTGGGGTAGCGACGCTGACATACGCGCCGTACGCTTTCCTGCTCTGGATAAATCCGATCATAGCGGCAATATACGCGCTTACAGGTCTCTTCCAGTTCAAAGATGAAAGCGCGGATAAAGATAAAAAATCAGAAGAAAAAAATGAAAAGGAGGAAGCATGATGCAAAAGATAGGAAAGGTGAACCTGCCTGAAGGCAAAACGATAGCTCTTAATCTGGGGTTTGACTTCGATTCATCTTCAGTATGGATGGAATCATTCGGAAAGATGTCTCCTGTATATACCTCAAGGGGAGAATACGGCGCGGAAGTAGGCGTTCCAAGGATCCTCAACCTTCTGGATAAATGTAAGATCAGAGCGACATTCTTCGTACCGGGTCACACCATAGATACATATCCGGAAGTATGCAAAGAAATCCTTGCAAGAGGACATGAAATATCACATCATGGTTATGTTCACGAAGATCCTACGGATATGCAGCTTGAGGAAGAAGAAGCGGTATTTGTAAAAGGCCTTGAGGCTCTTGACAGGATAGGCGTAAAACCTAAGGGATACAGATCTCCTGGATTTGATTTCAGCCCTAACACCATCAATCTGCTGGAAAAATACGGGATAAAGTATGACAGCAGCCTGATGGGACAGGATTTTTATCCATATTGCCCGGCTCCTTGCAAGGTAAACTTCGATAAGGGCAACGAGTTCGGCGAGCCTTGCAAGATCGTTGAAATGCCTGCGTCGTGGTACATGGATGATTTCCCTCATTCAGAGTTCATAATGACAAGGACCGGAATGAAACCTCAGAGCCAGATCTTCGAGATCTGGAAGACAACATTTGATTACGGCGTTGCCAATACCCAAAACGGAATGCTCAATGTGGCCATGCATCCGCAGGTAATAGGCAGACCTCACAACATCACCATGCTTGAAGAATTTATCAGGCATGCTCTTGACTGCGGCGCCTGGATCGCACCGTTTGAAGAAATTTATGACCGGATAACATTTTAGCCTGCTCAGGCTGAAATGACCGGATACGGCTCCCGGCACGGCCAAAAGAGGCAGGCCGGGAGCCTAAAAGGAGGATATAGTGGACAGAATTTTTTATAACGGCAAGATCTACGCCATCGATCAGCAAAACAGTTTCTATACGGCCATAGGCACGGAAAACGGCAGGATCGTTTTTCTCGGAAACGATGCTCAGGCAGCGGAGATAGAGGCCGATGAAAAGATCGACCTTCAGGGAAAGACGGTGCTGCCTGGATTTGTGGACTCACATCTGCATATGCTGAACTATGCTTTTGTGAAGCAGTCCTATCAGATGTTTTCGGCCGGATCTGTGGAGGAAGTCATAAGAGAGGGCCAGAAGATAGCCGAGCGGATGAAAGACGAAGACAGGGGCCAGTGGATCTATGGCAGAGGATGGAACGAAGAAAATTTCAGCGACGAAAAGCGCCCTCTTGATCGCTTTGATCTTGATAAGATCTCAGAGGAAAGACCAATACTCTTCATCAGAGTTTGCGGTCACAAAGCGGCGGTCAACACAAAGGCTCTTGAGACGATCATGGCTCTGCCACAGACAAAGGACTATATCAGCCAGATAGACCAGGAAAAAGGAATACTGACTGAAGCTTCTGTAAAACTGTGTTACGATGTTATGCAGGAGCCATCTGTAGAAAAGATAAAAGAGATGATACTATCCGCTCAAAAGGATATAAACGCTCATGGCATAACTGGAGTGGAAACTGATAACTTCCTGTCCCTGCCAGGCAGGAACAGCGCCAGCATAATGCAGGCTTACAGAGAACTTGAACAGGAGGGCCGCCTGACTCTGAGAGTTCGTGAACAGGCGTCTTTTACGGCTTTTGATCACATGAAAGCCTTTATAGACGCAGGAAACAGGACAGGAGACGGCGGAGAATATTATACCATAGGGCCGGTCAAATTGTATGAGGACGGCTCTCTGGGCGCAAGAACAGCTCTGATGAACCATCCTTATGTGGGTACGGACCAATATGGTACAGCTGTTCACGATCAGGAAGATACTGACAGGCTGGTAGATTACGCATACAAAAATAATATGCAGATCCTGATACATGCCATAGGAGACAAGGCTTCCGATATGGTATGCGGTTCTTATATAAAAGCGATCGAAAAATACGGACGGAGAGACAGCCGCCTTGCCATAAACCATTTGCAGGTCGTAAGTCCTGACTTGTTTGACAGGATGAAAGAATATGGTATACTTGCATATATACAGCCGGTGTTCGTTGCCAGCGACAAGGACATCATTGTTAAACTGACAGGAGAAGAACCGGCCGGCAGATCATATATGTGGAAAACCATGATCGAAAAGGGCCTGACATGCTGCGGAGGATCTGACGCTCCGGTAGAGAGCTTCGATGTACTGGAAAACATCCAGATCGCTGTAACAAGGGACAGGATAGGTGAGGAAACAAACGGATGGCATCCGTCTGAAAAATTATCAGTGATGGAAGCCGTGCGCATGTTTACGATCAATAACGCTTTCGGCGGGTTTTCCGAAGAACGGAGAGGCAGCCTGGAAATAGGCAAAGATGCCGATATGACGATACTGTCAGAAGACATTTTCCAGACAGAGCCTCACCGTATAAGCAAGATAAAGGTGCTTGAAACCATAGTTGGAGGAAAGACCGTATACGGAGGATGACCATGAAAGAAAAAGCGTTGCACACATTTGACATCGGCGTTATAGCAGGTGACGGCGTAGGTCCGGAAGTAATTGCCGAAGGGATAAAGGCCCTTGAGGCCATAGCCAAGGCAGACCCGTCTGTGGGATTTGAATTTACATATTATCCATGGGGCTGCAATTATTATCTGTCACATGGCAAGATGATGGATGAGGACGGCCTTGAAAGACTTGCAGGCCACGACGCTATACTGCTGGGGGCGGTAGGAGACCCGCGGGTTCCCGACCACATTTCACTGTGGGATCTGTTGCTGAGGATAAGAAAAGGCTTTGACCAGTATATAAACCTCAGACCTGTTAAGCTGCTCAAAGGCGCTCCATGCCCGTTAAAGGGAGCTTCATGCGAGGATATAGACATGATCTTCGTGAGGGAAAACAGTGAAGGCGAATATTCCGGACAAGGAAGCTGGACAGACAAAGGAACTCCTTTAGAGAAAGCCATACAGGAAGATGTGTTCACCCGCAGGGGATGCGAGCGTGTGATGAAATATGCTTATGAACTTGCCTCAAAAGAAGGTAAGACGCTGACGAGCATCACAAAGAGCAACGCTATAAATTATTCGATGGTATTCTGGGATCAGGTATTCCGTGAAACTGGAAAGCAGTATCCCGAAGTAAAAACATCATCCTGCCTGGTGGACGCAGCGTCAATGTTCATGGTGCGCCAGCCGTCAAGATTTCAGGTGGTGGTAACTTCAAATCTGTTCGGAGATATACTTACGGATCTGGGGGCAGCCATTGCGGGAGGCATGGGGCTTGCCGCAGGAGCCAATCTGAACCCCGAAAGAAAATATCCGTCAATGTTCGAGCCGATCCACGGCTCTGCTCCGGATATAGCAGGACAGAACAAGGCCAATCCCATGGCGGCTGTATGGGCAGTGAGCCAGATGCTGGATTTTCTCGGATATGAGAATTGGGCCATGCGTCTGATAGAGATAATCGAGGAAATACTGGTGGAAGGAGATGTGCTCCCGGAGGATCTTGGAGGCCATGCCGGCACCAGCCAGGTAGGAGACGAGATTGTTCGCAAACTCATACTCTAATCGTAAAAATAAAATAAAGCAAGACCGCCGGTTTTCGATGACATGAAGCTTATCTGAAACCGGCGGTTTTGCGTTACATCTGTTTTACAGAACACAGATCCGAGGATATGCAGCCAGAAAATACAGGCATTTCTGAGAACGGTTCAAATTGTAAGATTAAGTAATAATATGGAAATGCGCAGACAAACGCCACACAATCGTCACAAAAACAACAAAAAAACCGCGGGACAAGTCTGCAAAACCTTGAAAAATGCCCATTTTCTTTGACTCAAGGCTCCTTTTGTGGTAAAATTATCGAGTCACAAAGAATAGGAGGACTTATGGTAGACAAACCAAAAGGGAAGGTCGAGACTCTTTTGGAGAAGTTCTTCGGCATATGCAGAAATGCCGTCTGCCGCCTGGATGAAAAGACTGTCGGCCACAGAAAGACGGTAAATATGTTCAGAGGGAACCATCCAAAGATCTCAAGAGCCATTGTGGTTACTGTTTGCACTTTAGCAATCAGCTTAGTCATAGTAGGATTTGCGACACCTAAAACGGTCACGGTGAACATTGACGATTCCGTCAATGTCACTTCAAGGGAGTACAAGACGACTTCCCTGAGAGTAGACAGTTTTATTGAAAACCACGAAATTGATTATGTATACGGTCAGGATATCATAGATGTGCAGATGTACGATGTGATAACAGACGGAATGGAAATAAACATTCAAAAGACCGTGGACATCCCTGTAACGGCAGACGGCCGTACTCAAGTGGTAACGACCATGCCTGTTACGGTAAAAGATCTCATAGATGAGCTTGGGATAACCGTCGGAGAAGACGATATCGTCGAGCCTGCTATGGATCATGTGCTTGTCAAAGGCGATGAGCTTCAGGTAAAGAGGGTCACGACGGACTATGTGACAGAAGAAGTCACCACAGATTATGAAGTCCGTTATGTGAATGACTACAGCCTTGCCATAGGAGACAAAGAAGTAACGCAGCAAGGCGCCGCCGGAAAAACAAAAAATACTTATCTTGTGACTTATATCGACGGCGTTGAAGCTTCAAGGACTCTTACGGAATCTGAGGTCTTAACGGAGAAGCAGGATCAGATCATTTCGATAGGAATGAACATTTCCTCCGGTATTCCGTCCGGTCTCCAGTACAAGACCATGTACAGCGGAGTCAGGGCAGTTGCGTATCACTTTTCCGGAAATCCCCATGGATCTTACGGACTTGCATGCACCTACGGAACATGTGCTGTTGACCCGGACCTGATACCTTTGGGCTCGCTCCTTTATATCGAGGGGTATGGATATGCCATAGCCAACGATGTGGGGTCAGCCATCAAAGGAAAGACGGTGGATCTTTATATGGAAGATCTCAGCCAATGCTACACATGGGGAGCCAGATCGGTTAATGTGTATGTGATAAGTTGATATTAAAGAAAAACACACCTTGCGGCGCAGGCCTCAAGGTGTGTTTTTTTGTCGTGCAAAAGTGTGCGGCAGTCTCATCAGCGCAGATGTTTCTCTATCAGATCTATAAAGATGTCAATGTACTCATCCTTGGAAAAGATGGCCCGTGCCAGTGTCTTGTTGCCGCCGCCTTTTCCTCCGTAAATATGGGCGTTTTCTCTGACCAGCCTGCCGCAGTCTATATGGCCGTCAGAACACAGAAATACCGTGTTGGTAGGCTGGTGGATGAGAAAGGCGATCTCTTTTGCATGAGGAGATATATCCCTGCACAGGGCAGCAAGATCATCTGCCGAGAGGATAGAGTAGCGCCTTGGCGGTATGATGCCGGAGGCTGCCTCAAGCAGGCTGTTCAGATCGGCAGCTTCACGACGCAGCACCTCTTTGGTCAGGAAGTGGAGCTTGTTTCTCGCATGACTGTTTTTTTCCTGCTGAGATCTGTATTTTTGGAGTAGGTCGTCTCCGCCGGCAGAAAGGCTGTTCTCCAAAGCCGTAATGGTGTCGTGCTGGCGCTGGTATCTGGAAAAAGCCCGCTGGCCTGCCTCAAAGTATATACGGAACATGCCCTTATTGTTTTCCACCTTGTATATCTTGACCATCCCAACCTGTCCGGCGGTGGAAGGATGCGTGCCGCAGCAGGCAACGCAGTCAGCCGGTTCATCTGTAGAACCGACACATACTATGGTTATATCTTTTTCTATATTTAATGCCTTGCGCATGGGCAGGCATTCTGCTTCTTTTTTTGTTTCAAAGTGACGGGATACCACAGGAAGATCCTGCCATATGACCTTATTTGTCTCAAGCTCGGCATGAAGGGCCATATCCCATGTTACTTCCGTAAAGGAAGGGTCGTCTTCCAGACTTATATCTATGGTCATGTATTGGTCACCCATATGAAAACCGCGGTTGACGCCGCCGTATTCTCTGTAGAATATCCCGCTTAGTATATGTTCTCCGCAATGACGCTGCATATTGTCGAACCTTCTATCCCAGTCTATGATGAGTTCCACATGGCTGCCCTCCATAAGGTCGCATGGATCACAGATCACATGATGGAAAATGTCATTATCCTTTTCAAATACATCTTTGACCTGGTATCCGGCTATGGTGCCCAGATCGCACGACTGACCGCCTCCGGCGGGGAAAAAGATGGTACGGTCAAGGGTGACCAGGGTCTTTCCTTTTTCTTCATAGACACCAGTGATGCAGGCATCGGTTTCTCTGAGGTAAACATTTTCTTTAAAAAGCCTGTCGGTCTTCATGTTAAACTCCTTTGCAACGGATCTGGCGGGAGGAGGCCGGCATTTTGAGGATCTGCCGCTGCCGCCTCCGCACAAGTCATGGGTTAATTATACCATAAAAATTTTAAACATGATAAATTACTGATGAAGTTTTTCTTAAAATGGTGTATGATAATCATGGCAAGTATGAGAGGAGGATAAGATGAATATAGCGCTTTTCGGATACGGCGGCGTAGGTAAGGCATTTGTCCGCCTCATAGCTGAGAAAAAAGATCTTCTTGCCGGGAATGGGCTGCCGGTCAGCCTGATATGCGTTGCAGGCCGTAACGGCGGGATATGTGATAAAAATGGGATAGATACAGATGAACTTGCAGCTTTTTCAAAAACAGGCACAGAATTGTCCGGGTTTGGCGGATTTTCCGCAAATATCAGCGCAGATACCGTCATAACCTCAGGGATCACAGACCTGGCTGTCGTAGCAACTCCCACCAACAAAAAGACGGGCCAGCCGGGCCTTGATATTATCAGAAAACTGCTGGCTGCCGGCATAAATGTGGTCACGGCAGACAAAGGTCCCGTGCTCCTGGCATTTGATGAACTGACAGAACTGGCCAAAAGCCGCAGAGTCCAGTTTGCTGCCGGATGCACTGCGGGCGGAGCCCTTCCTGCCGTCAACGGCGGCATGGCAGACATGGCAGGAGCCCGGATCAAGACAATAGAGGGGATATTTAACGGGACTTCAAACTATATACTTGACAGGATGGAACAAGAAGGGATAAGTTTGCAGGAGGCCCTCGAAGATGCCGTCAGGTCCGGGATCGCAGAGGCTGACCCTTCTCTTGACATAGAAGGATACGATACGGCCATAAAACTTTTGATATTGGCAAAAATGCACATGGGGGTTAAAGCCTCTCTGGACCATGTGAAGGTGCAGGGAATATCAGGCCTGACCACAGAGGATATACAGAAAGCGAAGAAAGCAGGATACAGATACAGGCTCATGGGCAGGGCAGTCAAAAGAGAAAACGGCAGGACTGACCTGTGGACAGGTCCGGTGGCTGTGGGGCCGGACGATTTTTTCCATGGCGTCAGAGGAAAAAACAAAGCTGTCCGCTTTGTTTCGGATACACTCGGAGAACTGCTGATGGCCGGCGGCGCATCGGGAACAGAGGCCGCTGCTGCAGCCCTGCTGAGAGATGTGATAAACATAAACAGAGGATATAAATTTGTTCTTTAAAAGGAGGATAAAAATGATAAACAGAAAAATCGTAATGATACCGGGGCCGACGCCTACGGTGAGAAGTATCCAGGATCAGATGGGCCGCGACACATGCGCTTTTGGAGATCCTGACTTTGTCAAAGATTACAAGTGGGTCATTGAAAACCTCAAGACGCTGATGGATTGCAGCGGACAGGCTTTTGTGATCGCAGGCAGCGGCAGCCTTGCCATGGAAATGGCCATTGCCAATAACACAAAAGCGGGAGACAATCTCCTCATCGTTTCTCATGGTTACTTCGGC
Organism: uncultured Eubacteriales bacterium; assembly: GCA_900542565.1. Classification (GTDB taxonomy): domain Bacteria; phylum Bacillota; class Clostridia; order Peptostreptococcales; family Anaerovoracaceae; genus Fimisoma; species Fimisoma avicola. The sequence goes on along the minus strand of UQOC01000019.1, from coordinate 3,993 downwards.
GACCGTTTCATAGATGTGGCAAAGAGAAAAAACCTCAATGTGGATGTCATACAGAGCCAGTGGGGCAAGATCGTGCCAATAGATCAGATAGAAAAGAAGCTGAGCGAAAAGCATTATGCTGCCATGACGGTTTCCCATGTGGACACGGCCACAGGCGTACTTGCGCCCATAGAAGAGATAGGCAAGATGATGCACGAAAAATTCCCGGACACGATTTACATAGTAGATGGCGTGGCGGCAACAGCCGGCGCAAGATCTTATGTGGATTCAATGCATATAGATGTTCTTCTGACTGCTTCTCAGAAAGCCTTCGGCGTATGTCCTGGCCTGGCGCTGGTCTTTGCCGGCGAAAAATCCCTCGCCAGAAGAAAGAGCCTGGGAGAGACTATCCCTGAATACTTTGTGGATTATGAAAAATGGATCCCTATCATGGATGATCCTTCCAAATATTTTGCCACTCCTGCAGTAAACCTGATCTGGGCTATGAAAGAATCCCTTCAGATCATAATGGACGAGGGACTGGAAAACAGGTTTGCACGCCACGAAAAACAGGGGGCTGCAATGAGAGCCGCCCTCAGATCTCTGGGCTTTGAGATCCTGGCAGAAGCTGGCCATGAAGCGCCTACTCTGTCCAATGTACTCTATATGGACGGAGTTGATGACAACAAGTTCAGATCAATGGTGCAGGAAGAAGGTATCATCGTTGCCGGAGGACTTGGCGCATATGCGGGAAAAATGTTCAGGATAGGCCACATGGGTAATGCTGACATCCACGATCTGGTGTGCGCCCTGGCAGCCATAGAAAGGACATTATACCGTCTCGGCGTTCCGGTTAAGCTGGGTTCGTCTGTGGGGATCTTCATGGAAGAAATGATGAAGTAAAAATTGATGCAGCGGCCAGGATAAGGACAGCCGTGCCGGGTTTCATATGGTTCCCTGTACTCGATATGTGGTGTCAGGCCATTGGAATTGGCAGGATCTCTGCTGCGGCAAAGACGGATAAACAAAAAGTCTCACTATTTGCCTGAAATCAGGTGTAAAGTGAGGCTTTTCTATTGGGGCAGGACAGGGCAGGGCATCGATCATCTTTTTCCACAGGAAAGAATAAGCCATGCATTGCATGGCCTGACGGGATATACGGCCCTCCTGCAGTATCACTTGTCCTGTGAAGTTACGGCAGATTGAAGATCTTTGGAACTGCCCAATGTCATGTAAGACAGAGGCCCGTTTTTCTTAACCTCAGAAAGAGGCACCCCCAGGTAGTCTGCGATGATCTCCATGACCAGAGGTGAGCAAAAGCCGCCCTGGCACCTGCCCATGCCCGGCCTCAGACGGCGCTTTATGCCGTCCAGAGTCGGCACGCACAGGCCGGAGCGGAGAGCGTCCAGGATCTCGCCCTTGCTTATTTCTTCGCAGCGGCAGACGATGACTCCGTAATCCGGGTTCTGCCGGATGAGGGCGTCCCGCTCAGTTTCGCTCATTTCCCTGAGCCTCGGCGGGGCCTTGCGCACAGGGTCAAAGCTTTCATTGTCGGTGACGGCGGCGCCATCTTCTTCAAGCAGCTCCACCGACCATCTGGCCAGGTCGATACCTATGGCAGGAGCCGCAGTCACTCCCGGCGACTGGATACCGGCCGCTTCCAGTATGTTCTTGGTGTATATCCCTTTGCGGACAACAAAGTCTTCTTCGTAGGTGGCGGCTCTCACGCCGCTGAAATATGCTATGACATCGCTGGCTTTCAGCTCAGGGGCCAGCTTCTGCTGCATTTTTATTATGCTCTCAACCTCATCCCTGTAAGTGGCCGTGTCCTCCCTGTAAGGAGTTTCAACAGCATTGGGGCCGATGAGCATATTGCCGTGGATGGAGTGGATGAGGCCTACGCCTTTGGTGTGGCTGCTGCCGTTAAAGGAGTTTATCAGCAGTCTGATCTTGCCAAAAGGCACGCCTCTGACGGTGGATTTGTCCTGGGGCAATATGCTGAAAGGAGCTTTGGCCATACTGGTCCTGACCATGTAGCCGGCTTTTTTGTCGGTGATGATGTCCGTGCCCCGGCGGGGATGGATGGTAAAAGTCCTGTCGCCGGCCATCTCTGCTATCTGGTCGGCGTGGACTCCGGCGGCGTTGATGACGATCTTGGGATAGATGACTCCCTTGTTTGTGGTCACGCTTACGATCTTGCCGCCCTCAACTTTCATTGATTCGACCATGGTATTTAAGGAGATACTTGCGCCGTTCTTGACGGCGTTTTCCGCCATAGCGATGGTCATTTCATAAGGGCTGGTAATGCCGCCGATGGGCATATACATGCCGCCGTCTACAAAATCAGGAATATGGGGCTCGATGGACCTGAGCTCATCCCGCTTCATGTACCTGACGCCGGGGATGCCAAGACGCCGGCCGTTTTTGCACAGAAACCACACGGGCAGCCTTTCCCATTTGTCACAGCAGAGCATGACCTGGCCTTTCTGCTCAAAAGGCACATCCAATTCTTCGGAAAGCTGTCTGTACATGGCGTTGCCGATCTGGTTATAGTGGTGTTTCTGGGAACTTGCAGAAAAATTGATACCCACATGGACGACACCTCCGTTGGCTTTGGATGCGCCGGAAGCCACATCGGGACCTTTTTCCACCAGCAGCAAGTCAAGTGATTTGCGGGAAAGTTCGCGCAGAGCTGAGCAGCCGGTGATACCTCCGCCGATGACCAGCACATCGGGGCGCAGGCCGTCAAGAGCCCGGTCTCTGAAAGGAGGCTCTTCCTTTTCTTCGGAAAAACCGCGCAGTTTTATATCGTTGATGACGCCGAGATATTTTTTCTTATTTACGGCGGCTTCTCCCGCCCTGACTATTGACTTCCAGTCGTCGGCCTCGCCTCGGAGGACGATACAGCCTCTCTCCTCGGTGACGGCTGCATCGGGAAGGATCTTATGTACTTTTTTGCAGATCTTATCAAAGTCACTCATTTATCTTGCCAGTTCCTCTCTGATCTTGCGCCGGAGATCGTCTATTTCGCTGTCTATGGACCATATGGACAGGCGCACTATGAGGAAAGGCAGCCTCCAGGGCCGGATTTCTTCGTCGGTCATGCCGGAGATAGCTTTGTATTTTTTCAGATAGCTCTTGCATATGGACTTCCGCAGAAATTCCAGTACAGAGGCCACTGCCGGGCTGAGCCCCGGTATCATCTCTCCTTCGTTGAGCAGGTAGAGGGTGGCGGCCACATCTGCCGCCGGAGCGCCGGAAGCCGATGTCATCCAGTCGATCACGCTGATATTCTGTCCATCGGACATGATGTTGTCCGGGTGATAGTCCAGGTGCAGCACCGAGTCTCCGTCGGGCAGAGCGTCAAGGCGGGCCAGTATCTGAGCCCGTTCTTCCCCGGTGAGGAAAGACATGATGACTGTGTCCAGGGAGGTCCTGACCAGCTCTTTATAGCTGCGTATCTTGTCGGTGTGGGTGTTGTGCATGGCTATGTGCAGGTCAGCCATGGTACCGGAGGCAGAAAAAACCGTCAGAGGTTTTTTCATGGCCCTGGCGATCAGGGTCTGGCCGGGTATCTTTTTTATTATAAGTCCCGATCTCACCAAGCCGTCCGGGCAGTCAACCTGCGCCTGGCCATAACATTCTACGGCAGAAATACCTTTTTCAAAGGTTGCGGTCGTGTTTATCTCTTCATTATCAATCAAGTGCTGATCCACTTCGGGCCTGAAAAGTTTCAGGAGCTTATCCGGATCCCGGAGCTGGAAAACCTGTGACGAGCGGCTGGAGAACAGCGGAGTTCCCAGGTCGCTGAGGTCATATCTTATCTGCTCTGCCATATGAAATTTCCTCCTTTAAAGTGTTACTATCATCATAGTTTCTTTTGGAGGAAATGTCAAACAATGGCCGGACAGGGGGCCGTGTCAAGTTGTTGTGGAGTTTTTGCTTGACAAACTCTGTAGGTTTTTGCTTGACAAACTCCTTGTGTTGTCGTTTTAGTTTAGGATATTCCTGTTC